>NZ_JAOPWY010000108.1 GCF_025965415.1 Nocardioides sp.
TACCGGTGCCCGCGGCTGAAGTGGACCGACCCGGCCACCGGGGCCCGGATCAAGTGGGCCAGGGCCAAGGCGAACCACTACCTGCATGAGGCGCCCGGTGACCTGGTCCACGTCGACATCAAGAAGCTCGGGAAGATTCCCGACGGCGGCGGCTGGCGCATCCACGGCCGCGGCTCAGAGCAGGACAGGCGAGTTCACGTCGCACGCACCACCGCGGCCCGCGCCGGCGCCTCGCCATCGCGTGGCTACGCCTACCTGCACCACGCCGTCGATGACCACACCCGGCTGGCCTACTCCGAGGTCCTCGCCGATGAACGCAAGGAGACCGCTGTGGGGTTCTGGCGACGGGCCCGCGCCTGGTTCGCCCGCCACGGCATCACCGTGCGCGCCGTGCTGACCGACAACGGCTCCTGCTATCGCTCAAAACTGTGGGCCAAGACCCTGGCCGGGCAACGGATCAAGCACCGCCGGACCCGTCCCTACCGGCCCCAGACCAACGGCAAGGTTGAACGCTTCAACCGCACTCTGCTCGAAGAGTGGGCCTACGCCGTCGAGTACCGATCAGAAGCCGAACGCCTGGCCAGCTACCCGGCCTGGCTCCACTTCTACAATCACCACCGCGGACACACCTCGCTCAAGGGCAAGTCACCCATCGACCTCGTGCCCAACGTGCCCGGACAGAACAGCTAGCGCTCAGCAGCGAGAGCAAGAACCGCGATGTGGCCTCGAAGTTGGCGCCGCGCTCCCACGCCTTGTCAAGATTGTCGACAAGAACCGCAATGCGTCGGTACTGATCTGTGGCGGCTTCGCGAATCTCCCGGTGAAGATCCTTGAACCAGTGGACGCCAAGTGACGCTCCCACAACTTCTCGCAGTTCACGATCATCGCTCGCGCTTATGGAACGCGTGTGAATCTGCTCAACCATGTCCTCCAGTCGCGTGGCGAGGTCGGACGTCCGCGCGACGCCCATTCGGTCCAATCTCTTGTCCAAGGCAACCAGCTCTGGCGAGCCGCCTACTCCGGCTGGGTTGTTTTCGGCCGCGGCCAGAATGTGCGACGCCACCTCCGTTGATAGGAGGAAGTTCCAGAGGTTGTTCAGGAGGTACTCGCTGCCGGCGTGTAGATCGAAGCGTCCAACGAGGTCTACCAACCCTCCGAGCTCATACGAGGTCGGCTTGACCTTGACCACTAGGTTCCGGCGGTCCTTCTCAAGATCGGCCGCAGCTTGGAGCATTGTGGCGGTCTTACCGGTCCCCTTGCGACCCACGAACACTGTTGCCTCGCCCTGTACCAGGCTTGTGAACTCCCGGGTCGGCAGGAAGTAGTCGTCAAGTCGCGAGTCTTCGTTTTCGGCAACGTACTGCCCGAACGAACTCACAGGCAGATCCAGCTCCATAGCCAGGCGCCCGAGTCGTCGACTGCTGCCTGGCTTAAGTGGCAGCGATGCGAGCCAGTCATCCACGTGGCGGACCATCTGGGCAGCGGTGGTGTAATTGAAAAGGAGGTCGCGATAGTCGAGGGGGCTCACATACTCGGACTCGGCGAGCATGAGCACAGGTCGATCCCACCCGTACGCGAAGCCAGCAAGGAAGCTTGAGCGTGCGTTGTGCTCGATAGCGCGGCTTCGGTCAGGGTTCATGAAATGGAAGATCGCCGCTGCCGAGCGGAATATCTCTCCCGCGTAGTAGGACAGAGGGGCCAGACCAAGGTCGTCGCCGCTAGCCAACACTTGGATGCTGCCCCGGTTGTTCAGTTCCTTGTCGAGCATGTCAGCGGCTTGGAACCGAACAGGGACGGTCGGCGCAAAGACGGCATTCATCTGTTGTGGCTTCGAGTCCGCGAGAAGTCCAGTCAATAGAGATTCGCTCGTGACCGCCATCGCTAGATTGGCTCCAACCAGTTCGGCTAGGCGAGCGCCGTTGCCATGGTAATCCAGCCGTCCGATTGTGGAGAAAAGTTGAACGCCATCCCACAGCCTGTGTGCGCTATCAAGCGACTCGTCCATCGCAAAAAGAAGACCCTTGTTTTTCGCTAGGGCGTACCCGGCCTCGAACAGTACATTGCGATTCATGGAGCTAATCTCGGCCACAACGACGTCGCATCGGTCGATTGCTTCCGTGATCACGTCTATCAGAACGCGACCACCGGGCTGAAGCTCTCGCCATGTTGAACTCGGCGTGCCCGTGTCGGTCAGCGAAGATGCGGCCGTCACCATTGCCTCACCGCAGGAGGCTGGTTGCGACGCGTACGCGAAGAACACCGAGCGGTTGCTTGAAGAGTCCACAGCGTGAGCGTGCCACGTGATGTCAGGGAACGCATGACATTCCCCGGCCGTGTTGGACGGAACCAACGTTGGACGGCGACCAGCGCCAGGCCGGTTGCTGCCGCGTCATAGTGGGCGGGGTGGGCTACGGCGGATCAACGGATTAGCAGGACGCCACGCTCCATGCCACATCCATGCGACATCCATGCCACACGACAACTGAGAACGTCCCAAGACAACCGAAGGTGTCTTGGGACGTTCTCGTACGTGAGGCGCTGATCACGGGACAAACCCACAGGTCAGCGCTGAGCGTGGCTCAGATGTCGTAGTAGAGCTCGAACTCGTGCGGGTGGGGGCGGAGCTGGACGGGCGCGATCTCCTGCGTCCGCTTGAAGTGGATCCACGTCTCGATCAGGTCGTCGGTGAAGACTCCGCCGACCGTCAGGTAGTCGTGGTCCTCCTCGAGCGCGTCGAGGACGGCACCGAGCGAGGTCGGCACCTGGTCGATCTCGGCCATCTCGTCCGGCGGCAGCTCGTAGATGTCCTTGTCGATCGGGGCCGCGGGCTCCGTCTTGTTCTGGACACCGTCGAGGCCGGCGAGCATCAGCGCCGCGAAGGCGAGGTAGGGGTTCGCCGACGGGTCGGGGAAGCGGGTCTCGACGCGCTTGGCTTTCGGGTTGGCTCCCGTGATCGGGATGCGGACCGAGGCGGAGCGGTTGCGCGAGGAGTAGACCAGCGAGATCGGCGCCTCGAAGCCCGGCACCAGGCGGTGGTAGGAGTTCACCGTCGGGTTGGTGAAGGCCAGCAGCGACGGCGCGTGCTTGAGGATGCCGCCGATGTACCAGCGCGCCATGTCGGACAGGCCGGCGTAGCCGGTCTCGTCGAAGAACAGCGGCTCGCCGTCCTTCCACAGCGACTGGTGCACGTGCATGCCCGAGCCGTTGTCGCCGAAGATCGGCTTCGGCATGAAGGTGACCGACTTGCCCTGCTCCCAGGCGGTGTTCTTGATGAGGTACTTGAACTTCATCACGTCGTCGGCGGCCTTGAGCAGCGTGTCGAAGCGGTAGTTGATCTCCGCCTGCCCGGCGGTGCCGACCTCGTGGTGGGCGCGCTCGACGAGGAGGCCGCTCGCCTCGAGGTTCTTGACCATGTCGGCGCGCAGGTCGCTGTAGTGGTCGTACGGCTCGACGGGGAAGTAGCCGCCCTTGAGGCGGGTCTTGTAGCCGAGGTTGTCGTCGCCCTCCTTGCCGGAGTTCCACCAGCCCTCGACGGAGTCGATGTGGTAGTAGCCCTCGTTGACGCCAGTGCTGTAGCGGACGCTGTCGAAGATGTAGAACTCGGCCTCGGGGGCGAAGTAGGCGGTGTCCGCGATGCCGGTCGAGTCGAGGTAGGCCAGGGCCTTGCGGGCGATGTTGCGCGGGTCGCGGCTGTAGGCCTCACCGGTGATCGGGTCGTGGATGAAGAAGTTGACGTTCAGCGTCTTCGACTTGCGGAACGGGTCGATGTAGGCGGTGGTCGGGTCCGGGAAGAGCGACATGTCCGACTCGTTGATGGCCTGGAACCCGCGGATCGAGGACCCGTCGAAGCCGAGGCCGTCGTCGAAGACGCTCTGGTCGAAGGAGGACACCGGCACCGTGAAGTGCTGCATGATGCCCGGCAGGTCGCAGAAGCGGACGTCGACCATCTCGACGCCCTCGTCCTTGATGAACTTGAGCAGCTCATCGGAGTTGTTGAACATTCGGTCCTCCTTGACGGCGCCCAGCGCACGTCGAAGTAGCAGCGTCACGACAACGGTGCGTCGTTGCACCGGGGGTCACGTTAGGTGGGAGCAGTTTCTTGACCGTATCCCGTTTGTTTCGGCCGTGTTACAAGTGACCGGTTGATGGCGGGTGCCGGAGCTCACCTAGGCTTGCCGCGTGACCAGCGCTGTAACACCCGAGCTGCAGCCCGCGACCTGGGGACGGCGCATCCTGGCGCTCTTCGTGGACTGGGTGACCTGCCTGGCCGTCGTCGAGGGGCTGGTCGCCGTCGGTGTCCTCGCGGGCAACCCCAACGGGCTCGGCACGCTGGGGCTCTTCGTCGTCGAGTCGGCGCTCTTCACCGCCGTCGCCGGCGGCTCCTTCGGCAAGCTCGCGGCCCGGGTCCGGGTCGTGCGCCACGACGGGTCGGGTCAGCCCGTGTCGCTCCTGCGGGCCCTGCTGCGGTCCGTGATGGTGGCGCTGCTCGTCCCGCCGCTGCTCACCTTCGACGGACGCGGGCTGCACGACCTGGCCGCAGGCACGCGGACCGTCAGTCTCTGACCGGGTCTCGTGACGGGTCGCTGCGCGACCTCCTCGACCAGCGGGTCCTCAGCGGCCGCGCTGCTGCGAGCGCATGCCCTTCATCGATGTCGGGATGGGCCCCTTGGGCAGCGGCAGCTTGCCGCGCTGCGCGTCGAGCGCCTTGAGCCGCTGGAGGATGTCGGTCATCTCGGCCGGCTTGACCGAGCGGCCGAGCTTCTGGACGTGGCGCACCAGCTTGGGCAGCGGGATCTCGCCCTCGCCGCGGCCGGCGACGATCTCGTGGATCGGCACGCCGTAGGCGACGCGCTCGTGCTTCTTGCGCTCGTTGACCAGGAGCTGCTTCACGCGTGCCTGGCTCGAGCCCTCGCCGACCAGGACGATGCCGGGCGGACCGACGACGCGGTGCACGACGTCCTGCTGCTTGGTGAAGCCGACCACGGGGTCGACCTTCCAGCCGCGCTTGAGCATCTGGAGGGCGCCCGCGGCGGCGGCCGGCTGGCCCTCCATCTGGGCGTACGCCGCCCGCTGGGCGCGGCGGCCGAAGATGAGCAGCGCGAAGAGCAGGCCGATCATCAGCGCGCCGACGATCGAGATGATCAGCGACAGCACACCGTCGCCGGGCAGCAGCCACATGAGGCCGAAGCCGAGCGCCGCACCCACCACGAACGCACCCAGGATGATCCAGCCCAGGCGCGGGTCGCTGCGCTTGGCCATCTGGTAGGTCTGCATGATCTGCCCACGGCGCGTGGTGGGCGTGGTGGCGGGGGTCGACATGAGGTGGCCTTGTCCAGCTAGAGGTCGGCGGAAACGGTGAAGCGGTGGTGGGGGTCAGACGGCCGCGGCGGCGCGCGCGTCCATGGCCTGACCGTACAGCCGACCGGCGCGGTAGGACGAGCGCACCAGTGGGCCGGACAGCGCGCCGGCGAAGCCGATCTCGTCGGCCTCGGCCTTGAGCTCGACGAACTCCTCCGGCTTGACCCAGCGCTCGACGGGGTGGTGACGCGGTGAGGGGCGGAGGTACTGCGTGATGGTGATCAGCTCGCAGCCCGCGTCGTGCAGGTCGCGCAGCGCCTGGCTGACCTCCTCGCGGGTCTCGCCCATGCCGAGGATCAGGTTGGACTTGGTGACCAGGCCGAAGTCGCGCGCCTGGGTGAGGACGTCGAGGGAGCGGTCGTAGCGGAAGGCCGGGCGGATCCGCTTGAAGATCCGCGGCACGGTCTCGACGTTGTGCGCCAGCACCTCGGGGCGGGACTCGAAGACCTCGGTCAGCAGGTCGGGCTTGCCGTTGAAGTCGGGGATCAGGTTCTCCACGCCGGTGCCGGGGTTGAGCTCGTGGATCGCGCGCACCGTCTCGGCGTACAGCCAGGCGCCGCCGTCGGGCAGGTCGTCGCGGGCGACACCGGTGATGGTGGCGTACTTGAGCTGCATCTTCTGCACCGACTCCGCGACCCGGCGGGGCTCGTCGCGGTCGAGCGGCTGCGGCTTGCCCGTGTCGATCTGGCAGAAGTCGCAGCGGCGGGTGCACTGGTCGCCACCGATGAGGAAGGTGGCTTCCTTGTCCTCCCAGCACTCGAAGATGTTGGGGCAGCCGGCCGACTGGCAGACGGTGTGCAGGCCCTCGGACTTCACGAGGTTCTGCAGCGCCGTGTATTCGGGGCCCATCTTGGCCTTGGTCTTGATCCACTCCGGCTTGCGTTCGATCGGGGTCTCCGCGTTGCGGATCTCCAGTCGGAGAAGCTTGCGTCCTTCGGAAGTGGCAGCGGCAGTCACACGCGCACTCTACGCCGCGCCGAGAGGCCACCCAATTCGCCCTCGGCACCCTCAGAGCAGCAGGTCGGGGGTGATCGGGAGTCGCCGGATGCGGCGCCCCGTGGCGTGGAAGACGGCGTTGCCGATCGCGGCCGCGACCCCGCACAGGCCGACCTCGCCGACGCCCTTGACGCCGACCGGGTTCAGGCGGTCGGGACCGCCCACGAACTCGACCTCGAGGTCCGGCACGTCGGCGTTGACGGCGACGAGGTAGTCGGCGAGGTGGGCGTTGGTGATGCGGCCGGTCTGCGGGCCCGCGTGCAGGTCGGTGACCGTGTGCTCGAGCAACGCGTGGCCGATGCCGCCGACCGTGCCGCCCACGACCTGGCTCCGGGCCGTGCGCTCGTTGAGCACCTGGCCGCAGTCGATGACCGACACGAGGCGCTCGACACGCACCAGCCCGAGGTCGGCGTCGACGCGCACCTTGGCGAACTTCGCCCCGAAGGCGCCCGACGGCGACATGCCCAGCTCGGCGGCGTCCGGCTGGTCCGCGGTGGCCTCCGCGGCCACCTCGTCGCGGTCGCCGACCGCGTGCGACAGCGTCGCCCGGCCGGGCACGGCGTCGAGGCCCAGGTCGCCCAGCACCTCGGCGACCGCCAGCGCGGTCGCGTTGGAGATGGCCATCGCGAGCCCGGAGCCGCCGGCCGGGGGAGAGGGCGGCAGCGAGCTGTCGCCGAGCACGACCTCGACCTCGGCCAGGTCGAGGCCCAGCCGCTCGGCGGCCACCTGGGTGACGATCGTGTAGGTGCCGGTGCCGATGTCCATCGCCGCGCAGTGGACCGCGGCGGTGCCGTCACGGCGTACGACGACCCGCACGGTGCACGGCTGCTGGAAGTAGAAGAACGACACCGCCGCCATGCCGTAGCCGACCAGCTGGTCGCCCTCGCGCATCGAGCGCGGGGCGGGGTCGCGGTCGCCCCAGCCGATCAGCTCCGCGCCACGACGCAGGCACTCGCCGAGTGCCTTGCTCGACCACGGCAGGTCGTCCTGGTCGGGGTTGGTGACGGCGTCGTTGCGCAGCCGCAGCGCGACCGGGTCGATGCCGAGCTCCACGGCCAGCTCGTCGAGCGCGGTCTCCAGGGCGAAGTTGCCCTGCGCCTCACCGGGAGCGCGCATCGAGCCGGGCGGGGAGATGTGCAGGCGCACCTGGTCGACGTCGGCGCGCAGGTGCTCGACGGCGTACCCCTGCCGGGTGCCGGAGACGACGTTCTCCGGGTTGTCGTCGTCCACGGCGACCGGGATGGTCGCGGTGTGCTCGACCGCGGTCAGGGTGCCGTCGCGGCGGGCGCCGAGGCGCACGTGCTGGACGGTCTCGGGGCGGTGGCCGACCCCGGTGAACATCTGCGGACGGCTGAGCACCACCCGCACCGGGTGGCCGACGACCCTGGCCGCCATCGCGGCGGCGTGGATGTAGGGCCACGGGCGCAGGCCGGAGCCGAAGCCGCCGCCGAGGTAGGGGCACTCCACCCGCACGTCCTCGCGGGCGATGCCCCACGACTCGGCCAGGCAGTCCGCGGTGTTGGACGGCCACTGCGTGGTCGCCCACATGTGCAGCGCGTCGCCGTCCCACTCCGCGCACGCGGAGAAGAGGCCGAGCGGGTTGTTGGTGTTGTCGCCGGTCACGTAGTCGGCCTCGACCACCACGTCGGCCTCCGCGAGCCCGCGTTCGAGGTCTCCTCGGACGCTGTCGGCACCGGCCGGGTCGTCGTCCTCGCGTGGCGCGCGGGGGTCGTTGAGGTCGACGACCGGCTCGGCGACGTCGTACGTCACGCGCAGCAGGGAGGCGGCGTGCACCGCCTCCTCCCGGGTCTGGGCGACGACCATCGCGACGTAGTCGCCGTGGAAGCGGACGGTGGCGTCCTGGAAGGGCGGGCGCGGGGCGCGCTCGTCGGTCGACGCCTCGTTGGGCCGTACGACGGCAGGGGCGTCGTGGTGCGAGATCACGGCGACGACACCGGGTGCGGCGAGCGCGTCGCCGGCGTCGACGAGGGAGACCTCGCCGGAGGCGATCGTGGCGCCGACGAGCACCCCGACGAGGGCGTCGCGGGGCGCCAGGTCGTCGGCGTACGGCACGGCACCGGTGACCTTGAGGGGCCCGTCGACGCGGGTCACGCCCGCCCCGACGACGGGGGCGCCGGTGGCGGCGGGGGCGTCGGTCGTGGTGGTCATGCGGTCACCTCCGTGACGTCGCGCAGCTGGCGGACCAGGGTGCGGCGGGCGAGCTCGGGCTTGAACTCCGTGCCGGGCACCATGAAGGCACCCTCGAGCTCGGCCTTCGCGGCCTCCTCGAAGAGGGCGAGCGACGCCCTCCGGCCGCGCAGCACGTCCTCGGCGCGGGTGGCGCGCCAGGGCACCGACCCGACGCCGCCGAGACCGATGGCCACGTGCGCCAGCACGCCGTCCTCGAGCCTGGCGACGACGGCCGCGGAGGTCAGCGCGAACTCGTACGACGCCCGGTCCCGCACCTTGAGGTAGCCCGAGCGCGCGTGGGGGACCGGGATCTCCAGGTGGGTGATGAGCTCACCGGGGGCGAGGACGTTGTCGCGTGCGGGGTCCACGTCGGCGCGGACGTGCAGGTCGGCCACGGCGACCGTGCGCCCGCCACCCGGGCCGTGGAGGCGCACCCGCGCGTCCAGCGCCACGAGTGCGACGGCGAGGTCGGAGGCGTGCACGGCGATGCAGCCGGCGTCGACGCCGAGGACGGCGTGGGTGCGCGCGGTGCCCTCCACCGCGGCACACCCGCTGCCGGGCACGCGCTTGTTGCACTGGGGGACCGTCGGGTCGCGGAAGTAGCGGCAGCGCGTGCGCTGGAGGACGTTGCCGCCCACCGTTGCCATGTTGCGCAGCTGGGGCGAGGCCGCCAGCAGCAGGGAGTCGCGCAGCACGTCGAGCCCCGCGACCGCCGGGTGGCGCGCGAGCTCCGCCATGGTCACCGCGGCGCCGACGACCAGGAGCCCGTCGGTGGCCTCGACCTCGCCGAGCGGGAGGCGACTGATGTCCACGAGGGTGCCGGGGGACCACACGCCGTCGCGCATCAGGTCGAGCTGGGTGGTGCCGCCGGCGATGAAGACGGTGTCGTCGGGACCCTGGACGGCCCGCGCGATCGCGTCGTTCGTGACCGCGGACCCGGCGGCCTCGACGTCGTCGACACGGGTGATGGTGAAGGGATGCATCTCAGGCCTCCCGGGCGGCGTGGGCGCCGAGGACGGCGTCGACGATGCGCGGATAGGCGCCGCAGCGGCACAAGTTGCCGCTCATCAGTTCGCGCACGTCGTCCGCGGTCTCCCACCCGCCCTCGTCGAGCAGGGCGACCGCCGACATCACCTGGCCGGCCGTGCACGCGCCGCACTGGAAGGCGTCGCAGTCGACGAAGGCCTGCTGCACGGGGTGGAGCCGGTCGGTGGTGCCGATGCCCTCGACCGTGGTGACCTCGCGCCCCTCCACCTGGGCGGCGAGCGTGAGGCAGGAGAGCACCCGGCGGCCGTCCAGGTGCACGGTGCAGGCCCCGCAGGCGCCCTGGTCGCAGCCCTTCTGCGTGCCGGTGAGGCCGAGGGTGTCGCGCAGCAGGTCCAGCAGCGAGCGCCGCGGATCCACCTCCACCGACTGCGGCGCTCCGTTGACGGTCACCGACAGGGGAAGCTGGCTCATCCCACGAGCCAACCAGACCGGGATGGGCGACGGACCACCCCTCCGCGTGGGCGGTGCCGACGCTCAGTCGTGGACGTCGAGCAGCCCGTCCACGTCGGCGAGGACCGCCGCGACCGAGGCTCGGTCAGCGCCCGGGGGTGACCAGCTGGATGCGCGGGCCGTGAGCGGGCTCGGGGCGCGACTCGTAGTCCGGGGTGGGGGCGTAGGGGAGCCAGGCGAGGTACGCCGCCAGGTGCCGGCGCACGCTCGGCAGCACGTCGGTGACGGTGACGTCGCGCCCGGTCTCCTCGGACAGGGACGTGACGCCCGCGTCGGCGATCCCGCACGGCACGAAGCGGTCGTACCAGCCGAGGTCGACGTCGCAGTTGAGGGCGAAGCCGTGCATGGTCACCCCGCGGCTCACCCGGATGCCGATCGCGCCGATCTTGCGCTCCGGACCTCGGTCGTCGGCGCGCAGCCAGACGCCGCTGCGGCCGGGCACGCGGGCGGTGGTGACGCCGAAGTCGGCGCACACCGCGATCAGCGCCTCCTCGACCCGGCGCACGTAGTCGACGACCTTGACGTGGTCGGGCAGCGTGACGATCGGGTAGCCGACGAGCTGGCCGGGGCCGTGGAAGGTGATCTTGCCGCCGCGGTCGACGTCGATGACGGCGGCACCTCCCGGGTCGAGCGGGCGCTCGTGCGCGTCGGTGCGCTTGCCGGCGGTGAAGACGGGCGGGTGCTCGAGCAGCAGGACCGTGTCGGCCCGGGTGCCGGCCACCACGGCCTCGTGCACGCGGCGCTGGACGTCCCAGGCGGCGAGGTAGTCGACGGCGTCGTCGCCCAGACCGGCGACCTCGAACTCCAGCTCGTGCTCCTGCGGCATGCCCGCGAGCCTACGCCCACGCGGTCACCGGTCGGGCCTGTGGATGACCGGGCGCACGGCACCCGGAAATCGGCGAGGGTGGCGAGGTGGACCCTCGTCGGCTGCTCCCCGTCCTCACCGCACTCGCCTGTGCGTGCGTGGTCGCGACCCTGGTCGTCGCGCTGGCGCGGCCGGGCGGCAGGTCACCCGGGGCGACCCCGGCACCCGAGCGAGCCGGGGAGGGACCGGTCGGGATCCTCGCAGCCTGGGACCGGCGCCGCGCGGAGGCGTGGGCCACGGGCGACGTCGGGGCCCTGAGGAGCCTGTACGCCGTCGGCTCGCGCACCGGCGCCGCCGACGCACGACTCCTGCGCGACTACCGCCGACGCGGCCTGACCGTGGAGGGCCTGACCACCCAGGTGCTCGCCCTCGACGTCGTCGAGCGGTCGTCGACCCGACTGGTGCTGGTCGTCACGGACCGCGTCGTCGGTGGGGAGGCCCTGGGCGCGGCGTCTCCCGTCGCTCTTCCGGCGGACCGGGCCTCGACGCGACGGATCGTGCTCGTGCGGGTGGCCGGGAAGTGGCGGGTGGCCGAGGCGCGCTATCAGGCCAGCGCGGCGGCCAGCACCTCGCGGACGTCCTCGTCCTCGAAGTCGTAGCCCGCGCGCTCCAGCGCGGTCGGCCGGGCGTTGATCGAGCCCAGCAGCTCGGGGGCGAGGTCGCCCGCGGCCGGCTTGAGGAGGGCCGAGGGCACCGCGAGGAAGGCCTTGCGGTGCAGCGCGGCCGAGAGGGCCCGGGTGAACTCGGCGTTGGTCGGCGGGGTGGGGCAGCAGAGATTGAAGGCGCCGGAGACGTCGCGCGACTCGGCGAGGTAGCTCACCGCGCCGATCCAGTCGCGCAGTGAGATCATCGGCATGTACTGCTCGCCCGAGCCGAGACGGGCCCCGCCGCCGAGCTGGAAGAGCAGCCGCAGCTGCTTGAGCGGCGGCGACGTCCGGTCCATCACGGGAGCCGTGCGGAGCACGCACACGCGGGCCCCGGCCGCGCGGGCGTCGTCGGCAGCCGACTCCCACGCCCGGGCGACCCGGGTCAGGAAGGCGTCGCCGATGCTCTCGGATTCCTCGGTGACCGGGGCGGCATCGTGGTCGCCGTACCAGCTGATGCCGTTGCCGGCGAGGAACGCGGGCGGCCGCTCGCTCGCGGCGATCGTCCTGGACAGGAGGCAGGTGGTCGAGACCCGCGACTCCATGACCTCCTCGGCCCACTTCTTCGAGTGCGGGTTGCCGGCGATGCTCGCGCCGGCGAGGTTGATCACGACGTCGGAGCGGCCGACGAGGTCGGCGTCCACCTGACCGGCGCGCGGGTCCCACTGCGACTCGCGTGCCGAGGTCGGCTCCCGGCGCACGAGCGCGGTGACCTCGTGGCCGTGCTGGCGCAGGTGCGCGGTCAGGTGGGTCCCGAGGAAGCCCGAGGCTCCCGCAATCACTACGCGCATGCCACCACCCAACCACCCGACCAAAGCGTCGGCCGCTCGGAGTCCTGGGTCCGGAGGCGGTCAGCCGGCGAGGTGCGCCCAGCGGGTCGACAGCTCGCGCCAGGGGCCGTGATCGACGACGCGGCCGGAGTCGAGCACGACGACGCGGTCGGCCTGGGCCAGCGCGGCCGACTTGCTGGTCGCGCCGATGACCGCGGCGCCCCGGGCGCGCAGCGCCTGCCACAGCTCGATCTCGGTGGCGGCGTCGAGCGCGGAGGAGACGTCGTCGGCCAGCAGCAGGTCGGCCTCGGTGGCCAGGGCCCGTGCCAGGGCGAGCCGCTGCACCTGGCCGCCGGAGAGGCGTACGCCGCGGTGGCCGACGAGGGCGTCCGGCCCGCCGGCCTCGGAGACGTCGCGGCCCATCCGCGCCGACTCGAGCGCGGGCACGACCGGGCGGTCCGGGTGGTCGAGGGCGACGTTGCCGGTGAAGCTGCCGGACAGCACCCGCGGCACCTGCGCGACATGGGCCACGCGCCCGGGTCGGAGCGTGGTCTGCGGGTCGTCGACGACCCGGTCGTTCCACCGGATCTCGCCGGTGCTGCTGACCAGGCCGGCCAGGGCCCCGAGCAGGCTGGACTTGCCCGAGCCCACCTGGCCCAGGAGCAGCACGAGCTCGCCTGCGTGCACCTCGAGATCGACCTCCTGGACGCCGAGGGTGCCGTCGTCGTGCACGGCGGAGAGGTCACGGACGGTGAGGGTGTGCAGCGCCTCGCGCGCGGGCGTGGCCGGGTCGGGGCCGGTGCCGCGGACGAGGTCGACCCCGGGCGGCAGGTCCATCAGGTCGCCGCCGCCGGCGAGCCTGCTGGTGGCATTCATCCACGCGCGGACGCCGGGGGCCTCGGTGACCACGGCTCCCGCCACGCGGCCGAACCAGTCGAAGCCGCTGACGGCGTTGGCGACCAGCAGCGCCGTCGCCAGCTCCCAGCGACCCGAGAGCAGGCCGGCCCAGGCGGCGACGACGCCGAGCTGGACCATGACGACGGGGACGCCGTCGAGGAGCGCCTGGACGCGGTGCTCGCGCACGGCGGCGTCGACGCGTCCGCCGTCGACCTGGCGCAGGTGCGCGTGCACCTGGGGAGTCGCCGCGGCCAGCTTGACCGTGCGGACCGACTCCAGCGCCGAGACGAGGGACTGGCCGAAGCGGGCCCGCGCGGTGGACGCGGCCGCGGCCGAGCGTCCCGCCACCCGACGGCCCAGGGTCGAGGCGAGCGCGGAGACGACCATCACGGTCAGCAGGACCGCCCCCGCGACCCAGGTCTGCGCGATGAGCGCGGTCATCGCGGCCACGACGAGCCCGTTGACGAAGTCGACCCAGCGGTCGGTGTAGCGCGCCAGCCGGTCGGCGTCCATGGTGCGGGCGACGACCTCGCCCGGCGGCGTACGGACGAGGCGGCGCTGCGCGGTCTGCCCGTGCAGCACCGCGGCACGCACGCGCAGGCGCACCTCGACCCACCAGTGGGGGTAGGTGCGGAAGGCCTGCGAGAGCAGCAGCGGGCTGACGACCAGCGAGACCACGAGGGCCAGGGCCAGGAGGCCCGGGCGCTGGCCGTGCTGGAGATCGGTGACGATGTGTCCCCAGATCCACCCCGTGACCGCGCCGAAGGCACCGGTGAGGGAGGCCACCAGGAACAGCGCGGCCCCCAGGAGTCCCCACTGCGGCTGGATGCTCACGGTGTGGAGCACCTGGCGCGTCAGGCTCGGGGTGGGCGCGAGCTCGGGCGGGGGCGGGGGAGTCGTGCTGCGGCGCACCGACCCGATGGCGGCGTCGTCGTGGTGGTGCTCCTCGACGACGGCCTCGTGGGCCGCGGCCTCGAGCAGCTCGCGGAAGGGGCCGTCGGTGGCGGCGAGCCGGTGCCGGGGGCCCTGCTGGACGACGCGCCCGGACTCGAGGACGGCGACCTGCTCGGCGCGCTCGGTCGTGGAGAGTCGGTGGGCGACGAGGATGCCGGTGCGCCCGGAGATGAGGCGGTCGGCGGCCCGGACCACACGCGCCTCGGTGACCGGGTCCATGCGCGCGGTCGCCTCGTCGAGGACCACGACGCTGACGTCGCGCACGAGCAGCCGTGCGAAGGCGACGAGCTGCTCCTCGCCGGCCGAGAGGCTGGTGCCGCCGGGGCCGAGGACGGTGTCTAGGCCCTCGGGCAGGCCGGCGACCCAGTCGGTCAGGCCGAGCTCGGAGACGGCCGCCTCGACCGTTGCGCGGGGGACGTCGTCGAAGAGGGTGATGTTGTCGGCGAGGGTGCCGGCCAGCACCTCGGTGCGCTGGGTGACGACCCCGACCGCGGAGCGCAGCTGCTGGAGGTCGAGGTCGAGCACGTCGACGCCCCCGAGGAAGACCGTGCCGCGCGGCGGCTCGACGGCGCGGGACAGCAGTGACGCGAGGGTCGACTTGCCCGATCCGGTGCGACCGACGAGGGCGCAGGTGTGGCCCGCGGTCAGCAGCAGGTCGACGTCGCGGAGCGCGAAGGTGCCGGTGCCGTAGGTGAACTCGAGGTGGCGGAACTCGACGTCGAGCGGTCCGTCGGGCACCGGGAGGCCGCCGGTGGGCTCGGCCGGTGAGGCGAGCATGCCGCGCAGGCGCAGCACCGCGCCGAAGCCCTCCTGGAGGTCGGGGAGGTGGCGGGCGAGCATGTCGACGCCGCCCACGAACATCGTGGTCACCAGGAAGAGCGTGACCAGGCGGGCCGTCGAGAGGTCGCCTGAGAGCACCAGCGCGATGCCCACGACGCCTACGGCCGCCAGGGCGCCGTGCAGGAGGCCGCCGCTGCGACGGGTGATCCGCACCTCGACCGCCAGCACGGCGTCGAGCGCGCGGTGGACGACGGAGGCCAGGTGGGCGTTGCGTCGGAGCACGTGGGCCTGGCCCAGTGACGTGCGGAGGTCGTCACGGGCCGCGACGCCCTCCTCGGTCGAGGCGGCGTGGTCGGTCCAGGCGGCCTCCTCGATCACCTTTCTGCGCGACCTGCGGCAGGAGGCGTCGTACGACGAGGAAGGTGGCGACCGCGGTCAGGGGGAAGAGGAAGGTCGCCGGCCACCAGGTCACGCTGGCGACGACCCACAGCGGGCCGGAGGCGAGGAAGGTGCGGGCGGCCTGCCACACGCCCCAGCGCATCAGCTGGCCGACCTCCCACGTGTCGTCGTCGATCCGGTCGAGGACCTCGCCGACGGCCTGCTCGGAGAGCTCGGAGAGCGGCTGTGCCATCGCGGCGTCGAGGAGGTCGGACCGCAGCTGGCCCTCGGCCCGGGTCGCAGATCGTGGCCCAGATGGTCTTGGCGACGGTGTCGATGACCGCGCCACCCACCACGCACAGGCCGAGCAGCAGCAGGAGACGGTCGGTGGGGACGTCGGCGAGCCGGCCGGCGACCAGCGAGCCGAGCGAGGCGGCGATCGCGCCGACGAGGGACATCGAGAAGCAGAGGTAGGTCAGCGGGCGGCGTACGCGACGCCAGTCGACCGGCTGACGGTGCTCGGGGAGACCCGACGTGGAGGTGGTCGTCGGCTCTGCTGCGCGGGAGGTGTCGGTGATCGTCACGATGTCTTCAGGCTAGGTGGTGGGTCGGACAGTGCGCCTGTGGTTTTCGGCTGCTGCCCGGCCCGGATAGTCCGCATCAGAAAGCTCCTCGCGACCCGTCGGGAGGGAGCCCATTGATGCGGACTATGGGGCGGGTGGCCGAGGGGGGACGCGGCGACGCCCCGCCCGCACGTGGCGGACGGGGCGTCGTACGAGCTGGGCTCAGGTTTCGAGACGGCCGGTGCCCAGCGTTCGCAGGCTCACGCTGCGCCGGCCCCTCAACCTCTTCGCCCGACGCCGACCGTCGCTTCGCTCCGGTCGGCTGGGCTCAGATCTCGAACTGGCCCGCCTCGAGGCGCTGCTTGACCTCGCGGAGGAACCGGCCGGCGTCGGCGCCGTCGACCAGGCGGTGGTCGTAGGTCAGCGACAGGTAGACCATGTGGCGGACCGCGATCGTCTCGCCGAGGTTGGCGTCGTCGATCACGACCGGCCGCTTCACCACGGCACCGGGGCCGAGGATCGCCACCTGCGGCTTGTTGATGATCGGGGTGTCGAACAGGGCCCCGAAGCTGCCGAGGTTGGTGATCGTGAACGTGCCGCCGGACAGCTCGTCCGGGGTGATCTTGTTGGTGCGGGTGCGCTCGGCGACGTCGGCGATCTTCTTGGCCAGCCCGGCGATCGAGAGGTCACCGGCCTCCTTGACGACCGGCGTCAGCAGGCCCTTCTCGGTGTCCACGGCGAACGCGATGTTCTCGCGGTCGTAGTAGGTCACCTCGCCCTTCTCGGCGTCGATCGCCGCGTTCAGCTTGGGGTGCAGCTTGAGCGCGTCGATCGCTGCCTTGGCGAAGAACGGCAGGTAGGTCAGCTTCACGCCCTCGCGCGCCAGGAAGTCCGCCTTGGCGGCCTCCCGCATACGGGCGATCGAGGTCACGTCGACCTCCATCACCTGGGTGAGCTGCGCGGCCTCGGTGAGCGACTCGACCATGCGGGTCGCGATGACCTTGCGCAGTCGCGACAGCGGCTCGGTGGTGCCGCGTAGCGGCGACGGGGCGGACGACGGTGCGGACGCAGCAGCGGGAGCGGCGGGAGCTGCCGCGGCGGGTGCCGCGGCGGCCGGAGCGGCCGCCTCCTTGGCCGCGGCGGCCGCGTCGAGGACGTCCTGCTTGCGGATGCGACCACCGACACCGGTGCCCTGCACCTGCGCGAGGTCCACGCCCTGCTGGTCGGCCATCTTGCGCACCAGCGGAGTGACGTACGCCGTCTGGTCGCGGCCGCCCTCGCTCGCAGCCGGGGCTGCAGGCGCGGCGGGCGCCTCCTCCTTCGGCTGCTCCTGGGCGGGCTCGGGCTCGGGCTCGGCGGCCTTCGGCTCCTCCTTGGCGGGCTCCGGCTCCGGCTCGGGCTCGGGCTCGGGCTCCGGCTCGGGCTCTGCGGCGGCCTCGGGCTCGGGCTCGGGTGCGGACTCGGCGGGCGCGGCGTCGCCGGACCCGATGATCGCGAGCTCGGCACCGACCTCGACGGTCTCGTCCTCCTCCGCCTTGATCTCGAGCAAGGTGCCCGCGACCGGCGAGGGGATCTCGGTGTCGACCTTGTCGGTGGAGACCTCGAGCAGGGGCTCGTCGACGGCGACCTCGTCGCCGACCTTCTTGAGCCAGCGGGTCACGGTGCCCTCGGTGACGGACTCGCCGAGGGCGGGGAGGGTCACGGCCGTGCCGGATCCACCACCCGAACCGCCGGACTCGCTGGCCGCCGGCTCCTCCTGCGCGGGGGCGTCGTCCTTCTCCGACTCGGGGGTGGAGTCGCCGGCCGGGAGCTCGCCGGTCTCCTCGGCGACCTGCTCCTCCTGCTCGGCCTTCTTCTCCGACTCCTCGGCGTCCTGGGGCTGCGCCTCGGGCTCGGCGGAACCGGAGGCGTCGCCGGCGGACTCGCCCTCCTCGCCGATCACGCCCAGGACCGCGCCGACCTCGACGGTGTCGTCCTCGTTGGCCTTGATCTCGAGGAGCGTGCCCGCGACGGGGGACGGGATCTCGGTGTCGACCTTGTCGGTGGAGACCTCGAGCTCCGGCTCGTCGACGGCAACCGTGTCACCGACCTGCGTGAGCCAGCGGGTGACGGTGCCCTCGGTGACGGACTCGCCGAGTGCGGGGAGGGTGACTTCGGAGGCCATGTGTGTCCTTCGCTCGCGTGTGTGGTTGGAGAAAATCTGGGGTGGTCAGGAGTGTGCGTGCAGCGGCTTGCCGGCCAGGGCCAGGTGGGCCTCGCCGAGAGCCTCGTTCTGGGTGGGGTGCGCGTGCACGAGCGGCGCGACGTCGTCGGCGTGCGCCTCCCAGTTGTAGATGAGCTGGGCCTCGCCGATGAGCTCGCCGACCCGGTCTCCCACCATGTGGACGCCGAGGACGGGGCCGTCGGTAAGGCCGACGAGCTTGACGAAGCCCTGGGTCTGCAGGATCTGGCTCTTGCCGTTGCCGCCGAGGTCGTAAGTGATGGTCGTGACGGCGTCGCCGTGACGCTCACGGGCGGTGGCCTCGTCGAGACCGACCGAGGCGATCTCGGGGTGGGAGTAGGTCACGCGCGGGATGCCCGACTCATCGATGGGGCGAGGGTCGAGGCCGGCGATGTCCTCGGCCACGAAGATGCCCTGCTGGAACCCGCGGTGCGCGAGCTGGAGGCCGGGCACGATGTCGCCGACGGCGTACACGCCCTCGACGTTGGTGCGGCAGCGCTCGTCGGCGAGCACGAAGCCGCGGTCCATCTCGATGCCCTGCTCGGCGTAGCCCAGGCCGTCGGTCGACGGGCCGCGCCCGACCGCGACGAGGAGGACCTCGGCCTCGATCACGTCGCCGCCCTCGACGGTGACGGCGACCCCGGTGTCGGTGGTCTTCACGCTCTGGAAGGGCGTGCCGGTGAGGAAGCTGATCTTGCGCTTGCGGAAGGCCCGCTCGAGGGCCTGGGAGGAGGCCTCGTCCTCGACGGCGACGAGCCGCGGGAGGGCTTCGATGATGGTGACGTCGGCACCGAAGGACTTCCAGACGCTGGCGAACTCGCAGCCGATGACCCCGCCGCCGAGCACGATGGCCGAGGCCGGCACGCGGTCGAGGCGCAGCGCGTGCTCGGAGGCGATGACCTTGTCGCCGTCGACCTCGAGGCCGGGGAGCGTACGGCTGTAGGAGCCGGAGGCGAGCACGACGTGGCGCCCGGTGTAGTCGGTGCCGTCGACGGTCACGGTGCGGGGGCCGGTCAGCGTGCCGGCGCCCTCGATGACGGTGATGCCGCGCGACTTGATCAGGCCGGTGAGGCCCTTGAAGAGCCGGTCGACGACCTTGTCCTTGTAGGCGTTGACGCCCACCATGTCGATGCCGTCGAGCGTGGCGGAGACGCCGAACTGGCCCGCCTCGCGCGCCGAGTCGGCGACCTCGGCGGCGTGCAGGAGCGCCTTGGTCGGGATGCAGCCCACGTGGAGGCAGGTGCCGCCCAGGTTGCCCTTCTCGACCAGCCCGACCGTCAGGCCCAGCTGCGCCGCTCGCAGGGCACAGGCATATCCACCCGAACCAGCCCCGAGGACCAGGACGTCGAACTCACCGTCCGCCACTGATTTCCCTCCACACGCTCGACTCGCTTGGACCGCGACCATCTTTGCACTCTTTGTGAGCCTGTCCACACCGGGTCACGGTCCGTCGAAGAAGCCCGAAGAGTGGGCGGCGTGAGGTGCGCCCCGGCAGAATGTCCGCCATGGGTCTGTTCGATCGTTTCCGCCGCAAGGGGCGCACCAGTCGTCCGGCGCGGGATGCCACGCGCACCGGGTCGACCCGCGTCCGCGCCGCCGACGGCGAGGACGTGCGTCACCTCGAGAAGTTCGTGACGACCCACCAGGGCGTCGAGGGGTTCGTCGAGCCGCGCACGGCCGTCAGCGACGTCACCATCCTCCTGGTCGCGCACGACGGCGAGTGGACGCGGCGCCGGGTGCCCAGCGTGACGTGGGCGCACGAGTTCGCCAACCGGCACCGCGTGCCGTCGTACGACGCCGCGGTGGTCGGCGTGCCGCAGCGGATGCGCGACTACAACGCGCGCAAGAAGGCCCACCGCAAGCTCAACGGCCTGTGAGGCCCGCACTCGCGGCGAGGTTCGCCGGCGAGCAGCAGGAGCTGCTCAAGCCGGCGTCCGGCTGACGGGCTCCCGGCCTCGGTTTCGACACGCTCGCTGCGCTCGCTGCTCAACCAGCGGGGACACGCTCGCTGCTCAACCAGCGGCGGAACACCGCTCGCTGCTCAACCAGCGGGGGACAGGCTGCCGCTCAGCCGGCGTCCGCGGCGAGCGCCCGGGCGAACTCGACGAGGGTGGTGACGCCGAAGCCAGTCGCGCCGGAGGGCACGTGGCCGTAGGGGCTGCCGGTGTTCATCTCCTTGCCGGCGATGTCGAGGTGCGCCCAGGGCAGGCCGTCGGTGAACTCGCGGAGGAACGCCGAGGCGTACAGGCCGCCGCCCCAGCGCACCCAGTCGTGCTGGAGCAGGTCGGCGATCTTGGAGCTGTGGATCCGCTCCGTCATCTCCTCGGGGATCGGCATCCGCCAGTGCTGCTCGCCGGCCGCGGCACCGGCCGCGAGGACGGCGGGGACCTGGTCGTCGGTGCCCATCACGGCGCCGACCTTGTCGCCGAGGGCGAGCTGCATGTGACCGGTGAGCGTGGCGATGTCGAGGACGACGTCGGGCTTCTCCTCGACCGCCAGGGAGAGCGCGTCGCCCAGGAGCATGCGGCCCTCGGCGTCGGTGTTGGCGATCTCGACGGTGGTGCCGTTGTGCATGGTGATCACGTCGCCGGGACGCGTCGAGGTCGCGGAGACCATGTTCTCTGCCATCGGGGCGAAGGCGGTCACCCTGATCGGCAGGCCGAGCCGCGCGATCGCGAGCGTGGCGGCGACGACGCTGGCGGCACCGGCCATGTCGCCCTTCATGTTGACCATGCTCGACGACGGCTTGATCGTGAGGCCGCCGGAGTCGAAGGTGACGCCCTTGCCGACCAGCGCGAGGTGGGCGACCGCGTCCTTGGGGGCCCAGGTCAGCTTGGCCAGCCGCGAGGGCGACTCGGACGAGCTGCCGACGCTCAGGATGCCCCCGCAGCCCATCTCCGCGAGCCGCTCGTGGTCGAAGACCTCGAGCGTGACCTTGGGTGCGCCGCGGCCCTTGGTCACGGCCCTGTGGGCCGCGGCCACCAGGTCGGCGAGCAGCGGGGGAGTGCAGTCCTTGGGCGGCGTGTTGACCCAGTCGCGGCACAGCACGACCGCGTCGGCCAGGATCTCCGCGCGCTCGAGGGCCGCGACCGCCTCGGCGCGGCGCGCAACGGGGCTCAGCACGACGACGTCGGTGGGCTCGGTGGCCTCACTCTGCTTCGACTTGTAGGCCGTGAACGTGTAGCCGCCGAGCCGGTGGCCCTCGACCACGGCCTCGATCAGCTCGGGGGTCTCGCTCGGCAGCGCCAGGGCGACCGAGGCCGCGTTGGACACGCTGCGCGCCGCGACGCCGGCGGCACGTCGTACGGCGACGGGGTCGGCCGGGTCCTCGCCGAGGCCGACGAAGACCAGCAGCGGCGCGTTGACCTCGTCGCGGGTCGGGGCCTTGACCGCCTCGCCGGCCTTGCCGGTGACGCCCATGGTCGACAGGAAGGGCCGCAGCCGGCGGCCGTAGGCCTTGGAGACCTCGTCGGCCGCCTCGCACAGCCGGGGCCCCTTGTCGCCCGCCACGACGCCCACGACCACGGCGTCGGCACGGGTCTTGGCGGGGTTGGCGGTGCGCAGCGAGTACGTGGTCACCTGCGCATGCTAGGCGAGTCCTGACGCCCTCGCGGCTGAGGTAGGTTTCGCGGCATGGCCGGAACGCTCAAGCAGTCGCCCCTCCATGACCGTCACGAGGCCCTCGGTGCGAAGTTCGCCGAGTTCGGCGGATGGTCGATGCCGCTGGAGTATCCGACCGGTGTCGTCAAGGAGCACACGGCGGTCCGTGAGTCCGTCGGCATCTTCGACGTGAGCCACCTGGGCAAGGCCATGGTGTCGGGTCCGGGCGCCGCCGACTTCGTCAACGCGACCCTCTCCAACGACCTCGCCAAGATCCGCGCCGGGAAGGCGCAGTACACCCTCTGCCTCGACGAGTCGGGTGGCATCGTCGACGACCTGATCGCCTACTGGCACGACGACGAGCACGTGCTCCTCATCCCCAACGCGGCCAACACCGCCGAGGTCGTCCGGCGCCTGCAGGCGGCCGCGCCCGAGGGCGTCAAGGTCGTCAGCCACCACGAGGACTACGCCGTCCTGGCCGTCCAGGGAACCCGCTCGGACGAGGTGCTGGAGAAGGTCGGCCTGCCCACCGGCCACGAGTACATGTCGTTCGTGGAGGCCGAGTTCGGCGACGACGGCCTCGGCGTCGTCGTGTGCCGCACCGGCTACACCGGCGAGCGCGGCTACGAGCTCGTCGTCGCCAACTCCGCCGCGGGCGAGCTGTGGGACCGCCTGATGGAGGCGGGCGAGGAGCACGGCATCGCCGCCTGCGGCCTGGGTGCCCGCGACACGCTGCGCACCGAGATGGGCTACCCGCTCCACGGCCAGGACATCAGCCTCGACACCAACCCGGTCGAGGCCGGGCTGTCGTGGGCGGTCGGCTGGAAGAAGGACGCCTTCTGGGGCCGCGCGGCGGTGACGCAGGTCAAGGAGGAGGGCCCGAAGCGACGGCTGCGCGGGCTGGTCGCCGTCGGCCGCGGCATCCCGCGCCCCGGCATGGGCGTGACCCTGACCCAGGACGTACCCCTGGCCGACATCACCTCCGGCACGTTCTCGCCCACGCTCAAGAAGGGGATCGGCCTGGCGCTGATCCCGGTGATGGTCGCGGAGGACGCGCAGGTGGGCGTCGACATCCGCGGCCGGCGCGAGATCTTCCAGCTCGTCAGGCCGCCGTTCGTCGACCCGTCGGTGAAGGAGTCCTGACGTGCTCCCCGGACAGCCCCCGACCTTCCGGCAGCCCTCGGCCTCCGAGCGGCCGTGGTGGTGGCGCCTCGAGGACGCCGCCGGTGAGCCGGTGGAGATCGCCGAGCACGCCGACCAGCGCTTCTCCACGCAGGGCGACGCCGAGTCCTGGGTCGGGGAGATCTGGGCGGACCTTGCCGAGCACGGCGTGGCCGCGGTGACGCTCTTCGAGCACGAGCGGCAGGTCTACGGGCCGATGTCGCTCAGCGCCTGACCCCATCCGCGGCCGCCCCTCGTTCCGAAGCACCGCCGACGAGGGAGGTGGCAGTGGTGGGCGACACGGACTTCGCGCGCTACGTCGACGCCCGCTGGGCCGACCTCGTCGGTGGCCTGGAGGACGAGGGGGTCGCCGCCGCCGACGCCCGCCTGGCGGTGGCCGAGACCCTGCTGGCGAGCCGCGGGTCCTGGACGCGGCGGGTCCGCGACGAGCAGGTCGACGTCAGCCTGTGGGCCGAGCTGCGCGAGCGCACCGGCCTGCCCGCGCGACCGGGTGAGGCCGCACCCCACGGCGTACGTCCCCTCGACCCGCACGACGCGGCCGACGAGTGGCTGGCCAGGGCCGCACAGGTGCGGGCGTCGCGCCGCCGCCGCACCGCTCGGCGCGCCATGGTGTGGGTCGCGGTCGCCGCGGCCCTGCTCGCCGGATGGATGTGGTGGGCCGCCCGGCCCAAGCCGCCGGAGGTCCGCGAGCAGGCCAACCCGCTGCCGGTGATCTGGTACGCCCAGGGCGAGCTGCACCTCGCGGAGGTGGTCGTCGAGCTTCCCCGCGTGGACGCGTTCGTGGCCGCAGGCACCGGCGTGGTGGCGCGGCTCTCCTCGGGCGACCTGGTGCGGGTCGACGCGGAGGGGGACGTGCACGACACGGACGAGGCTCCCGCCGCGCTCGACGAGGTGCCCGAGACGCCGGCGCTCCCGGAGCTCGGTCCCTACGACGTCCTGGTCCAGAGCGTCCCGGTGCCCGGCGGCGGCTGGGCCCACCTGATCGACTCGTCGCGCCGGGACGGGGCGCAGGACGCCGTACGGCAGTCGGAGTCCGGGCGCCGCGCGCTCGTCGTGTGCACGGCCGACCTCGACTGCGGCGAGCCCGTCACGATCACCGAGGCCGACGGGTCGATCCGGCTGCGCTGAGGGATCGGGGTGCTGCTGCTGCCGCCAACTCACGAGTTGGTCAGCCAACTGGTGAGTTGGCGGGTTGGGGCGGTCGGAGGCGCCGGAATCGCCACCCAACCCACCAACCGACGAGTTGGCGGGGGTGGTCGGTAGCCTCGCGGCCGTGGCCGAGGCGCTGTGGACGGGTGTGGCTCGGGTGTACGCGCAGAGCTTCGCGGGACTGTGCGCCGGGGCGATCCCGGCCCTCCTCGACGGGCTGCCGCGCAGCGGTCGGCTGCTGGACGTGGGCTGCGGCACCGGTGCCCTCGTGCAGTCCGCGCGGGACGCCGGCCTCGAGGCCATCGGCGTCGAGCCCGACCCCGAGATGGCTGCGCTGGCCGGATCGACGCTGGGCGAGGAGGTCGCCGTGGACGGGCTCCCCGACCTGCCCCTTGCCGACAACGGCTTCGACGTGGTGACGGCCAACTTCGTGCTCAACCACGTGGACGACCCGCGAGCCGGCGCGCGCGAGCTGGCCCGCGTCGCGGCGCCAGGAGGCCGCGTGCGGGCGACGATCTGGGGGAGTACGCCGCCGCCCCAGGCCGTGATGTGGAACGGGCTGCTCGACGAGGTGGAGGCCGTGCGCCCGCCCTCACCGCGGCTGCCGGCCGATCGCGACTTCGAGCGCACCCCGCGCGGACTCGCCGGGATCCTCAGCGAGGCCGGTCTCGCCGTCACCTCGACCGGCACGCTGTCGTGGCAGTGGCGCCCGGCGCCCGACGACCTGTGGGCGGGGCTCACCTCGATCGGCAACTTCGGCGTCCTCTGGCGGGCGCAGTCCGACGGCGTGCGGGTCCGCCTGCGGACGGCGTACGACGACCTGGCCGGCGGGGACGACTTCGCCTTCGACGTCACGTGCGTCGTCGCCGAGGCGCGCGTCCCGAGGTCGTAGAGTCGTCCCGTGCGCGCCTACCTCGACCTCCTCCAGCGGATCCTCGACGAGGGCGTGGAGAAGACCGACCGCACCGGCACCGGCACGCTGAGCGTCTTCGGGCACCAGATGCGCTTCGACCTCGCCGAGGGATTCCCGCTGGTGACGACCAAGAAGGTGCACACGCGGTCGGTGTTCGGCGAGCTGCCGTGGTTCCTCCGCGGCGACACCAACGTGAAGTGGCTGCAGGACCGCGGCATCTCGATCTGGGACGAGTGGGCCGAC
>NZ_JAOPWY010000144.1 GCF_025965415.1 Nocardioides sp.
GGCTTCCGCGGGCGCCTCGGCACCTGCGCAGCTCGGACGGCGGGAGCCGGACGTTCGGCCTGGCCGCCCTCATCGCCTCGGCGCTCGCCGGGATCATCGTCGGCGGGCTCGGCGCCGCGGCCATCCACGCGGTGGGCGACGACCACGACCGTGACCGCGGCCGCATGATGCAGCGCCGCGACACCGGCGGCGGCGAGGGATTCGGCGGCCCAAGCGGGATGCACGGCGGGCCGCGTGGCGTACCCGGTCAGCTGCCTCCGACGACCGTCCCGGACGACGAGGACAGCGCGGGGTGAACCCTCTTGCCGCAGTGGGCGAGAATGGCGCCCGTTGTGAAGATCACCTATCCGCCGGAGCTCCCGGTCTCCACGCGCCGCGACGACATCGCCGCGGCCATCCGCGACCACCAGGTCGTGATCATCGCCGGGGAGACGGGGTCCGGGAAGACCACCCAGCTCCCCAAGATCTGCCTCGAGCTGGGCCGCGGCGCCGGGCCCGCCAACGGGGGCGGGCTGATCGGCCACACCCAGCCCCGCCGGATCGCCGCGCGCTCGGTGGCGGAGCGGATCGCCGAGGAGCTCGGCACCGAGCTCGGTGACGTGGTGGGCTACCAGGTCCGCTTCACCGACCGCACGAGCAGGGCCAGCCGGGTCAAGCTGATGACCGACGGCATCCTGCTCGCGGAGCTCCAGCGCGACCGGGACCTGCGCAAGTACGACACGATCATCATCGACGAGGCCCACGAGCGCAGCCTCAACATCGACTTCCTGCTCGGCTACCTCAAGCGGCTGCTGCCCCGCCGGCCAGACCTCAAGCTGATCATCACCAGCGCGACCATCGACGTCGACCGCTTCGCCGAGCACTTCGGGGCCCCGGTGGTCGAGGTGTCCGGGCGCACCTATCCCGTCGAGATCCGCTACCGCCCCCTGCTGGAGCTGGCGGAGGACGACGAGGAGGGCGAGCCGGTCCAGCGCGACCAGACCGAGGCGATCCTCGACGCCGTCCGCGAGCTGTCGGCCGAGGGTCCCGGCGACATCCTCGTCTTCCTGCCCGGCGAGCGCGAGATCCGCGACACCGCCGACGCCTTCGACGCCCTGCGGAGCTCGACGGCGGGCGCGGACCGCCTCGAGATCGTCCCGCTCTACTCACGCCTCAGCGCGGCCGACCAGCACAAGGTCTTCTCCAGCCACTCCTCGCTGGTGCGGCGCGTCGTGCTCGCCACCAACGTCGCCGAGACGTCGCTGACCGTCCCCGGCATCCGCTACGTCATCGACACCGGCGTCGCGCGGATCAGCCGCTACTCCGTGCGGACCAAGGTCCAGCGGCTCCCCATCGAGCCGATCAGCCAGGCCTCGGCCAACCAGCGCTCGGGCCGGTGCGGGCGCGTGGCGGAGGGCATCGCGATCCGGCTCTACTCCCAGGAGGACTTCGAGGGACGACCGGAGTTCACCGACCCCGAGATCCTGCGCACCAACCTGGCCAGCGTCATCCTGCAGATGGCCTCGCTGCGGCTGGGCGACATCGCGCGCTTCCCCTTCGTCGAGCCTCCCGACCGCCGCAACATCAAGGCGGGCACCGACCTGCTGGAGGAGCTCGGCGCGGTGACGACGGCCGAGCGTCATGCGGACGGGGCACCCACCCGCCCCGACCGTACGACGTCGCGGCAGGGGGAGCGGCGCAACACCGGCGTACGCCTCACCAAGGTCGGGCAGCGGCTCGCCCGCCTGCCGATCGACCCGCGGCTGGGCCGGATGATCCTGGAGGCCGAGCGGCTCGGCTGCCTGCGCGAGGTCCTGGTCATCGCCGCCGCGCTGTCGATCCAGGATCCGCGCGAACGACCCGAGGAGCAGCGCCCGCAGGCCGACCAGCTGCACGCCCGCTTCACGCACGAGTCGAGCGACTTCCTGACCTGGCTCAACCTCTGGCGCCACATCAAGGAGCAGCAGCGCGAGCTGTCCTCCAGCGCCTTCCGCCGGATGTGCAAGCGCGAGTTCCTCAACTACCTCCGCATCCGTGAGTGGCAGGACTACGAGTCCCAGCTCCGCCAGGTCGCCAAGGAGATGAAGCTCGACGTCGGTCACCCGTCGGACACCCCCGACGAGGACGGCATCCACCAGTCCCTGCTGTCCGGCCTGCTCAGCCACATCGGCGCGCTCGAGGAGCGCGACACCAAGGCCAGGCCGGGCGAGCGTCGTCCGCTGCGGGAGTACGTCGGCGCCCGCAACGCGCGCTTCGCGATCTTCCCCGGCAGCGTCCTCAAGGGGCGCAACCCGGCGTTCCTGATGAGCGCCGAGCTCGTCGAGACGTCGCGGCTCTGGGCGCGGCAGAACGCCGCGATCAAGCCCGAGTGGGCCGAGACCCTCGGCGCCCACCTGGTCAAGCGGACCTACTCCGAGCCCCACTGGTCGCGCAAGCGCGCCGCGGTCATGGCACGCGAGCGGGTGACCCTCTACGGCGTCCCGCTGGTCGCGGACCGGCTCGTGCAGTTCGGCAGGATCGACGCCGAGCTGTCCCGCGAGCTCTTCATCCGCCACGCGCTGGTGCAGGGGGAGTGGGACTCGCGCCACCGGTTCCTCGCCGAGAACGCGCGCCTCCTCGAGGAGGCCGAGGAGCTCGAGCACCGCGCCCGCCGGCGCGACATCGTCGTCGACGAGCAGACGCTCTTCGACTTCTACGACGCCCGGGTGGGTGCCGAGGTGGTCAGCGGCCAGCACTTCGACCAGTGGTGGAAGCGCGCCCGCCAGAAGCGGCCCGACCTGCTCACCTTCGACCCGGCCATGCTCACCCACGACACCGCCGACCAGGTGCAGCAGCAGGACTTCCCGACGCAGTGGCACGACAGCGAGGAGGCCGGGCTCACCTTCCCCATCAGCTATCACTTCGAGCCCGGCGCCGCGGACGACGGCCTCACCATCGACGTACCGGTCGCCACCCTCAACCGGATCGAGGCCGACGACTTCTCGTGGCTGGTGCCGGGGCTGCGCGAGGAGCTGGTGACCGAGCTGATCCGCTCGCTGCCCAAGCACCTGCGCGTCGCGATGGTGCCCGCCCCCAACACCGCCCGCGAGTTCCTCGCCGCCACGCCGCCCGGCGCGGAGCCGCTGCTCGACGCTCTCGAGCGCTTCGCCCGCAGCACCCGGAGCCTGGTGGTCGACCGCGAGGCATGGGACTGGTCCAAGGTGCCGGAGCACCTGCGCCCGACCTATCGCGTGCTCACCGAGGAGGGCACCGAGGCAGGACGCGGCAAGGACCTCGACGCCCTCAAGGAGCCCTTGCGGCCCACGTTCGAGCAGGCCATGGCCGACGTCGCCGCGGACTCGGGCGTCACCGCCACGGGCCAGACCGCGTGGACCTTCGGCGTCGTCGACGAGTCCTTCGTGCAGCGCCGGGCCGGGCACGAGGTCCGCGGCTTCCCGGCCCTCGTCGACGAAGGACCCACCGTCGGGCTCCAGGTCCTCGCGACCGCCGCGGAGGCGGCCGCGCACCACCGGCTCGGCGTACGACGGCTGGTGCTGCTGGCGCTCGGCCCGCCCGCCCCCGTGGACGACGTGCTCGCCGCCGCGGGCCTCGACCAGCGGGCCAAGCTCGCCCTCGTCGGGTCGCCGTACGCCTCGGTGGCCGACCTGCTCGCCGACCTCCGCTCCGCCCTGGTCGGGGAGGTCGTCGACGCCCGCCCGACGCTGCGGGACGAGGCGGCGTACGACGCCGTGGTGGCCGCGGCGCGCGAGGCCGTCACCGGTGGCCTGAGCGCCGCGGTGCACGACGTGATGCGGGTGCTGGAGTCGTGGCGCGCGACCGACAGGGCGATCTCGGGTCGCGCCGACCTGATGACCCTGCCGGCCCTCACCGACATGCGCGCCCAGGTGGGCCGGCTGGTCGGACCCGGGTTCATCGCCGACGCGGGCACGACCCGGCTGCGCGACTACCCGCGCTACCTCGCCGCCGTCACCCTCCGCCGGGAGCGGCTCGACGCGCAGGTCGCCAAGGACCGGCAGCTGATGGACCAGCTCGCCGGCCTCCAGGAGGCTTGGCTGCACGCGGTCGCGGCCCTGCCCGACGGCCAGCCCGTGCCGCAGCACCTGCGCGAGGCACGCTGGATGCTCGAGGAGTACCGCGTCTCCCTCTTCGCCCAGCAGCTCGGCACGGCCGCTAAGGTCAGCGACCAGCGGATCCGCAAGGTGATGGGCACGGTCGCCTAGCTGTGCCTAGGCTGGGCCGGTGACCGGTCGCATCCACCACCGCCCCATGACGCCCGGCGGTGGCTTCTTCGCCGAGATCGCCGGCGGCACCGATCCCGCCCTGCTGCGGGAGGCCGGCGACCTCGCCGCCACCGTGCTGGTGCGCGGTGCCCGTGAGTCCGACGACCCGGCGCTCGCCGAGCGCATCGTGCACCTGGCCGAGAGCGAGGGCCTCGAGACGCTCGCCGAGGTCTGGTCGGGCGCTCCCGCCGACACGCTCGCCGGCAGCCTGTGGCGGCTGTTCCTGCTGCGCCAGTGGGTGTACGCCGACCCCGAGCGGGTCGCGGTCGAGTTCGAGGCCGGGCAGCGGCGGGCCGACGTGGCCCGCGTCGTCGCCGGGGTCGCGGACCCGCCGGTCCCCGACGAGCTGCGCGGCATGGTCGACGACGTGCTGCGCGGCATCGCCCGCGGCGACTTCGCGATCACGCTCTTCCGCGCGGCCGCCTTCGCGCGCATCGTGGCCGCCGGCCGCGCGACCATCGGGGAGTCGTCGCACGAGGAGATCACCCGGATGCTGGGCCTCTCCGAGCAGCTCGAAGCGGCCGGGCACGGGGAAATCGATCATCCGTTGGCCTGAGGTCTACAATGGATCCTGAGTGCGTCGGGCTGTGGCAGCCCCGGGTCCCGAAATAAGCCGCTACGAGCGGCCACGCGCCGTGAGGCGCTCCCGGTCCGGCGCACTCGTTCATCCCCGGGTGTCGTCTAGCCTCGCCGGATGACCCTGCGCCGCCGCATCGCCGGCCTGCTGTCGCGCCCCTTCGCACCCGAGGAGGCGACCGTCGAGGTGGCCGCCCGCTATGCGCCCGAGGTCGACGGCGAGCCCGACCCGGGCGAGGTCGTCTGGGCCTGGGTGCCCTACGAGGACGACCCCAGGCAGGGCAAGGACCGCCCGGTCCTGCTGCTCGACACCGACGACGCCGGCACCGGGTGGACGGGCCTGATGCTCAGCAGCCAGGACCACGACCGCGACGCGGCCGACGAGGCGCGCCACGGCCGCCACTGGATGGACGTCGGCACCGGCGGCTGGGACCCGCAGCGACGACCCAGCGAGGTGCGGCTGGACCGGCTCCTGCACCTCGAGCGCGGCGCCGTACGCCGTGAGGGTGCCGCGCTCGACCCGACGGTCTTCGCCGACGTCGTCGCGGCGGTCCGTGGTCTCGACCGGTAGGCGCTCGTCGCACGCTGCGGACGACGCTCGCGACAGCCGGGGATTGGGCGACATGGCCTAGGGTTCCGACGTGGTTCCGCGTCCCTCCAGCCTTCGTCGTACTGCCCTGGTCGCGTGTGCCCTCACGGTCGCGCTCTCCGCCGCCGCGTGCACCGCCGGCGGCGATCCCGCGCCGAGCCCGACGCAGACGCCGGGCAAGGGCCAGTCCGCCGGCGCAGGCGATAAGCCGCGCCAGATCACCTTCGGGGCCTTCGGCAGCGACGAGGAGGTAGCGGCCTTCCAGGACGTCGTCGACTCCTTCAACGCCACCTCGACCACCCGCACCGTCAAGCTCGTGTCCTGGCCCGACCACGAGTCGGCGCTCGAGGACGTGCTGGACGGCAACGCCCCGGACGTGTTCCTGTCCTCGCGCATCGACCTCGGCCAGCTCGTCGAGGCCGACGCGCTGCAGCCGGTGAGCCTGCTCCTGGACGAGCGTGGCGTCGACTTCGGCGACCGCTTCTCGCGCGACGCCGTCGACGCCTTCGCGATGGACGACGAGCTGCAGTGCATGGCCTACTCGGTTTCCCCGATGGTGATCTACTACAACACCGACCTCGTCGACTTCGACAAGATGGAGCGCCGCGAGTACGACGTCCCGACGGCCGACAGCGACGGCGTGCGCGACCGGTGGACGCTGGCGGAGTTCGGGGCCGCCGCCCAGTTCGCCTCGCGCCGCGGGGACCGTCGCGGCGTGTGGATCGACCCGACGCTCCAGGGCCTGGCGCCCTTCATCTACTCCGGCAACGGCAAGGTCTTCAACGACGACCGCGAGCCCACCTCGCTGGCCTTCTCCGACGACTCGACGCGCGAGGCGCTGAGCGAGACCCTGGCGATCCTGCGCGACCCCACGATCACGCCGACCAACGCCCAGCTCGCCCGGGCGACGCCGGTCCAGCTCTTCAAGCGCGGCGAGCTCGCCATGATCGCCGGCTTCCGCAACCTCGTGCCGCAGCTGCGCGACGCCGAGGGCCTCGACTTCGACGTCCTGCCCATGCCCACCATCGACACCCGCGCGACGGTCGGCGACATCAACGGGCTCTGCCTCTCCGGTTCGTCCGAGGTGCAGGGCGACGCGGCCGACTTCATCGCCTACGCCGTCTCCGACGCGGCGATCACCACGGTGGCCTCGACGGGCTACATCGTGCCCGCCAACACCCAGGTCGCCGCCTCGCCGGAGTTCTTGGCCCCCGAGCTGGAGCCCGCCAACTCCGAGGTCTTCAACACGAGCATCCGCTACATGGTGGTGCCGCCGTTCATCGACCAGCGCGTCGAGCTGATCGAGGCGGTCACGCCGCTCCTCGAGCGACTGGTCACCGCGCCCGGCGTGCTCGACCTCGACCTGATCACCGAGCAGATCGACGAGGCCTCGCAGGTGATCCTGGCGCCCGAGGAGGAGACCGAGTCCCCGACCGAGTCGCCGTCGGAGAGTCCGTCCGAGAGTCCGACCGAGTAGTCGGGGTGCGCCACGCCGCCAACTGACGAGTTGGCTGACCAACTGGTGAGTTGGTGGGTTGGGTGGCCTTCCGGCGCTCGATCGAGCCCCCCACTCGCCAACCGACGAGTTGGCTGACCAACTGGTGAGTTGGCAAGGACGCAACGACTGCGGGACCGGGGCTACTCCGCCTCGGGCCCGTCCGCAGGCTCGACCTCCGCGCCGAGGATCGCGCCGACCAGCGCGCCGGTGATGAGCTCGGCCTGCCAGGGCCGGGCGCCGTACGACGCCAGCTGCTCGCGCACGGCGTCCGCGAGGGCGGCCGGCTCGCGGGTCGACGGCGGCGCCCACATCAGGCGGCGGAGGTAGTCGGGGGTCAGCAGGTTCTCGACCGGCAGGTGGTGGACCTCGGCCAGGTTGAGCATCGACTCGCGGGCCGCCTTGAAGCGGCGGTCGGCGACGGGATCGCGGTCGGCCCAGGTGCGGGGGTGCGGGGGACCGTCGCCGCGCGGGGCGCGGGAGGGCAGCTCGTCCTCGGTCATCTCGCGGACCCGCTGGAGCGCGTCCACCCAGGCCGAGGCGTAGCGGCTCGCGCCGCGGCCGTGGAAGCCCTGCGTCGACAGCAGCGCCCGCCGGTCGGCCGGCATCGCCGTGGCGGCCACGACGATCGCGGAGTCGGGCAGGATCCTTCCCGGGGTGACGTCGCGCTCGGCGGCGATCGCGTCTCGGGCCTCCCACAGGGCGCGGGCGGCCCCGAGCGCGCGGCGCCCGCGGAGGCGGTGCACCCCGGACGTACGACGCCATGCCTCCTGCCGCACGGTGGGCTCGAAGTCCAGCAGGTGCTCGAACTCCTGGCGGGCCCACTCGGTCTTCCCGGCCTTGTCGAGCTCGGCGATCATGTGCTCGCGCAGCTCGAGGAGCACCTCGACGTCGAGCGCGGCGTAGTCGAGCCAGGCCGTGGGGAGCGGACGCGTGGACCAGTCGGCCGCCGAGTGCTCCTTGCGCATCCGCTGGCCGAGCACCGTCTCGACGAGGGTCGCGAGGCCGACGCGCGGATAGCCGAGCAGTCGGCCGGCCAGCTCGGTGTCGAAGAGGCTCGTCGGGACCAGGCCCACCTCGCGCAGGCAGGGCAGGTCCTGGGTGGCGGCGTGGAGGATCCACTCGGTGCCCTCGAGGGCCTCCTGGAGCGGCGCGAGGGTGGTCAGCGGGATCGGGTCGATCAGCCAGGTGCCGGCACCCTCGCGGCGCAGCTGGATCAGGTAGGCCCGGTTGGAGTAGCGGTAGCCCGACGCGCGCTCGGCGTCGATGGCCACCGGCCCGCTCGCGGCCGAGAGCGCGGCGCACGCCTCGGCCAGCCCGGCGTCGGTCTCGACGATCTCGGGCAGGCCGTCGCGCAGCTCCAGCAGCGGAGCGGGCGCAGCCTCGGGCTCGGCGGCCGGGGCGTCGGCGAGCTCCAGGGGCTCGACGGACTCGGGGTCAGGGGTCGCGGGAGCGGTGTCGGTGTCGGCCATCTGATCAGGTGCCGCGCTGCCCGCGTCGGCTCGGGATCGCGGTGACGCCCTCGGGCACCGGGGGCAGCCCCACGGCCGTGCACATCAGCTCGCCCCACGCCTCGACGTGCGGCGTCATGTCGAGCGCGCCGACCTCGTCGACGTCGGGAGTCCACGACGCCCGGATCTCGACCTGGGCGGTGCCGGGCTCGTCGGCCATGCCGCCGAAGCTCTCGGTGCTCACGCAGGTGACGGTGCCCGATGCCGCGTGGAAGCCGGCGCCGTGGGCCTCGAGCGCCTCGGTCAGCCAGGACCAGCCGACCGCCGCCAGCAGCGGGTCGCCGCCGAGCTCGGGGTCGATGTCGGCGCGGGCGTAGGCCACGCAGCGGAAGGTGCCGTCCCAGGCGTCGTTGCCGGCCGGGTCGTGGAGCAGGATGAGGCGCCCGGTGCCGAGGTCCTCGTCGTCGACCGTGACGTCGCCGCTCAGCGCCGAGGACCACGGGGCGATGCGCTGGGGCGCCGGCATCTCCTCGCAGAAGACCTCCGGGCGCAGCGCGGCCTGACGCATCGACTCCACAGCCGCGCGGAACTCCGCGGGTCCAGCCGCGGCAGCACTGCCCGGGTGGGTCTCGTGACGGGCCACCATTCGTCCAGAGTAGGCCAGCCCTCCGCACTCCCGATGTGCCGCCACGCCGCCTGACCTGCGAAGATTCGGCGGTGACCGACGCCCGCACCACCCCCGACCCGGGCCCCCGCCCGACCCCCCACCCGGGTCTCGCCGACAGCCCGTTCCTCCGGGCCGCGCGCGGCGAGGTGCCGTCCCACACCCCGGTCTGGTTCATGCGGCAGGCGGGGCGCTCCCTGCCGGAGTACCTCAAGGCGCGCGAAGGCGTCGGCATGCTGGAGTCCTGCATGGACGCCGACCTCGTCACCGAGATCACCCTGCAGCCGGTCCGGCGCTACGGCGTGGACGCGGCCATCTTCTTCTCCGACATCGTGCTGCCGCTCAAGGCCGTCGGTGTCGACCTGGACATCAAGCCCGGCGTCGGCCCGGTCGTGGCGTCACCGGTGCGCACGCTCGCCGACGTCGAGGCGATCCCCGATCTCAGCGCCGAGCACGTCCCCTACATCTCCCGTGCCGTGAGCCAGCTCGTCGCCGAGCTCGGCGCGACGCCGCTCATCGGCTTCGCCGGCGCGCCGTTCACGGTCGCCTCCTACCTGGTCGAGGGCGGTCCGTCCAAGGAGCACGCCCGGACCAAGGCGATGATGTTCGGCGCCCCCGAGGTGTGGGAGGCGCTGATGCACAAGATCGCCGGCATCGCGGCCGCCTACCTCCGCATCCAGGTCGAGGCCGGCGCCTCGGCCGTGCAGCTCTTCGACTCCTGGGCCGGTGCGCTCACCCCGGCCGACTACCGCGCGTCGGTGATGCCGCACTCGGAGCGGGTGCTGGCGGCGGCGGGCGAGCTCGGCGTGCCGCGGATCCACTTCGGCGTCGGCACCACCAACCTCCTCGGCCTGATGGGGGAGGCCGGCGCCGACGTGGTCGGTGTCGACTGGCGTACGCCGCTGGAGCGGGCCATCCCGCTCGTCGGCGACCGCGTCGTCCAGGGCAACCTCGACCCCACGCTCGTCTTCGCGCCCACCGAGGTGATGACCGCGAGGGCGGCCGAGATCATCGACGCGGGCCGCGCCGCCAAGGGCCACATCTTCAACCTCGGCCACGGCGTCATCCCCTCGACGAACCCCGATCAGCTCACGGCGCTGACCGAGTTCGTGCACGGCTACTAGCCTCGATCCACCGATCTCTCGCCTGCTGCGCGCCGCCATCCGGACGCGCTGGCAGCGTTGTCGCACCTCGACGGGCCTCCGGCCCGCCTTCGGCACTCCGCCTCGCCATCACGCCCGTCTGACGGCGCTCGCGACGGCGTCGATCGGCGGATCGAGGCTGATCGGCGTCACCGGCGTCCCCGCCTCCGGCGGCACCGGCCTGAGGTCGGGCGCCGCGGCGGGGAGCTCCAGCGCGGCGAGGTAGGCGCGGGCCTGCCGGACGAGCGCGGTCTGCAGGTCGCGCACCGGCTCCGACGTGCGCTCGGCGCGGCGGCGCAGCATCAGCAGGGTGACGGTCGTCTGGTCGGTCTGGATCGGGCGCGTGGTGAGCACGCCGGCACGCACGAGCGGGTCGGCGGTGATCGAGAAGTCCGGCAGGATCGAGATGCCCAGCCCGGCGGCGACCATCGCCTTGCCCATCTCGGCACCGTCGGTGGCGTACGTCGTCGACGGTAGTGCGCCGGCGAAGACCCGGTGGGCGTAGCGGTGCATGACGAAGCCCGGGCGCATCAGCACGTGCGGCTCGGCGCGGAGGTCCTCGACGCTCACGCGTTCCTGGGCCGCCAACGGGTGGTCGGCGCGCAGGCACGCGACCGGTGTGCCCTCGATCAGCTTGTCCCACACGAGCGTCGGCGGCACCTCGTCGCCCGGCAGCACGTTGACCAGGCCGAGGTCGAGCGACCCCTCCGCGAGTCCCTGCTGGATGTCGGTCGCGCGGCCGTTGACCACCTCGACGCCCCCGGACCCGTGCCGGGCGTGGAGGTCGCGCAGCGCCGGCGCGAGCAGGCTCGACGAGGCAGTGTTGACGGTGCCGATGCGCAGGTCGCGCCGACGCGAGGACTGCTGGCCGGCCGCCTGCCGGAGACGGTCGACGGCCTCGAGCACCTCGGTCATGTTCTGCAGGAGGTCGAGCCCCTGCCGGCTGATCCGCGAGCCCGTACGACGGCGGTCGAGCAGCGTCGCACCCAGCTCCTTCTCCAGCTTGGTGACCGCCTCGCTCAGCGCGGGCTGCGAGATGTGCATCGCCTCGCTCGCCCGGCGCAGCGAGCCGTGCTCCGTCACGGCGGCGAGGTATTCCAGCTGTTCGATGCGCACGTGGTGCTCCTGCTCGTTCGGTCCCTCGCGGGGTGGTCGGCAAAACCTGCTGCCCGGGTTGCGTGGTCCGCCACCCCGACTGCCTAAAGTCTACTAAGTAACTATACAAATCGGGAGGAACCCACCCATGACCACCCTGCGTGTCCGGCCCACCCTCGGCCGGACGACCCCTGTCGCGAGCCCTGCCGCGAGCCCTGCCGCGAGCTCCGTCACCACCCCCGACGGCGCCTCGCGGACGGCCTGCCGGCGCGCCGTCGACGACCTGCTGGCCGCCTGGGCGCCCGTGCTGGACGCCGTCGAGGAAGGAGCGGTCCAGCGCGAGCTGGACGGCGAGCTCCCCACCGAGGCCGTCGCCCGCCTCAAGTCCGAGGGGTTCGGCGCGCTGCGCGTCCCGGCCGCCTTCGGTGGCAGCGGCCTCGACCTGGTCGGGGTCACCCGGCTGTGGATCGAGCTCGCCGCGGTCGACGCCAACCTCCCGCAGGCCTTCCGTGGCCACTTCGCGCTCGTCGAGGACCGGCTCTGGCACCACGCCCGGTCGAGCGACCAGCGCGTGTGGTTCGACCGCTTCGTCGCCGGCGAGATGGCCGGCAACGCGTGGTCGGAGGTGGGCTCGAGCATCGACCTGCCCCGCACCGCGCTGCGTCCCCGTGCCGACGGGTCCTACCGACTCGACGGCACGAAGTACTACACGACCGGGAGCATCTTCGCCGAGTGGGCCGACGTGCATGCCCGTGTCGCGACCCCCGGGCACCCCGACGAGGTCGAGGAGGCGACCGCGATCGCGCTCGTCGACCTCCGCGACCCCGGGGTCGCGGTGAGCAACGACTGGAACGGCTTCGGCCAGCGCGGCACCGGCAGCGGCACCACGACGTTCGACAACGTCAGCGTCCCTGCCGAGAACGTGCTGCCCTTCGAGGAGCGCTTCCCCTACCAGACCGCGTTCTACCAGCTCAACCTCCTCGCCACGCTCACCGGCATCGCCCGCGCCGCGCTCGCCGACGTGGTCGAGGCCGTGCAGAGCCGCACCCGCAACTTCTCCCACGCCAACGCGCCCCGCGTCCGCGACGACGCCCAGGTGCTCGCCCGCGTCGGCGAGGTCGCCGCCGCGGTGTACGCCGCCGAGGCCACGACGCTGCGCGTCGCGCAGAGCGTCCAGGCCGTCGCCGACGCGGCCCTGGCGGGCGCCGAGGAGATCGCCGAGCTGGTCGAGGCCAGCGAGATCGAGTCGTCGAGCGCCCAGGTGGTCGTCTCGGAGCTCGTGCTGCGCGCGACGTCCGACATCTTCGACGCCCTCGGAGCCTCCGCCACCGCGCGGCCGCTCGCGCTGGACCGCCACTGGCGCAACGCCCGGACTGTCGCCTCGCACAACCCGCGCAACCTCAAGGCGCGCGTCGTCGGGGCCCACGCGGTCAACGGCACGCCGCCGCCGTACGCCTGGTCGATCGGCAGCACCCGTCGACGCCAGGAGTGGGCGGACGGCCGGCCCGAGCCGCGGGACCTCTCCGGGGGCGCCACCGACTGACCGGTCACGCACCGGTCCCGGAGGGGGTGGAAGGTCGGTGAAGGGCTTTGTGACAGCCGCCGCCTTCCACCCCCTCGACATCCCCGCGCGACCCGGTGCGCCGGGCCGCACCCTCGCGCTGCTACATTTGTCTACAAGATCGATAGAGATGGAGCGTGAACGATCCCGCCCTACTGCTCCGTCCTGAGGAGAGCACCGATGAGCACGTCCCCCAGCGGTTCCACCGCACCGCTGCAGGGCGCTCGCTGCTCACCCAGCGGCAAGAAAGGTCTGACATGAAGTTCCACTGGTTCCTGCCCACCAACGGAGGCGACGGCCGCCAGGTCGTCAGTGGCGGCCACGGTGTGTCCCACGGGAACGGAGGACGTCCCGCGAGCGTGCCCTACCTCGGCCAGGTCGCCCGCAGCGCGGAGCAGCTCGGCTTCGAGTCCGCGCTCACCCCGACTGGTGCCTGGTGCGAGGACGCGTGGCTGTCCACCGCCATGCTCGCCCCGCTGTCGGAGCGGCTGAAGTTCCTCGTCGCGTTCCGTCCCGGCATGACCTCGCCGACCCTCGCCGCGCAGATGGCGGCGACGTACCAGTTCCTCTCCGGCGGCCGGCTCCTCCTCAACGTCGTCACCGGCGGCGAGTCCCACGAGCAGCGCGCCTACGGCGACTTCCTCGACAAGGACGAGCGCTACGAGCGCTGCGACGAGTTCCTCGAGATCGTCCGCCGGCTGTGGAAGGGCGAGCAGGTCACCTACGCCGGGCGCCACCTGCGCGTGGAGCAGGCCCAGCTGCAGCGGCTGCCCGACCCGATCCCCGAGATCTACTTCGGCGGCTCCTCGCCCGCCGCGGGGGACGTCGCGGCCAAGCACGCTGACGTCTACCTCACCTGGGGCGAGCCGCCGGCCGCGGTGGCGAAGAAGATCGCCTGGATCCGCGAGCTCGCCGAGAGGCAGGGCCGCGAGATCCGCTTCGGCCTCCGGATGCACACCATCAACCGCGACACCGCCGAGGAGGCGTGGGCCGAGGCCGACCGCCTGCTCGAGGGCATCGACGACGCCGAGATCCGCCGCGTCCAGGAGGGCCTCAAGAAGTCCGAGTCGGTCGGCCAGCAGAACATGCTCGCCCTCAACAACGGCTCCCGCGAGGGCCTGGAGATCCACCCCAACGTCTGGGCCGGTGTCGGCCTGGTCCGCGGTGGCGCCGGCACCGCGCTCGTCGGCAGCCACGAGGAGGTCGCCGACCGCATCGAGGAGTACGCCGCCCTGGGCATCGAGGAGTTCGTCCTCTCGGCCTACCCGCACCTCGAGGGCGCTTACCACTTCGGCGAGGGCGTGCTGCCCGTCCTGGAGAAGCGCGGCCTGTGGACCAACCCGGCGCCGGTCGTGTCCCGTGCCTCGGTCCCCTTCGGCGGCCAGCGGGCAGCATCATGACCGCCCCACGGCCTTCTTCTCCTCTGCTTCGCTCCTCCGAACAACGCCGCGGGGACCCCGTTCTGAACGCCCGCGTCGCCGTCGTGGTCGGCAACCCCAAGCCACGCTCGCGCACCTACGAGTCGGCGCTGACGCTGGCCGACCGCCTCGGCGGTGCGGACCTCGTCGTCGACCTCGCCGACCACGCCCCCGAGCTGTTCGACTGGGACTCCTCGACGGTCACCGACCTCGTCGAGCAGGTGGCCGGCAGCCTGGTCGTCATCGTCGCCAGCCCGACCTACAAGGCCACCTACACAGGTCTGCTCAAGGCGTTCCTCGACCGGTTCCCCCACCAGGGGCTCGGCGCGGTCGCCGCGATCCCGCTGATGCTCGGCGCCTCCCCGGCCCACTCGCTCGCCCCCGAGCTCGGGCTGCGCCAGGTCCTCGTCGAGCTCGGTGCCTCCGTGCCGACCCGCGCGCTCTACGTCCTCGACGCCGAGCACGCCGAGCCGGCGGCCTACGACGCGTGGTTCGCGACCGCCCAGCAGCACCTGCCCACCCTCCCGACCGCACCCGAGACCCGTCAGGTGGTGTCCGCATGACGATCCAGCCCCCCGCGCAGCCCCCCGCCGACCTCGACCCGCGCACCCTCCGTGACGCGTTCGGCGCCTTCCCGTCCGGCGTCGTCGCCGTGGCGGCGTCGGTCAAGGGCCAGCTCTCGGGCATCGCCGCGTCGTCGTTCACCTCGGTGAGCATCGACCCGCCGCTCGTGTCGTTCTCGATCTCGACGACCAGCTCGACCTGGCCGCTGCTCCGCGAGGCCGGCCGGCTCGGCATCAGCGTGCTCGCCGACCACCACGACGCGGTCTGCCGCCAGCTCGCCGGGCCGCGCGAGGAGCGGCTCGCCGGCCTGCCGTTCAAGGTGACCGAGAACGGCGCGGTCCTGCTCGACGAGGCGGTCGTCACCTATGACTGCTCGGTCCACGAGGAGGTCGTCGCCGGGGACCACGTCATCGTGCTCCTCGAGGTGCACGAGGTCGGTGGCGGCGACGGTGAGCACCCGCTCGTCTTCCACCGCTCCGCGTTCGCCAAGCTCCACCGCGACGACCTCGACCCGGCCCGCCTCGACGGGCGGATCAACGGTGCCGAGGTCGACCGGGGCGCCCAGGAGGCCCCCGACGCCTCCACCAGCGAGGACGCCGCATGAGTGCCTCACAGCCGGCCCAGATGCCGCCGACCCCCCGCCGGGTCGCCCTCGCCTCGGCGGTCGGCGCCACCATCGAGTGGTACGACTTCTTCCTCTACGGCACGGCCGCGGCCGTCGTCTTCGACAAGCTCTACTTCAACGGCCTCGACGGCCCGGCCGCCCAGTTCGCGGCCTTCGCGACCTTCGCCGTGGGCTTCTTCGCGCGTCCCGTCGGAGGGCTCGTCTTCGGCCACTTCGGTGACCGGATCGGGCGCAAGCAGATGCTGCTGCTGACCCTGCTCATCATGGGTGCCGGCACCGCCCTCATCGGCCTGCTCCCGACCTACGACCAGATCGGCGTCTGGGCCCCGATCGCCCTCGTGGTGCTCCGCGTGCTGCAGGGCATCGGTGTCGGCGGTGAGTACGGCGGGGCCGTGCTGCTGGCCGTCGAGTACGCCCCGGCCGCACGCCGTGGCTTCTACGGCAGCTTCGCCCACATCGGCGTACCGGGCGGGCTCGTGCTCGCCGCGACGGCCTTCTCCGTCGCCGGGCTGCTGCCGGAGGAGGCCTTCCTGGCCTGGGGTTGGCGCGCCTGCTTCCTCGTGAGCATCGTGCTCCTCGGGATCGGCGCCTACATCCGGCTGTCCGTGATGGAGACGCCCGAGTTCGCCAAGGTCCAGGAGCGCAAGGAGGTCTCCCGCCTCCCGCTGCGCGACCTGCTCAAGGAGCAGCCGCGCCCGCTGCTGCTCGGCATGGGCACGCGGTTCGTCGAGGGCTTCACCTTCAACCTGTTCTCGGTCTACCTGCTGGCCTACGTCGCCACCAACCTCGACCTGCCGCGGTCCTGGGCGCTCGACGCGATCATCGTTGGAGCGGCGCTCGGCGTCGTGCTGGTCCCGGTCGCCGGAGCCCTGTCGGACAAGGTCGGCCGCAAGCCGGTCTACCGCGTCGGTGCCTGGATCGGGTTGCTCTTCGCCTTCCCGGCGGCCTTCCTCGTCCAGACCGAGAACCGGTGGGCGATCTCGCTGGTCTTCGTGATCGGCCTCGGCGTCATCTACGGCACGGTCTACGGCCCGCTCGCGGCGTTCTGGTCCGAGCTGTTCGACACCCGCTACCGCTACACCGCGCTCAGCACGCTCTACCAGGTGTCCGGCATCCTCGCGTCCGGGCTGACGCCGCTCATCGCCGCCTGGCTGGTCACCCGGGGCGACGGCACGCTGTGGTGGGTCGCCGCCTACAACGTGCTGGTCGCCGCGATCTCGCTGGGCAGCGCGCACTTCCTGCCGGAGACCCGGGGTCGTGGCCTGGATCGCGAGTCCGAGGGGCGCGAGCTCGAGCCCCGGGAGCCGGTCGGCGTCTGACGGCTACGCGGCTGGGGTCTGCGGCACCGGGGCGCTCCGGCGACGTCGTACGACGAGCCAGACCGGCAGGCCCAGCACGAGGGCAAGCACCGCGAAGGGGAGCAGCGCGCCGAGGATCGTCGCGACCGCGGCGAGGCTGGCGCCCAGGGCCTTCATCCCGCCCCTGAGCCCGGACACGAAGCCGGCGGGGGTGTCGTCGTCCGTCTTGGGCTTGGCCCGGGCGACGTCGGCGGTGATGTCGACCGTGATCGTCGACAGCGACGTCTGGTCCTCGAGCCACGCCTGCTGGGACTTCAGCGAGTCGAGCTCGGCCTGCCGGCTGGTGAGCTGGGACTCGATCCAGATGACGTCCTTGAGGGTCCTGGCCTCTGCGAGCAGCAGCTCGACCCGCTTGAGGCTGGCCTCCTGCGCCCGCACCCGCACGCCGGTGTCGATGACCTGGGTCGTCACGTCCTCGGAGCCGCGGGTGGAGGAGCGCAGGATGCCGGCCCCCTCCAGCGCCTCCATCGACGCGCCGAACTTCGCGCTCGGCACCCGGATCACGAGGCGGGCGTACGACGTGTCGCCGTCGTCGTCGGTCTCGGTGTTCTCCTCGGTGACGTCACCGCCCTGCGCGTCGCCGATCCGCTGGACCTCGCGCCGGGTCTCGCCGACGTCCTTGCTCGCGAGGGAGACCGCGCCGGTCGCGATGATCGCGCGCTCGGTCGCCGGCGTGGCAGCCTGGTCCGAGCCCTCGTCGGAGGCCGGGGCGGACCCGGAGCCGGAGGCGTCTGCGAGCTCACGGCTCGCGGCACCGCCCGCGTCGCCGCCTCCGTCGGCCAGGCTGCCCGACGTCTCGCCGGACTGCGCGGAGGTCGCCACGTCCGACGCGCCGGAGTCCGCGGTGCCGTCGGCGGAGCAGGCGGCCATCAGGGCCGTCATGGTGATCGCGGTGAGGATGCCGGCGGCCCGGGTGCGAGTGGTCATGGTGGTCCGACGCGGGTCGCGTCGGTGCCGGTTCCGCGCCGCTCACGCCCGTGACGCAACCGTGACCGTCAGGCCTTCGTGGCCCGGGCCGCCTTCTTCGCGGCGCGCGTGGTGGTCGTGACCTGGGGCTTGGTTGCCTGGGACGCGTCTCCCGTGGCGCTCGCCGCCTGGGCCGGAGCCTTGGCCGACGTCTTGGCCGCCGCCCTGCTCGGTGCGTTGGCTGACGTCTTGGCCGCCGCCCTGCTCGGTGCCTTGGCTGACGTCTTGGTCGCCGCCCTGCTCGGCGCCTTGGCTGACGTCTTGGCCGGGGGCTCGGCCTGCCCCTTGGCCAGAGCCGGGGCCTCGGCCTGCCCCTTGGCGGGCTGCTGCCCCCTGCGCTTGACCCGCACGCGCATCGCGCCGCCCTCGCCGGTGGTCTCGAGGTAGGGCTGCGCGGCGAGCAGGGCCTGCAGCCCGCGCTGCTGGTGCTTGCTGGGGTCCAGGTAGTTGCGCGGGTCGAGCGAGGGGTGGGTCCGGCTGAGGTGCTGACCGATGGGACCCGGCGCCGCCCAGCCGTCGTCCCCTGCCACGGCGTTGACGGCCTTGGTCAGGGCGCTCGGCAGGTTGATCTCCGGCACCTGGCCGGGCCCCTCGGCCGTCTCGGCGTCCGGGCTCTCGGACGTCGTGTCGGGGTCACCGAGCGACTCGAGGCGGATGAAGCGGTCGCACGCGTTCTGCAGCGAGGCCGGCGTCTTCTTCTCCCCGAGCCCGTAGACGACCTTCCCCGACTCGCGCAGCCGCAGGGCCAGGCTGGTGAAGTCGCTGTCGCTGGTGACCAGGGCGAAGGCCTCGACGTTGCCGGCGTAGAGCAGGTCCATCGCGTCGATGATCATCGCGGAGTCGGTGGAGTTCTTGCCGCTGGTGAACGCCCCCTGGTGCATGCCGCGGATGGCGCGGGCGTTGAGCTCCTTGGTCCAGCCCTTGAGCCGGTCCGTGGACCAGTCGCCGTACGCCCGTTTGATCGTCGGGTTGCCGAACTTCGCGATCTCGTCGAGCAACGCCTCGGCATAGCTGTGCGAGGTGTTGTCGGCGTCGATCAGCACGGCGATGCGGTCGGAGCTCACGTTGGGGTCCACACCCCGCAGCCTAGGCTGACGACGTGCGAGACGTGGTGGTCATCGGTGGCGGGGTGGCCGGACTGGTCGCCGCGCGCGGGCTGTCGGCGGCCGGTCGCGACGTGCTGCTGCTGGAGGGTTCGCCCCGGATCGGCGGCAAGCTGCGCAGCGCCGAGGTCGCCGGACTCACCGTCGACGTCGGTGCCGAGGCGATGCTGGCGCGCCGTCCCGAGGGCGTCGACCTCGCCCGCGAGCTCGGTGCCGAGGTGGTCCACCCGACGACCGCCACGTCGGGCGTGTGGTCGCGAGGTGCGCTGCGCGAGCTGCCACGCTCGCTGATGGGCGTCCCCTTCGACGTCGACCAGCTCGCAGCCAGCGGCGTGCTCAGCCCCGAGGGGCTGGCGCGAGCGGCGGTCGAGGCGGCCGGGCCCGACCTCGGCGACGACGTCTCGGTCGGCGACCTGGTCGCCGCGCGGCTGGGCGACGAGCTCGTCGACCGGCTCGTCGAGCCCCTCCTCGGCGGGGTGTACGCCGGCCACGCACGCCACATCTCCGCGGCCGCGGCGGTGCCCCAGCTGCTCGCCATGGCCCGGCGCGGCAGCCTGCTCGAGCAGGCGGCGGCCGTCCCCTCCTCGGGTGCGCCGGTCTTCGCGGCGCTCCCCGGCGGCATGGGCCGGTTGCCCGACCTGGTCCGCGACGGCGGAGACTTCGAGGTGCGGACCTCCGCGAGCGTCCGCGCGCTGCGGCGTACGACGACCGGCTGGGCCGTCACGGTCGGCCCCACCACGCACCCCGAGACCATCGACGCGGGCGCGGTCGTGCTCGCGACGCCGGCCGCGCCGACCGCGCGACTGCTGGGCGAGGACGTCCCCGACGCGGCCGCTGAGCTCGCCGGCATCGGCGCGGCCAGCGTCGCCGTCGTGACCCTCGCCTTCCGTGCCGAGGACGTGCCCGACGCCCTCTTCGAGCGCTCGGGCTTCCTGGTGCCGCCGGTCGAGCGGCGCACGATCAAGGCGTCCACGTTCTCCTTCGCCAAGTGGGGCTGGGTGCGCGAGCTCGCCCCGGAGGTCGTGGTGCTGCGGACCTCCCTGGGCCGCCACGGAGAGGAAGCCACGCTTCAAGCCGGCGACGACGGTCTGGTGCGCGTCTCGCTCGCCGACCTCGCGGCCATGGCCGGGATCACCGCGCGCCCGGTCGACACCCACGTCCAGCGATGGGGCGGCGCGCTCCCGCAGTACGCCGTGGGCCACCTCTCCCGGGTGGCGCGCATCCGGGCCGCCGTCGCCCGGCAGCCGGGGCTCGCGGTCTGCGGCGCGGCGTACGACGGCGTCGGCATCCCGGCCGTGATCGGCTCGGCCCGCCGGGCTGTGGCCTCGGTCACCCGGGCAGAATGAGGCCATGGACACCGACTCGAAGACCAACGCCGCGCGGACCAAGGAGCTCAACGACACCATCCGCTACACCATGTGGTCGGTGTTCAAGCTCCGCGACGTCCTCGGCGACGCGGACCGGGGTGCGGAGGCCACCGACGTCGAGGCGCTCTTCGAGGTGCTCGAGGAGCAGGACGTCAAGGTCCGCGGGCTCTACGACGTCAGCGGGCTTCGCGCCGACGCCGACCTGATGGTCTGGTGGCACGCCGCCGACTCCGAGCAGCTCCAGGCGGCCTACAACGCCTTCCGCCGTACGTCGTTCGGCCGGCGCCTCGAGCCGGTCTGGTCGCAGATGGCGCTGCACCGGCCCGCGGAGTTCAACAAGTCGCACATCCCCGCCTTCCTCGCCGACGAGGAGGCGCGCGCCCACGTGTGCGTCTACCCGTTCGTGCGGTCCTACGAGTGGTACCTGCTCGAGGACTCCGAGCGCCGCGCGATGCTCGCCGAGCACGGCAAGATGGCCCGCGGCTACGGCGACGTGCGCGCCAACACGGTCGCGTCGTTCGCTCTCGGCGACTACGAGTGGCTGCTCGCCTTCGAGGCCGACGAGCTGCACCGGATCGTCGACCTGATGCGCGACCTGCGGGCCTCCACGGCTCGCCGCCACGTGCGCGAGGAGGTGCCGTTCTACACCGGCGCCCGCGTCTCGCCGGCGGACCTGATCGCCCGCCTGCCCTGAGCCAGGGAAGGCGGGGGACACGTCGTGCAACGTGTCCTGCATCCGCTCCTCGGCAATGTAGAGTAAGTCACTCAACATTGTTCTGAGGAGTAGCCATGACCGCCCCCTTCCCCGCTTCGTCCGCCTCATCCTCCGCCTCGCCCGCCGCCGTGCCCGCCCTGCGCCGCCCGCGCCGGGGCACCTCGCAGACCGCGCGGGCCGCCCTCGCCCAGTTCCTGAGCAGGCGCGACCCGCTGCAGGGCGTCGACCTCACCGCCCCCGACCGCACATGGGTGCGGCTCGAGAGCGGCCCCGACGCCGACATCTGGCTCATCACCTGGCCCGTCGGCTCCAGCACCGGCTGGCACGACCACGGCTCGGCGAGCGGCGCCTTCGTGGTGCTCACCGGGTCCCTGACCGAGTACGTCTGGACCGGCGTGGCCACCGCCAACACCCTCTCGGGGTCGTTGCGCGAGTTCGACGGCAGCCACATCCACGACGTCGTCAACCACGGGACCCAGGTGGCCGTGTCGCTGCACGCCTACGCCCCGTCGCTGGCCGCGATGACGCGCTACGAGCTCGTGCGCGGCCGCCTCCAGGTGACGAGCGTCGAGCAGCGGGGCGAGACGTGGTGACGCACGACGGCATCGACGCGATGCTCGCCGACGCCCGCTCCCGCCTGACGCGCATCGACGCCGAGACGGCCTACCGCGAGGCGCTGGACGGGGCACTCCTCGTCGACATCCGGCCGGCGGCCCAGCGCGCCGCCGAGGGCGAGGTCCACCACGGTCTGCGTCCTCTGGTCGTGGAGCGCAACGTGCTCGAGTGGCGCTTCGACCCGCGGTCCGAGGCCCGCCTGCCGGAGGCGTCGTACGACGTCCGGATCCTGGTGCTGTGCCAGGAGGGCTACACCTCGAGCCTCGCCGCCGACTCGCTGCGCAGCCTGGGGCTCGACGCCACGGACGTCGTCGGCGGCTTCAAGGCCTGGCGCGAGGCGCAGCTCCCGACCGCCTGGCGCAGGGCCTCCGCCTGACCCGGGAACTCAGCCTCGCGGAGTAGCGTCACATCACCATGATCCTCCGACCGACCCTCCGACCCGTCGTCGCCGCCCTGCTGCTGGCCCTGCCGCTCGCCGCCTGCTCCACCGAGAGCGAGATGCGCGCCGTCGACCCCGCCGCACCGGGCGAGCCGTCGGCGACCACGCCGTCGGCGGACGCGCCCACCCCGGTGCCGGACGGCGAGGTGCAGACCAGCGGCCTGGTCACCGTGCTCGATCCCGGCACCGGGCCGCAGCTGTGCCTGGGCGCCGTCGCCGAGTCCTACCCGCCCCAGTGCGGAGGCCCCGCCGTCGCGGGCTTCGACTGGGGTGAGGTCGGTGCGGAGGAGGCGGGCGGCGTGACCTGGGGTCAGTACGCGCTCACCGGCACCTTCGACGGCACGACCTTCACCGTCACCGACGCGGTCCCGGCGGCGCTCTACGACCCGATGGCCGAGCCCGAGACCGGTGGTCTGGAGCCGGCCTGCGACGACGCGGCCGCGACCGATCCGGCGAGGGCGACGCCGGAGGACATGGACGCCACCCTCGCGGCCGCCTCGGCGCTGCCGACGTACGCGACGGCGTGGCTCACTCGCGGCACGATCAGTGTCGCAGTGACGGGCGACGCCGAGGCCGCCGAGGCCGAGCTGCGCCAGACCTGGGGCGGGCCGCTCTGCGTGACGACGGTCGAGAAGACCGACGCCGACCTCAACACGATCAACCAGGAGCTCCAGACCGCGCTCGGCGAGCAGCTGCTGACCAGCGGGTCGTCCGCGCCCGACTCCCTCGACGCCGAGGTCGTCTTCGACGACGGCTCGATCCAGCGGTGGGTCGACGCGACGTACGGCGAGGGGCTGGTGCGGGTCAGCTCGTCGCTGGACCCGGTCGAGGGGTGAGGACTACGACTTGTCGTTCAGCGTGATGCTGATCGAGTTGATGCAGTAGCGGTCGCCGGTGGGCGTGCCGAAGCCGTCGGGGAAGACGTGGCCCAGGTGCGAGCCGCACGTCGCGCAGCGCACCTCCACCCGCTTCATGCCGCCGCTGTTGTCCTCGATGTACTCCACCGTGTCGGTCATCGGCTGGTAGAAGCTCGGCCAGCCGCAGCCGGAGTGGAACTTGGTGTCGCTGGTGAACAGCTCCGACCCGCAGGCCTTGCACGAGTAGGTGCCTTCGGTCTCGGTGTCGGTGTACTCGCCGGTGAAGGCGCGCTCGGTGCCGGCCTGTCGCAGGACGGCGTACTCCTCGGGGGTGAGCTCCTGGCGCCACTGCTCGTCGGTCTTCTCCACGTCGTAGGGCATGGCCCCAGAGTAGTCGGGCGGTGGCTGCCGTCCGAGAGGTGGCTGACACGCTGGACGGCATGGAGACCACCCAGGTCCGCCTCGCGCACGAGCCCGACGACAGCACCTTCTCGACGGCCACCCGAGACGCTGGACAACGCGCCGGCGGCCTTCGCGGGGATGCTGCGCCGGGAGAGCTTCGGCGGGCTCGTCGTGCGTGTCGGCGGCTGGGGCCCCGGTAGTCTCCCGGCATGGCGAAGGCGTCGGAGGCGTACGTCCGGGCGGGGGAGCGCGAGGTCAGGATCTCGTCCCCCGAGCGGGTCATCTACGAGGCGACCGACTCGACCGCCGAGGTGACCAAGCTGATGGTGGCGGAGTACTTCGCCTCGGTCGAGGACGGGCTGATGCGGGCGCTGCGCGACCGGCCGACGGCACTCGAGCGGTGGACCTCGGGCGTGCGCGAAGGCATGAAGCTGGCCACCGGTCCGCAGGACCGCAATGCCGACGCGTTCTACCAGAAGCGGGTCCCCAAGGGCGCTCCGGACTACCTCGAGGCCGTGGAGATCACCTTCCCCTCGGGTCGCACCGCCGAGGAGATCTGCCCGACCGAGATCGCGGTGCCGGTGTGGTGCGCCCACATGGGCACGCTCACGTTCCACCCCTGGCCGGTCCGGCGCGACGACGTCGACCACCCCGACGAGCTGCGGATCGACCTCGACCCGCAGCCGGGCACGACCTTCGCCGACGCCGTACGCGTGGCCGGGGTCGCCCGCGAGCTGCTCGGCGACCTCGGCATGACCGGCTTCGCGAAGACCTCGGGCAACCGGGGCATCCACATCTACGTCCGGATCGAGCCGCGGTGGGAGTTCAGCGACGTACGCCACGCGGCCATCGCGTTCGGCCGCGAGCTGGAGAAGCGCGACGACGGCGTGACGACCGCGTGGTGGAAGGAGGAGCGCGGGGAGCGGATCTTCGTCGACTTCAACCAGAACACCCGCGACCGCACGATCGCCTCCGCCTACTCGTTGCGCCCGATCGCCGGTGCTCCCGTCTCGACGCCGATGACGTGGGACGAGCTGGCCGGGCTCGACTCGCCCCAGGCCTTCAACCTCTTCACGGTGCCCGAGCGACTGGCCTCCGACGGGGACCCGTGGGCCGCGATCGACGACGTCCACCACTCGCTCCAGCCGCTGCTCGACCTGTGGGAGGCGCACCCCGTCGAGCTCAACTACCCGCCCGACCACCCGAAGATGCCGGGCGAGCCGCCGCGTGTGCAGCCCTCGAAGAAGGTCGAGTCGCACTGGGACGCCGAGGGCAACCGGATCCCCGACTGAGCGGTGGTCCAGCCACCTTCGGTGCCCGCGAAAGGTGGCTGACGCACCGCTGCGAGCGCGTCGTACGACGGCACGCCGGTGAGCGGTGGTCCAGCCACCTTCGGTGCCCGCGGGAATGTGGCTCACGCACCGCTCCGAGCGCGTCGTCCGACGCCACGCCGGTGAGCGGTGGTCGAGCCACCTTCGACGGCGCGGGAATGTGGCTCCACCACCGCCCGAGGATCGAGCGGTGAGCAGAGCAGGTCCCGAGCGCCCAGAACCGGCCTCACGCACCGCTCAGCCGAGCTCCCAGGGAGCCGGGATCGGGAAGTACTGCTCCAGGAAGTCGTGCAGCAGCGCCTCGGACCGCTCCTCGTCGAAGGCCGCGACCAGGTTGTCGGCGACGCAGAAGAAGTCGCGGTCGCGCCTGAGCATCGCCTTGAGCTGCGCCGGCAGCTGTTGGTGGCCGAGGTCGACGTAGCCGTGGTGCGCGCCCGCCCGGAAGGCCTGGCCCGTGATCAGGCCGTAGTTCTGTGCGAAGGACGACAGCAGCGACAGGTCGGTCTCCGAGCGGAACGGAGCCTCGGTGGTGCGGGCGACCTCGTCGGGGAAGCGCGCCGCGATCTCCTCCAGGGTCGTACGGCGCTGGGGGTGGGGGCTGTGCATCATCGTGTTGGTCACCGTCACCCCGAACGCGTCGGCGAGCACGCGTCGGTTGTTCTGCGCGGCCGAGAGGTAGGGCCGGTCGTCGGTGCCGGGCAGGCCCACGGCGCGGTGGTCGGCGACGAAGGCGGCGTACTGCCCGCCCGGGGTGAAGAAGTGCTCGGGGCGCCGCGGCCGGCCGAGGAAGACGTCGTCGTTGACGTAGACGAAGTGGTCGGCGAGGTCGGGCACCGCGTGCAGCCGGGTCTCGATCGCGTGCGAGCTGAAGGTCGGCAGCGCCGACGCCGGCAGGATGTCGCGGTGGTCGACCACCGCGATCGCGGGGTGGGAGGTGTCCAGCCACGACGGCACCTGACCGGCGGTGACGAGGTGGATGCGGCGCACCCACGGCGCGAAGAGGTGCAGGCTGCGCATCGAGTAGCGGAGCTCATCGCGGCTGCGGTATCGGGAGGCGCCGCCGGCCCGCGCGCTCGGGGTGCCGCCGAGCCCGGTGATCCTGGCGTCGCGGGCGGCGAGCCAGTCCTCGTCGTCGCCGTCGACCCACGTGTAGACGACGTCGACGTCGAAGCGCACGTCGTCTACGGTCGGCAGCGCCGTCACCTCGAGCGTCGGCACCTCGACGCCGTCGACCTCGATCGTGGTGCGGGGGGTGCCGGCCGGGACCCGGTCGCCGAAGCGGTTGAGACCGGGTGCCAGCAGGTCGCCGTCGGGTGCTTCCTCCCAGAACTGCACGCCGACCTCGACGCCCTCGCCGAGCACGCCGTCGTGGCCGCCGCGCATCGGCCACGGCTCGAGGAAGAGCGACGCCGTACGCGTCCGCGTCAGGTCGTCGGTCATCGCGGCGACCGTGCCGCGTCGCTCGTGCCAGCCGCGCTCGGCGGGGTCGCGCACCGAGAGCCAGTCGGGCACGGACCCGGCGGCCAGCGCGGCCAGGAAGGCCTCGCGCCGCGAGGAGGGGACGACGACGATCGGGTGCGGGTCCAGCCCGCGGGCGGGCATCACGAACCACCCGTCCCCGGTCGCCGCAGCCGCGGAGGTCAGGGCCTGCAGTGCCGTCGTACGCGCCTGCGCGGGGGTGACGCCGGCGGCACCGTGGGTCTCGGGGAGGTCGCCCAGCGGTCCCGGGCGCAGGCCGTGCAGCACCCGACGGGGCGCGAGCGGGTCGGCGTGGCGGGTGATCGCGGTGCGGAAGGTCTCGACCCACTCCCCCGCGAGGGCCTGGCCGTCCCAGCGCTCGGAGCGGGCCAAGGCGGCGGCACCGAGGCGCGCACGCAGCTCGTCGTCGGTGGCGACGCGCAGCATCGCGGCTGCGAGCGCGGCCTTGGAGGCCGGCGGCACGAGGAGCCCGTCGACGTCGTGGGTGATGATCTCGCGCGGGCCGGAGGGGCAGTCGTACGACACCGGCGGGACGCCCGCGGACATCGCCTCCTGGAGCACGAGCGGATAGCCCTCGCCACGGGAGGCGAGCACCGCGACGCTGGTCCGCGCCCACTCGGAGGAGATGTCGGCAGTGCTGCCGGGGAGCTCGACGCGGTCCTCGAGCCCGAGCTTGCGGACCTGGGCGGCGAGGTTTTCGGCGCGCGGCCCGTCGCCCCAGATGCGCAGCGTCCAGCCGGGGACCTGCTCATGGATGCGCCAGAAGGCGTCGACGATGTGCTCGAACTGCTTCTCCGGAGCCAGCCGCCCTGCGGTGACGAAGGTCTTCTGGTCGAGCGGGGAGCGGGCCTGCGGCGCGGCGGGCAGTGGGTTGGGGATCACCAGCAGCTCGGGAGCGGCGCCGCCGAGGCGCCCGGCCAGCCAGCGCGACATCGACTCCGTCAGGGAGACGACGATGTCGGCGCGCGGGGCGAACTCCAGGAGTGCCCCGAGGTCGTTGACCCGGGCCGAGGACGCGCGGTGCTCCTGGTGGACGAGCGCCACGTCGGCGGGGGCGAGCTGGGCGACGACGGCGAGCAGCTCGGGCGTGGTGGTGACCACGACGTCGGCGTTGAGGCTGCCGAGCGCCTCACGCATCGTGGCGTCGGTGAGCCCGTTGAAGAGCGCGTCCCAGCTGCGGGGGACCAGCACGGACTCGCGCGCCGCGAGCTCGGCCGGGTGGTGGCCGGTGACCGCGGCGGGTTGCGCACCACGTACGTCGACGAGGTAGGTGACCTCGACGCCGTCGGCCAGCGGGTAGTGGGTGTGGTCGCCGCTGCGGGTGACGCTGAGGATGCGGACCCGGTGGCCCTCGCCGAGCCCGACGAGCGCGTTGGCCTGCTCGATCCCCGAGCGGGCCGTGCCGCCCATGCCGTCGGCGTTGAAGAGGACGAAGACGATGTCGAGCGGGCCCTCGCGGCGGGTGCGGCGCAGCGCGCCACGCACCTTGTCGGTCAGAGCCACGTGTCCTCGATCCTTCTCTCTGCGGTGCCGGTCGCCACGATCCTAGAGGTGGCCGGCCGGCCGATAGGGTGACCCGCATGCCGACGTCCCCCTCCCAGCCGGGCCCCCCGCTGGTCCTGGTGTCCGGTTCCGGCCGGAGCGGCACCAGCTCGCTGGCCGGTGCGCTGAAGCGGCTCGGCCTCCACGTGCCGCAGCCCGAGGTGCCGGCCTCGGAGACCAACCCGCGCGGGTTCTACGAGCCGCAGTGGGTCATCGACTTCCACAAGCGCCACCTCAAGGAGCTCGCGCTCTTCAACATCGACAGCCGTCCCGCGGCCGTCGACCTCGTCGCGGCCCACATCGCCTCCGGCGCGCCGAGCGCCGAGCTGCGTGACTGGTTGTCCGGCCAGCTCGAGGCCGAGCAGATCGTCGTCAAGGACCCGCACGCCTTCTGGTTCGCCCGGGTGTGGGAGGACGTCAGCGAGGAGCTCGGCGCCGACCTGCGCTGGCTGACCGCGCTGCGCCACCCGGCCGAGGTGGTCGGCTCGCGCGACATCGCCTATCTCTCCAGCCAGTCCGACGACCTCCGGCTCACCAAGGAGACCTCCAACGTCGCGGGCTGGGTGCACGCGGCTCTGCTCACGGAGCAGGCCGGTCGCGGCGGCAAGCGCGCCTTCGTGCGCTACACCGACCTGCTGGCCGACTGGCGCGCCGCGCTGGCCCCCGTGCAGCAGCAGCTGGACCTCTCCTTCAACACCGACCTGTCGTCGAGCGAGCACCACGACGTCGACGACTTCATCGAGCCGTCGATGCGCAAGTCGACGGTGACCTGGGACGACGTGCGTACGCCGGACTGGCTGCGGGAGGTCGCCGAGGAGGTCTGGAACCTGCTCGGGACGCTGGCCGCCGATCCGCACGACGCCGGCACCGAGGCGCGCCTGGACGAGATCCACGACGACTACACCGCGCGCTACGCCGACGCGGTCGCCCTCA
>NZ_JAOPWY010000160.1 GCF_025965415.1 Nocardioides sp.
TGGGTAGCGTGCATCGTCGAAGACCTCCGAGTCTTGAGGAGTGGTTGCGTGGTAGCTCCACACCTCACTCGGAGGTCTTCGTCATCGCCAAGCAGAAACGCCGTACCTAACGTCCGTGGTCAGAACACCTAGCGCGACCCGCAGACCGCGGCTGCTACGAACACCTGAAACCGATCGGGCCAAGCTTCCGGGCCAATGCTGCACCCAGGCCGCCGCGACGACAGCGGTCAGGGACGCTTAGCCAACCTGTAGATGCCGTATCCCACAGCCAAGAAGAAGTCGACGACCATCCACAGGATGACAATCAAGAAGACGCCGATGCCGGTGCCGACAGCCTCAGCATCGTTGCAGGCCTCCTTGGAGAGGCTGCCGCAGTCATTGGGGTCTCCATTGGCGCCGGAGGCACCGCCAATGATCCAGACGATGAACAGGAGCTGGATGGCGAGGAACACCCACAGGAAGATGCGCTTCTTCTTTTTGGGGGTCGTGGACTCGGGCGTCTCTACGTGCGGAGATGACATGGCGTACTTTCTGAATAGTGTTGGTGTGAAGGTTGGACGAGGTCCGACCGGCAGGAAGGTTCGAGCTGGCCAGGTGTGATTAACACTGTGCTGAGCGAGAACTACTTGATCTTGCAGTTCTCCAGTTCGACACCGAGATCGCCGCCATCCTCGAAGTCTCCGACGACCGTGATCTTCTGGCCCTTCTTGAGTGATGCCACATCCTTGGACGCTTGGTCATCACAGTTGACCGTGACGAACTCGAAGTCCGATCCGGCGCCAACATTGACGACGTACTCGTCATCGTCGAAGAGCTCTGTGTCGATCTTGTCGACGACCCCAGCGATCTGCAGCGTCTTGCCCTTGTACTGCCCGTCGGCGGCGGCCTCGTTGTCATCGAATTGCTTGAGGATCTTCTTGGCCTCGACCCTTACCGGCTTCGAGTTGCTTTTCTTAGACTTTCCTGATTCCGCGCTGTCTTCCGGCACATCGCACCCTGCGGCGACGAACCCGAGAGCGGCGATGAGCAGAGCTATCGCGGCACGCTTCATTGCTTCCCCCATGGGAGTGCTTGGTCTTGCTGACGCGCGGGAACGTATCAAGGACTCCTTGACACGGTACTTGAAATCGCGAGAAACGTGCGTGCTCGATCGCTCTTCTTTACTTGCTCGGCCGAAGTACCGTCGCAATACGGCATCTGTCGGTGCCGAATTGAGCTTGCCAGGGTTGGAACGCCCTTCAATGCGGGCAGCGGCGGCTTTCGTGCGACGTCACGGGCGCGGGTCGACCCCCTACTGCGTCGCGTCGCAACAGGGTGTTCCCTGAATTTGGCGTCCTTCTCAGTCGCGCTCCCAGGGCGCCTCGTCGCCCATCTTCGTGTAGTACTTCGCGAGGTGGCTCTTGGCGCGGTCGACGTCCTTCGACGGCATGTCGACCCCGCCGCGACCGCCGACCATCACGTTGCCCGCGGCCATCACGCCGCGCGGGACCGCCCGCAGCCGGCCGTCGACGACGTCGGCGATCAGCACAGCTTGTAGGCGGTGAAGTTGTCCTTCTTCTCCGCGTCGTACCAGACGTGGGCGTCGCGGTACTTCTCGTTCGGCCCGTCCTCGGCGCCGGCCCACTTCCGGACCCGCTTGTCGGCGGCGTCGCCGTCCCACTCGTGGTCGCGGTCGGCGAGGGGCAGGTCCTGGAAGCTCGTCACAGCCATGTTCCCAACGTCTCTCCGCACCGCTGCGCAGTCCACACCCCCAGAGGGGAGGCGCCTCACCGCAGCCTCGTTAGCGTGGAGGACATGACTGACGAAGCACAGCAGGCAGCGACCGAGGCGGCCCAGCGAGTGGTCGACGAGGTGAGCTCGTACCAGTACAGCGCGGAGGACAGCACCATCGCGCAGCAGCTCGACGAGGGGCTGGAGCAGGCGAAGGTCTCGCTCGACGACGACGAGCGCACCCGCATCCTCGCGGAGATCGACGGTCTCAAGGACGAGCAGTCGAGCGCGCCGCAAGTCCGGTCCGCGACGCCGGCGGAGTGAGGCGGTCATGGACGTCCGCGGACTGCTGACCGAGGGCTTCGGCCGCATCACCGAGCTGTACGACGACGTGGCCGAAGGCCTCGACGAGCGCACGCTCCACGAGCGACCGGGTGGCAAGGGCAACCCGATCGGCTGGCTGCTCTGGCACCTGGCCCGGGTGCAGGACCACCACATCGCCGGGCTCGCCGACGGACCGCAGGTCTGGGAGGAGTGGCAGGAGCGCTTCGGTCTGCCCAACGGCACCGACGACACCGGCTACGGCCACACCAGCGAGCAGGTCGACGCCATCCGGATCACCGATCCCGAGCTGCTCGTCGACTACCACCACGCGGTCACCCTCGCCACCGCGCGCTACCTGCAGACCGTGGACGAGAAGGAGCTCGAGCGGGAGGTCGACCAGCGGTGGGACCCGCCGGTCACCGCCGGCGTACGGCTGATCAGCATCCAGGGCGACTGCCTGCAGCACCTCGGGCAGGCGGCGTACGTCAAGGGGCTGCTCTGGGCCTGACCCTCGACAGGACGGTGGGCGGAGGACATACGGTCCGACCATGGCTGATCTCGAGGCAGCGCTGCGTCCCCACGCCGAGTCCGGCGAGATCCCCGGGCTGGTGGCGCTCGTCGCCCGCGGGGACGACCCACCAGACCGCGCCCCAGCACCGCGAGATGGGCGGCTTCTTCCTCGACGGCCAGGGCTGGGGCTTCGGCGGCGGCGTCGACACCGAGGTCCTCAACCCGTGGAACGTCATCGGCCGCTACGGCTGGGTCGGCGGCACGGGCACGGCGACGTACGTCGATCCGCGGGGCGGCGTCGTGTCCGTGATCCTCACCCAGGTGGAGCTCGGCGGAGCCGACTCCGCGGGGGTGCTCGAGTCGTTCTGGACGGCCGCGGCGAGCTGATCGCACGCGTCGTCAGGGTAGGCGATCCTTACTGGAATCATTCAAGAATGAGGTGTTAGGTGGGGGTGTCCGTTCGTTGACGAGAGGAACGACCATGACCCAGACCGCCCGCACGACCACCCACGCCGCCCACCCCGCGTTCCAGGCGTCCCAGCAGCTCGGTGACCACCTGCAGCAGATGCTCGTCGACCTCACCGACCTCCACCTGCAGGGCAAGCAGGCCCACTGGAACGTGGTCGGCAAGAACTTCCGCGACCTGCACCTCGCCCTCGACGAGGTCGTCGACGCCGCCCGCGGCTTCTCCGACGACATCGCCGAGCGCATGCGCGCCGTCTACGTCACCCCCGACGCCCGCGCCGCGACCATCGCCGCCCGGACCACGCTCTCGGAGTTCCCCGCCGACGAGATCGACACCGCCGACTGCGTCGACGCCATCACCGCCGCGCTCTACGCGGTCGCCGGCACCGCCCGCCGGATCCACGACGAGGTCGACGCCGAGGACCCCACCAGCGCCGACATGTTGCACGGCATCCTCGAGCGCCTCGAGCAGCTCGCGTGGATGATCGACGCCGAGAACCGCGTCGCCAACAGCAGCATCCCGCGCTCGATGCACGAGTGAGCACGCAGCCTTAGCCTGCCGTTGAACCTCCGCGGAAGTGGCGTTAGCGCGCCCGGCGGCACAGTGATCGTCGTACCCACCCAGACGATCACTCAGGAGCACTCGCCATGAACCGCACCAGCCGCCGTACCCGTCTCGCCACTGCCGCCGTCCTCGCCCCGCTCGCGCTCGGCCTGGTCGCCTGCGGCGGGGACGACGGCGACGACGACGCGGCGGCTCCGTCGACGTCCGCGACGTCCACCCCGACCGACGACGGCACGACCGCCGTCGAGGGCGACGTCGAGACCGCCGCGGAGACCGCGCTCGCCGAGGTCGACGGGACCGTCTTCTCCGTCGACCGCGACGACCAGGGCTGGGACGTCACGATCGTGACCGCCGACGGGGTGGAGAACGACGTCGACCTCGGCCCCGACGCGATCACGGTCGTGCGCGGCCCGGTGGCGGACACCAACGACGACGACGCAGACGACGCCGCCGAGCGAGAGCTGCTCCTCGGCGCGTCGGTCGACCACCTCGCCGCGATCGAGGCGGCCCTCGGCGAGCTGCAGGGCACCGTGACCGGTGTCGACCTCTCCGAGGACAACGGCACCGCGATCTGGCAGGTCCAGCTCGACGAGGACACCGCCGACGCGATGACCGTCGACGTCGACGCGCAGACCGGCGACGTGCTCCGGACCGAGCGCGACGACTGATCGGTGGTGGCTGGGGGGTTTCGCGACGGTTCACCTCAACCACCGAGAGGGCAGCGGTGGACCTCAGTCCAGGAGGTGCTCCAGGGCCCTCCCCATCACCTCGGTGCGCTCGGCCGGCGTCGCGATGCCCTCGAACCCGAAGCCTAGGAGCAGTGAGTCGGGCGTCGAGATGGCGGCGCCCACGGGGAAGCCGCCGGCGTCGGAGACCTCCCAGTCGTTGGCGTTGGGGGCGCTCCCGGGCGCCGCGCCGGGGACCGTCCAGCCCTCGAGGCCGGACTCGAACGACGTGGACGTGCCGTCGGGGAGCGTGATGTCGTCGACGAAGGTGCCCAGCCCCTGGGTGCTCCAGTCGCTGGCGTAGGTGATGGACACCTCCACCGAGCCGCCCTGCCAGGCGCCGAGGTCGACGCTCCACTCCTGCCAGCCGGCCGAGTTGCCGGAGGAGGCGTGCCACGTGCCGGTCGAACCGGTCGGCGTGCAGGTCTCGGTCGCTTCGTCGAAGGTCTGGTAGTGGTCGAGCTGGGGGTGCAGCTCCCGCCAGCCGGCGGCGCAGCTCTCGCCGGTCGCCTGCGTGGTGTGGCCGTTGAGGTCGGGCAGCGTCGTCCAGTCGTTGCCGCCGGGAGTGCGCGCCTCGACGAAGACGTAGTCCCAGTCGCCCTCGGTGTCGTACGACGTCCAGAAGTCGAGGGTGCCGCCGCCGGCCGGGACGGTGACCGTCCGGGTCAGCCGCTTGTAGGACACGTCGGCGATCTGGCTGTAGACGTACTGCTCACCGGTGTGTGGGTCGAACGGCCCGCCGGGCTTGTCCCAGCGCGCCGACGGCGAGCTCGCGAACTGCGGGAACTGCGCAGGCGGCAGGATGCCGCTGGTCGAGATGTACGACGACGTCGCGTCCTGGTTGTCTGCCGACTCGGGGCCGTTCATCGCCCATGCGGTGCCGGCGAAGGGGTCGTCGATCCCGACCACGTCGTAGACGTTGCCTTCCTCGTCGTGCCCGTCGCCGGGGATCTGGAGGTAGCCGCCGAACCAGTACTGCAGGACGTCGTTGGTGCCGTCGCCCGAGCCGCGCACGGCCAGGCAGCGGCGCGGGTCGATGCCCGCGGGGAGCGGGTTGCAGGCGATCGTGCCCTGCGGGTCGTAGAGCTGGGTCCCGACGTTGCCGGTGTACTGCGCGCCGGCCTGGTTGCCGGTGTACATCACCTTGCCGCCCTCGTTCATGAAGGCGCGGAACTCGAGCATCTCGTCGAGGGCGAGCCGGTCGACGTTGCCGGCCCCGCGCCCGGCCGTACGGGTCACGATGTCGTCGCCGGTGTACCAGATCGCCGCGTCGTAGTGGCTCAGCACACCGAGGGCGTCCGGCGCCGTCCGGTTGTTGGCGTCGACGTCGTAGACGTCGGCGTCCTCGCTGTTGGCGTCCAGCGCGTCGAGGTAGTAGTCGAGGTAGTGCGGACCGCCCGGCGGTTGGGCCGGCGACGCACCGGTGTAGTCCTCGGCCGCGACGACCAGCACCCGGTTGCCGGAGTCGGACACGGCGCGGTACGTGAAGGACGGGCTGCGCTTCCCGCCGCCCTCGAACCACACCTCCACGTTGTCGCCGGGATCGGTGCCGGTGACGACGCCCCGGACCTGGTGGTAGTGGGTCGAGGTCATGCCGAACTTCTCGCCGCCGGCCCACTCCCGCGTGCTTGCGGACCGCGTCGGCCCGCCGTTGATCCTCCACTTCGCCCGGACTGCGCCGAGGCTGCGCTTGGCCAGCACGGCGACGGGCTGCGGGTCGCCGTAGGACTGCGTGAAGCTGAGCTGGACGGCCGGCAGGCCGCTCTTGTAGGCGTCCTCGCTGTCGAGGTAGAAGGGCTTGGTCTTGATGCCGAGCGACGACTTCGGGTCGTCGGGGTCGGCCGCCGAGTCGGCCACGGACTCGGCGAAGGGCAGGTTGCGCTCGAACTCCTCCTGCACCAGTGCCTCGTCGTCGGGGAAGACGAACCCGCAGCCGTCGCAGCCGGGGGAGAGCTCGGGGGTCCAGGACAGCGTGCCGGTCGCCTCCTGCGCGTAGCCGTCGATCTCGCCGTTGGTGACGTACAGGACGTCCGAGGACAGGCCGGGGTGGAAGCCCTCGACCGCGGGCCGGTCGAGGTTGCCGGACAGCGCGTAGTAGATCGGGTCGTCGGCCGTCGGGGTGCCGATCTGCCAGCCGTCGTTGTAGAGCAGCCACCGGCCGTTGGAGTGGTAGTTGACCATGAACTCGGCCTTGGCCGTCCGGAAGAGGCTGATGCCCGCCCGGGTCTCCGGCTCGGACGCCGGCGCCGGCCCGCGGTAGGTCTCGCTCGAGGGGATGTCGGAGGAGCCCTCGTTGTCGTAGCCCCAGTGGGAGGGGTAGTTGCGGTTGGGGTCGACGCCGTCGCCGACCTGAGTGATCCCGTCGCCGTTGTTGTCGCGCAGGTTCTTGCGCCACAGCCGCTCGGCGTCGAACGTGTACTGGTAGCCGTCGGGGTTCATCACCGGCACGAACCACAGCTCGGTGCGCTGCAGGAGCTTCCTGACCTCCCGGTCCTTGTCGTCCCAGCGGGTGAGGTAGCTGTCCATCAGCCGTCGCGTCACCTCGGTCGCGATCCACTCGCGGGCGTGCTGGGTCGCGCTGAAGATCACCGCGGGGCGGGAGCCGTCCTTCTTCCCGCGGGCGCCCTGGGTGACCTTGAGCGCCAGGATGTCGCGCCCCTGGTAGGTCGTGCCGAGCGTGACCAGCTTGGTGACGGCGGGGTAGTTCCTGGCCGCGGCGACGAGCTGGTCGCGGATGCCGCCGGGCTCGTCGTACGACCTCCAGACGGTGTAGCCGCCGACCGCCTGCGCGGCGGCGAACTGGCGGACCGTCTGACCGCCCTTGACCCGGGCCAGGCTGACCTCCAGCCCCTGGTCGCGCAGCGTCTCGGCCTCGTCGGCGGTGAGCACCAGGTCGACCCTGGTGGTGTCGCCCGTCGGGTGCGCCTCGGCCATGTCGTGGCCGGCCCGCGCCAAGGCATCGAGCTGCTCGCTGGTGACGCCCCGCGCGACGTAGGCGTCGAGCGCCTCCGAGCCGCGCGGCGCGGCGGCCGGCGGTGCGCCGGGCGGGGCGGGGGACGAGGGCGGCGCAAGGCCGACCCCGAGGGCGGCGACGACGGCTGCGACGACGGAGGCGGGGACAAGACGGCGCATGACGGCCCTCCCGGAGCGGGGTGTGATCCACGTCACAATGCCACGGCCGGCCGCGCAGGTGAATACCGAACCGGTGGTAGTCGGCCGGCCGCTCGCGGAGGTCGTGGAACCATGGGCGGGTGCCCGCCGAGCTGACCGTCACCGCCGCGGGCTTCTCGCCGGTCAAGGGCACGCGGCACCTCGCCCACGATCGCGTCGAGCTCGACGCGCAGGGCCCGGTGGGCGATCGGCGGTGGTGCCTCGTCGACGTCGGGGCACGGCGCGTGCTGCGCACGGTCCAGCACCCGTCCCTGATCGGTGTGGTGGCGCGCAGCGTCGGCGACGCCCTGGCGATGACGCTCCCGTCGGGGGAGTCGGTCGTCGCCGCGCCCTCACTGACGGGCGAGACAGTCACCTGCGACTACTGGGGTAGCTCGGTGCCGCTCGCGCTCACCGAAGGGCCGCACGCGGCGATGGTCTCCGGCCACCTCGGCCGGGACGTACGCCTCGCTGCCGCACCGCGCGGCGGGGTCGTCTTCGCCGCACCGGTCACCATCGTCGGCACGGCCTCTCTGCGCGAGTTGGGCGTCGGGGCGGCCCGCTTCCGGGCGACGCTCGTCGTCGAGACCGACGAGCCGTGGGTCGAGGACACCTGGCTCGGCACCGAGGTGTCGGTGGGGGGAGCCCGCGTGAGGATCGGGGGACCGATCCCGCGCTGCGCGGTCATCGACCACCACCCCGAGACGGGGGTCAAGGACTCCCGCCTGCTCAAGGCGCTCGTGCGGCAGCGCCCGGTGAACAGGGCCGGCGAGCCGATGTTCGGGGTGTACGCCGAGGTCGTGCGCGGGGGAGTCGTCGAGGTCTAGCCTCGTCCCGAGGGGCGATGCGCCTCGGGCAACCTTTCGCCGCACCCAGCCGGTCCTGTCTGTCATGGACCCGAGTGGTGAGGAGGCCGTGGCCGTGGCGCAGTCGAGTGCGGTCCCGGCCGAGGCGACGGACCGGGTCGCCGCGTTCGAGGACTTCGTGGCCGGCCGGTCGGCGCGACTGCTGACGACGGCGTACCTGCTCACCCACGACCACGGTCGCGCGGAGGACCTGCTCCAGACCTCGCTCGCCAAGCTCTGGCTGGCGTGGTCGCGGGTCGACGAGCCGGACGCCTACGTGCGCACGGTGATGGTGACGACGTACGCATCGTGGTGGCGGCGGAAGTGGCGCGGCGAACGGCCGAGCGAGGTCCTGCCGGAGACGGACACCCGCGACCCGAGGCGTGACCCGGACATGTGGTCGGCGCTGGCGCGACTGCCGCGGGCAACGGGCCGCGCTGGTCCTGAGGTTCTACGAGGACCTCACCGAGGCCGAGACGGCACGCGTCCTGGGCTGCAGCGTCGGCACCGTGAAGAGCCAGTGCGCGAAGGGTCTGGCGAAGCTGCGCATCGACGCCGCGCTCGTCGACGAGGGGGGAAGGCGATGAACGTCGAGGAGATGCTCCGGCGGACCCTGACCGAGCGCGCGGGTGACGTCTCAGAGGGCGCGGCGATCGACCGGGCCGGCCGTGCCCGCGAGGAAGCGCGCGTGATGCGCGTACGCCGCTACGCCGGGGCCGCGGTCTCGCTCGCCGCCGTGGCCGCTGTGGCCACCGGGGTGGTGGCCAGCGGGGTGTTGCGGGCGGACCCGCCACCTGAGCCCGCGCCGCAACCGGCGCGCGCCATCGAGGTCGTCGACAGCTTCGCCGGGCGGACCCTGATCGCCTCGGGCGAGACGCACGACGGCGAGCCGCTCTTCCTGGCCGTCGACGCTCCTGCGGGCTCGCAGTGGAGGGTGACGTGCGCCGGCGTCGGTCCGGAGTACGTCGTGCACCGCGCGATCGACGACCGCTTCGAGGAGACCGCTCCGTGCGGGCCGCTCGAGGTGCTGGGGGAGTCGATGGACTTCCGGTGGAGCAGCACCGAGCCGGCCGGGACGGGCCTCGAGCTCGCGGTCTGGATCACCCTCGACGGCGAGGCCGTGCAGCCCGACGGAGCCATCCTGGCGGCCGCGGTCTACGAGATGCCGGCACCCGTGACCACGGTCGCCGGCTCCGACATCGCGCCGCTCGAGGTGTCGCTGGGCCAGGAGTGGGCCTACCTCGACTCGGTGTCCTCGCGGCCCGGGCGACGCGTCCTGACGCAGCAGTTCGCCGCCACCGACGAGGAGGTGCTGCTCGAGCTGGTCACCGATCCGGTCGGGACGCCCGCGGTGGTCGAACTGCTGGTCGACGGGCGAGCCGTGGGGTCGCCGCCCACCTTCCCCCTCGGAGGCACGAGCTCCGGGGACCTGCTGGCTCCGGGCGAACCGCACACGGTCACGCTGCGGATCGTCGGCGACGTGCCGCCTGACGCCGTCCTGGCGATCGTGCGACGGACGCGGGCGTGATGCCCGTGCTGGCCCGCGCGGCCGTCGCCGTCGGCGGCCTGGCGATGGTCGTGCTGTGGATCCCGTTCACGCTCGCGCACGGCCCGACGTCGTACGACGAGGAGCGGGTGGTGGCCGGGATGACGATGCTGGGGTGGGGCCTCCTGCTCGGGGTCGTGCCCAACCTCCTCGTCGCCTCGGGCCTGGTCGTGGCTCGTGCGTCAGTGAGCACCGGGCGCCGCTCCTCCCTGGCGCTCGGGGTGGTGGTCGCGGCGCTCGTCGGGTCCGCGCTGCAGGACCTCGCGTTCCGCGCACTCGGACCGCCCTTCTCGCTCTTCCTGCTGGCGCCGGCCACGCTCGCCCTCGCCGTGCTCGCTGGTGGGCGAGACGGGCGTGCTCCGTGGGCGCTGCTGGCGACGGCGTACGTCGCCGCGACCGGGTTGGCGCTCGTGCCGCAGGGGACGTCGGACGCGTTCGGAGGCTTCCGGATCTACGGCGTGGCCGCGCACGTCGCGGTCGGTCTGGGGTGGCTCGCGCTCGCCTCGTGGATCGCGATTTCACCCCGAGATGGATCCATCTCACCCAAAGAGGCGCATACTTGGGTCAAATGACCTCCTCGTACGGCTCACGGCCGAAGCACCTCTCCAGCAGCCCGTTCGCTCCGAAGGTTGAGCCGACGGTCGAGGTGTTCGAGGTCGACGACCGGGTCACCCACGACCTCTACGGCCTCGGCCTCGTCACCAAGACCGACAGCCACGGCGTCACCGTCGACTTCGGCTCGCAGACGCTGCGGATCGTGCACCCGTACTCCAAGCTGCACCACCTCTGAGTCTTGCGGCTGTATTCGAACAGGTGTACGATGGTGCGTAGCACGCTGTTCCACCCGGATCACCAGTAGCCGGCGGGCCCGACTCCTCGAGGAGAAGGTCGGGTCCGAGGAGCAGGACAGTCACCCATAGAACTCCGGTTGGTGCTCCGGAGATGCCGTCAGGACACTGACCCGGCCCACAGGTGACGAAGCTGGCAGCCGAGCCGACATGCCTCACGCCCCACCCGACCAGGGTGGCGGTCTGACGAACTGTCGAGGAGGTGGGTCCGCTGCATCCGATCATCGAGTGCGCCACCGACCTCGCCGACGCGATGAAGGGTGTCGCCTCCGTCGAGCCGACGTTCATGTCGGTCCCGGAGAAGCAAGCCGCGCTGGTCGCGCTGACCGAGGCCAGGTCGCAGCTGGATGCGCTGACCCTGCGGGTGCTGGCGGACTCCGACGAGGTCGCGGAGGCCCATGGGCTGCGTGATGCCGCTGCCTGGCTCGCGGTCGAGACGCGTACGACGCATCGCGCCGCCCGCCGCGACCTCGCGCTGGCGCGCGGGTTGACCGGCCATCCGAGCGTCGCCGACGGGCTTGCGTCGGGAACGCTGCGCACGGAGCAGGCCAGGGCGATCGTGGAGGCCCTCGACGCCCTCCCTGCCTCGGTCGAGCCCGGCGTCCGTGACCGCGCCGAGCTGACGATGCTGTCGATGGCGACGGAGCACGACGCCCGCGACCTCGGGCGGATCGGCAAGCGCATCCTCGACGTCGTGGCTCCCGAGGTCGGGGAGTCCCACGAGGAGAAGGCGCTGGCTGACGAGGAGGCGCGGGCGAGTGCGGCTGTCGCGATGGGCCTCGTCGAGGACGACGGCACGGGTCGGTGCCGGATGTGGTTCACCGGTCCGACCCATCTGGGGAAGATGCTCAAGCGCCACCTGCTCGCGCTGGCCAACCCGGCCCGCCACGACGAGGCCGACCTCAAGGACCAGGACGGCGACTGGAAGCCGATGCGACGCCGGCTCGGTGAGGCGTTCGTGGAGTACGTCGAGCGCTACCCCGTCGACCGCACACCCCAGACCGCAGGGGTCAACGCGACCATCGTCGTCGCCATGACCCTCGATCAGCTGGTGGCCGGCAACGGCACCGCCCTGCTCGACGACGGCAGCCGGATGACCGCAGGTCAGGCTCGGCGGCTGGCGTGCGAGGCGGGGGTCATCCCGGCCGTGCTGGGCACGACGTCCCAGCCCCTCGACCTCGGACGCACCGCACGCCTCTTCACCAAGGCGCAGCGCATCGCCCTCGGGCTGCGGGACGGCGGCTGCACCGTCCGTGGGTGCGAGACCTCCGCCTCGGGCTGCCACGCCCACCACGACGACCCGTGGTCGCGCCGCGGACTCACCGACCTGGCCAAGGGGCGGCTGCTGTGCCCGCGGCACCACAGGGTCGCCCACGACTCGCGCTACGAGATGACGATCCATGCCGACAACGCCGTCACCTTCGCCAGGCGGACGTAGGCCGACCGCCCCCGTTGTCCACAGATCGTCGATCCCGCGTTTCCGCGGTGTCTCCCGCCGGGCAGATGGCACGCATGACTTCATGGCGAGGCCCTGACGCGCGCTCCTCCTCCGGCTACACCGGCCACCTGCGGATCCAGCCTGCGCTCAACCAGGCGGAGCGCGACCACCTCCGCGCGGTGGCGGACTCCGGCGGCACGCTGCGAGGTACGCCGACCGGGCGCGGTGACAGCGACGTGCCGTTCGCACGACTGGCGTGGGAGGCCTGTTCGAGCGGCTGTTGCCTCACCTGGAACCCGCACCTCGAGGAGTCCCGGATGATGCTGCCCACGCTGCAGTTCCTGGTCGACCACCTGCTGCGGCGGGGTGCCAAGGCCGAGGGACGCGTCGGGTTCGGCGCCTTCACCTTCGACCACGTGCTCGACGGGGCGGTGATGGGGCAGTCGGTCCTGGACCCGGAGATGCGACTCGTCGAGGTGGCCGGCAATGCGGCGAGCGAGCGGGTGCTCCCACGGGGATGCGACGCGAACGAGGTGGACGCGCCGCTGAGGACCGCTGGACGCACGCGGCGCGGATCACTCCCGAAGAACGTGATCGAGTTCCGGCCGAGGCGGGCGTGAGGAGCGAGCGCTCCTCATGATTCAGGCTGAATCAAGCTCAGTGGTCCAGGCGGTCTCGTGTCCCACCGGGCCGGCAGTGTTCGCATCCGCGGCGGTCCCGGGATCGCGAAAATTTGCCGAGGACATCGAGGGCCCTGGCGAGAGGCCCGTCAGTGGCACTGCTCAGCATCGACTGGATCTCCTGAACCACTCCCGCGACGCTGGGGGCTTCGCGGCGCGCGAAGTCGTCCACCGCTGCCTCCCACGACCCGCGTACTCGTTCCACCAGTCCTGGTGGAAGGAGGGCGCCATCAGCTGCCGAAGATGCGCGGCGTCCGTCAGGCCGGTGGGTCAGTGTCGGCGACGGTCCCAGGAGCCGCTGTGCAGAGCTCGAGCAACCTGGTGAGCCACGCGCGAGCTGTCAGTCCCCAGGCGTCGGGTAGGTAGTAGGAACCACAGTCGCGGATGAGGTCTAGCAAGGTGGCGTCGTCCTCGCCTGAGTTGAGCACGCGGTCGAGCTCCGCCGCTATCAGCGCGCCATGGCGCGGTTCGCCGTCCAGGAAGTCACGAAAGCCCATCTCTGTAGACGTGTACTCGTCGAGCCAATCCTGGTGGAGATAGGCGCCCAGGAACTGCTCGAGCGCGGGGAAGTCGTCAGGCTGCAGAGTCATGGCTCGTCCTCAGGGTTGTGGGAAGGCGGTAAGGATCCGGTAGCCGGACGAGCTTTCGCTGGTGCGCACGAGAATGATTCTGACGCCTTCCACCAGTTGGCTGGCGCCCTCGGGGGTAACCGAGATCCCTGTGATCCGCTCGAGATCGACGTCGATGCGCAGTTGCCTGTCCGGCCCCGCCAGCCAAGCGTCGATCTTGTCCTGGGCTCTGGTCAGGGCACTGGCGATATGCCTCTCGGCGGACGCTACGTCGTCGAACGACGACGCAACGGCGAGCCTCTGGGTGGCAGCGCGCTCAGCGAGCTCCTCAATGCTCTTGCCCACATGCCTCTCCAGGATGTGACCACCCAGCGAGTCCTGAGCGCTGACCGTGGTCCGCCACCCTCCCGGCAACCGCATCTCGCCCCGCTCGTCCCGCGCCACGACCTTCGCGTAGCGGTCGAGCCGCGTGCGCAACCCGCGCAGCGCCTCTCGCCCCGTACGCATGCGTGACCCGGCGGTGGCGACGGCGGCACGCAGCCCGATCAGCAGCGCGTGGAAGCGCGGCGCTTGCGAGCGGATCCGGGCCGCGGCGGCAGCGGCGGTGGCGGAGCCACCGAGGCCCCCGGTCAGGCTGCCGACGAGGACGGAGATGACTGCACCCTCGACGACCATCTGGCCGACTTCGGCGAGCAGGGCACGGGTGCGGGCGTGCACGTCCTCGACGGCGTCGGCGTACTCCTCGCACGAGGCGCCCAGGGCGTCGAGCTCCCAGGCGGTGTCGGCCACCAGCGAGCGCACGACCGCGAGGCTCGCGAGCGCGGTCGGGATCTCGGGGGAGAGCTGGCGTTCGACCAGGGCAGCGGCCGCGTCCACGTGCTCGACCACGACCGTCACGCCCGATGCCGCGCGGCGCCAGGCGTGGGCCGCCTCGCGCAGCAGCGCGACGTCCGCGCCGGGCCAGACGAACCCCTCGACCTGGTCGAGGATCCACCGGTCCACCGCGCCCAGGGATGGCTCGTCGGCGCCCAGGCTCGACGGCGGAGGGGAGAAGGCGACGCGGACGAAGTCGTCGTCGGTCAGTCCGCGGCCGGTGTAGCCGGACACGCGATCGGACGCCGCCGCCTCGGCGGCGGCGTGGTTGACCCCGGTGGCGGACAACAGCCGGCCGAGCCCGATGAAGGCATGGGTGAGGTCGGCCAGCGAGTCGACCGCCTCGGCGGCTGCGGCGTCGTACGCGCCGGTGAAGTCCGCGCTGCTCGCGTCGTCGCCGGCCATCGCGCCGAACCCGGCGAGCTTGCCGGAGAGCGACTCGCCCAGCAGGGCGACGGTCTGGTTCGCCGTACGGCACGCGTCGGCCGCGTCGTCGAAGCCGCCGCACTCGACGCTGATCCTCATGGGGCGACCTGCCGCCAGAGCGCCACGTTGGCCGACACCGCTCGTGAGTAGTGCTCGTCCGCGGTCGTGACGATGCCGCGGAGGGCGGCGAGCGCGGTGACCATGTCGGCACAGGCGCCCCGCCACGACTCGTACGACGTCGCCTCGGCCGTGCTCGCCGTGCCGGACCAGTCGGCCTGCAGCCGCTCGTGTGCTGCGTCGAGCTCATCCGCGACGCTGATGAGGTCGCGCTGGCAGGAGGCGAGCTCGCCGAGGGTCTGGCGCAGCTCGTCGAGGTCCACGTCGAAGGCCGTCATCCCAGGCGCCCCGTGAGTCGCACCGCCGACTGGCCGCTCTGGTGGTCGACGCCCGTGAGCTCGTGGCGCACCTGGTCGAGCGCGTCGGCCGCAGTCGTGAGCTGGTCGATCACGGCGAGGGCGCCGTGGTTCCACTCGAGCCACCGGGTGCGGAAGAGCTCGGCCGCCTCGCCGTGCCAGGTCGAGAGCACGTGGTCGACAGCCCGCTGGGCGCGCCTGCGGCGCTCCTCGAGACGGTCGAGCCGCTGGCGGACGGCGGCCGTGGTGGCGGCGTGGGAGGCAGGGTCGAGGGCGGTCGTTCCCGAGAGGATCATGGCTCGATGCTCGCCGGATCCGGGGTGCGCCCGACACCCGTCCGGGGCGATCTGTGGATATCTCAGCCGCAGGGCACCGAGCCGACGCGCGCCAGCCCCTCGCGGTCGCCCGGGCCCAGCTCCAGCTGGCCGGTGTTGTCGGAGAACATGAGCTCCATCGGCTCGGCGACGTGGTCCAGGCCGACGACGTGCGCGAGCTCGTGGACCACGATGGCCTCCATCACGCGCGGGCGCTCGGCGACGTTGACGTCGGTGAACGCCTCGGTGTCGAGCACGATCCCACCGCTCACGTAGTGGCGGCGTCCCGAGGCCTCGTCCTCGGGGGCCGCCCCGCCCAGCCCGGCGACCTCGCCGGCGAGCTCGGGGTACTCCGAGGCGTCACCCCAGCCGATGACCACCGGGCCTGGGCCGCCGAAGCGGATCCGGGATCCGGCGAACGGGCGGCGGTCGGTGTCGCCGTCGTCGACGAGCTCCAGGCCGGTGGCCTCCGAGATGCGGGCGACGGCACGCTCGACCAACGGTCGCGCGCCCGCGGGCATCCCGGCCGGGTTGACGGCGTACTCGACCGCCTCGCACGGGTCCCAGCCGACCGGGTCGGACGAGCCGCGCTGCGTCAGCGCGAAGGCGAAGACGCCGCCACGCTCGACGATCGCCGGCGCCGGCAGCCTGCGGTCCCCGCCCAGGCCGACGAGCCGTCGTACGGCCTCCATCTGCGAGGACGGATGGAACAGGACCGCGGCAGCGACGAGCGCGATCGCGGCGACGACCGAGAAGGCGGTGGAGGGACGCGGCACGCCACGAGTATCGCCGCCGGTCGTGCGCGGCGGGCGAAAGTGCCTGCCTCAGCCGAGGAGCGAGGGCATCAGGGTGTCCACCCGCCTGGTGAGCACCGAGAGGACGTCCTCGCGCGCGGAGGCGGGGCCCGTCGCCCACGCGAACAACGACTGGGCGAAGAGGCCGTCGAGCATGCCGTAGGTCGTCGACGGGTCGAGGGCCGGCTCACGGCCGGCCAGGGCGGCGTAGCGGGTGATGACCCGCCAGATCATCGCCTCGAGCTGGCCGTCGATCTCGAGCACGACCTCGCGCAGCGCGGGCTCGAACATCGACTGGTTGCGCAGGTCGTACCAGAGCTGGTGCATCGGACCCTCCTCGCGGATGGTCTCGGCCAGCTTGGTCGCGAAGCGCTCCTGCAGCTCGGTGGCGGAGGTCGAGGTCTCGACGATCTCGTCGTAGCGCGTCACGCAGGTGCGCTTGTAGTAGCGCACGCAGTAGGTGATCAGCTCCTCCTTGCTGGAGAAGTAGTAGTGCACGACGCCGTGCGAGTACGACGAGTGCTGGGCGATCTCGCGCAGCGAGGTCCGGGCATAGCCGAGCTTGCCGAGGGTCACCAGGGCCGACTCGGCGAGCTGGTCACGACGGGTGTCGTGCTTGCTCGCGCGCGCCGCTGCCGACGCCGCGGGATCGGCGACGGAGGGGGACGGCGAGGCGGTCATGGCAGCGATCCTAGGTGCATCCGGCTGCGTCTTGACAGTTGTCCAAACGTTGTCTTGACATGTGTCAAGACTGCGCGCCAGTGTGATGGCCATCACGCCGACCCCTCACAGAGGAGCATCCCCGATGACTGGAACCGACCTGACCGGACGCGTCGCACTCGTGACCGGAGCAGCCCAGGGGCTGGGCGAGGGGATGGCTCGCGCGCTGGCCGCGGCCGGGGCCCGGGTGATGATCGCCGACCTCAACGAGGCCGGTGCGGAGACGGCCGCGAGCCTCGGGGAGGGCCACGGCTTCGTGCACCTCGACGTCACCGACGAGGCCGGTTGGGAGGCCGCGGTCACCGCCTGTGTCGACCGGCTCGGCGGGCTCGACGTACTCGTCAACAACGCCGGCATCGAGATCACCAGCCTCGTCACCGAGGTGCAGGTCGACGACATCCGCGCGATGCTCGACGTCAACGTCCTCGGCACCACCCTGGGCCTCAAGCACGGCCTCCGCGCCATGCGTCCCGACGGCGCTGCCGGCAAGGGCGGCTCGATCATCAACATCTCGTCGGTCGCCGCGACCATCGCCTTCCCCGCGATCTCGGTCTACAGCGGCACCAAGTCGGCGGTGGACCGGCTCACCCGCGTGGCGGCGATGGAGTCGGGCAAGCTCGGCTACGGCGTGCGCGTCAACTGCATCTATCCAGGCCTCGTCGCCACCGCGATGGGGGCCGGCCTCGCCAGCGACATGGCGGCCCTCGGCCTCTACGGCAGCCCCGAGGAGGCGGTCGGCGCGGTCATCGAGCTGACCCCGTCCGGACGGCTCGGCGAGGTCGAGGACATGGCCGACGCGGTCGTCTTCCTCGCCTCCGACGCGGCCCGTTTCATCAACGGCGCCGGCATCCCCGTCGACGGCGGCATGGGCATGTGAAGGGGTCTGTGACCGGATGCGGCTGCACGACTACCTCGACAAGGGCGCGAGCCTCGGCGCGGACCGCCCCTGCCTGACCACCGACGGCACGTCGATGTCGTACGCCGACGTGGTGCGGCTCTCCCACGAGGTCGCGGCGGCCCTGGTCGCCAGCGGCGTGGGCGAGGGCGCGCGGGTCGCCATCCTGTCCGCCAACGACCCGGTCGCGTTCACCTGCGTCTTCGGGATCAGCCAGGCCGGCGGCGTGTGGTGCCCGATCAACCCGCGCAACGAGGCCGCGGAGAACCGGGAGCTGTTGGCGCTCTTCGACGCCGAGGTCGTGCTCCACCAGTCGGGCTTCGCCCCGCTGGTCGCCGCGATCCGCGACCAGCTGCCCGGAGTCCACACGTGGGTCTGCCTCGACGGTCCTGCCGACGGCTCCCTGACCCGGCAGGAGTTCCTCGACCGCGGTCGCGGTGTCGACGTCCCCGACCCCTTCGCAGCTGCCGCTCTGCCTGCTCCCGTCAGGGGCGACGAGCTGGCCATGCTCGTCGGCACCGGGGGCACCACCGGGCGCCCCAAGGGCGTGATGCTCACGCCGACCAACCTGGAGACGATGACGGCGCTGACGCTGATGGGCTATCCGTTCGACGGCCCGCCGGTCTACCTCGCGCTCGCGCCGCTGACGCACGCGGCGGGTGTGCTCTGCTTCCCGGTGCTCGCGCTCGGCGGCGAGGTCGTGATCATGCGCGTTCCCGATGTCGGCGGCTTCCTGCGGCTGGTCCACGAGCACGGGGTGACGCACACGTTCCTGCCGCCCACGCTGATCTACGTGGTGCTGGGCAGCCCCCACCTCGACTCGACGGACCTGAGCAGCCTCCAGTGCTTCTGGTACGGCGCCGCACCGATGTCGGCCTCCAGGCTGGAGGAGGCGTTGCGCCGCATCGGCCCGGTGATGGCGCAGCTCTTCGGCCAGACCGAGGCGCCGATGATGATCTCGATGATGCCGCCGGCCGACCACTTCCGGGCCGACGGCTCGGTGGCGACCGAGCGGCTGACCAGCGCCGGCCGGCCGGCGCCGCTGGTCACCGTCGCGATCCTCGACGAGGACGACCGGCCGGTGCCGCCGGGGGAGCGCGGCGAGATCTGTGCGCGGTCGTCGCTGGTGATGGCCGGCTACTGGAAGGACCCCGACGAGACGGCGCGCACGCTGCGCCACGGCTGGCTGCACACCGGTGACATCGGCTTCGTCGACGACGAGGGCTTCCTCCACATCGTCGATCGCGCCAAGGACATGATCATCAGCGGTGGGTTCAACGTGTACTCGACCGAGGTGGAGCAGGCCGTGCTCGCGCACGGGGCCGTCCAGGACTGCGCGGTCGTCGGGCTGCCGGACGACACCTGGGGCGAGCGGGTCGTGGTCGTCGTACAGCCCCATCCGGGGGCGGAGGTGGACCCCGACGAGCTCCGGGGCTTCGTGAAGCAGCGGATCGGCTCGGTCAAGACGCCCAAGGAGGTCCACGTCTGGCCCGACCTGCCGCGCTCCAAGGTCGGCAAGGTGCTGAAGACGGAGATCAAGAAGGAGCTCGCGGGCTGACGCGGCCTAGGGTGGGGCAACCCATCTCGGAGGTTCGTCTCGTGGACACCATGACCCCGGCCTACGGCTCGGCCACCCTGCTGCTGATCGCTGCACTGGCCGTCGCCGTGCTGCTCGTGCTCATCATCGTGCTGCGGATGCACGCGTTCGTCGCGCTGGTGCTCGTCAGCCTCGCCACGGCCGTCGCGGCGGGCGTGCCCCTCGTGGACGTGCCCACGATCTCGATCGCCGCCTTCGGCAGCACCCTTGGATCGGTCGCGCTGCTCGTCGGGCTCGGCGTGATGATCGGGCGCCTGCTGGAGGTGACGGGCGGCGCGCAGGTCCTGGCCGACACGCTCGTGAGCCGCTTCGGCGAGAAGCGCGCCCCGATGGCCCTCGGCGTCGCGGCGCTCCTGTTCGGCCTGCCGATCTTCTTCGACGCGGGGCTCGTGGTCTTCCTGCCGATCATCTTCTCGGTCGCCAAGCGGTTCGGCGGCTCGGTCCTGATGTACGCCCTGCCGGCGGCCGGCGCGTTCGCTGCCATGCACGCGATCGTCCCGCCGCACCCGGGTCCGGTCACCGCCGCCACCGAGATCGGCGCCAGCATCGGGCTGACGCTCCTCGTCGGCGTGGTGGTCGCCGTGCTCGCGTGGTTCGTCGGCGTCTACCTGGTGACGACCTCGTGGCTGGGCAAGGTGCACGTCCCCATCGACGACTCGGTCCTCACCGGTGGTCGCGAGCCCGACGAGGGGTCGGCGCCCGCCTTCGCGCACGTGCTCGGGATCCTGCTGCTCCCGCTCGTGCTGATCGGTGTCAACACCGTCCTGACGACGCTGCGCGCCAACGAGACCATCGCGGCGGAGGGTGGTGTGGTCGACGCCGTCATCTTCGTCGGTCAGACGCCGGTGGCGCTCCTGGTCGCGCTCCTGGTCGCGACCTACACCCTCGCCATCAGGCGGCACTCGCGCGAGGAGATCGAGGGCCTGCTCAACGACGCCCTCGGCCCGATCTGCGCGATCATCCTCATCACCGGCGCGGGTGGGATGTTCGGCGGCGTCCTGCGCTACAGCGGCATCGGCGAGGCGCTCTCGGACTCGCTGGCCGACCTCGGGCTCCCGTTGATCGTCTCCGCCTTCGTCATCGCCACCATCCTGCGCGTCGCCCAGGGCTCGGCGACGGTCGCCCTCACCACCACCGCCGGGCTGCTCTCGGCCGGGGTCACCGAGGCCGACCCGTCGTCGCTGCAGCTCGTCGCCCTCGTGCTCGCCATCGCGGCGGGCGCGACGGTGCTGTCGCACGTCAACGACTCCGGCTTCTGGCTGGTCAGCCGGTTCTTCGGGATGGACGTGAAGACCACGCTCCGCACCTGGACGGTGCTGGAGACCACGCTCGGCGTCACGATCTTCGTGCTGGCGCTCGGGGTCTGGGCCGTCGGATGAGCGCCCCGCTCCACCTCGTCTTCATGGGCATCTCCGGGTCGGGGAAGTCCACGGTCGCGCGTGCCGTCCAGGAGCGGCTGCGATGGGAGATGGCGGAGGGCGACGACTTCCACCCGCCGGAGAACGTCGCCAAGATGCGCGAGGGGACGCCGCTGAAGGACGCCGACCGGTGGGGGTGGCTGGGGTCCCTGGACGGCCGAGCGCGACGAGCGGGGCGAGCCGACGATCATCACCTGCAGCGCCCTGCGCCGGACCTACCGCGACGTGCTGCGCCGCGGCGGCGAGGGCACGTTCTTCGTGCACGCCACCGGGGACAAGCACCTGATCCTCGAGCGGATGAACGCCCGCGACCACTTCATGCCGCCGAGCCTGCTGGAGTCGCAGCTCGACACCCTCGAGCCGTTGCAGCCCGGCGAGCAGGGGATGGACGTCGACCCCGCGCTGCCCGTGGAGCGGATCGTGGCGCTCGTGCTGGCGCGCCTCGACCTGCCGACCGGTCGAGAGCCGGGCTGACGGTGCAGAGGTCGGCAGCGAACGGAGAGCACCGACCACACCGGACCGAAGAGCCAGGAGGGCGGGGCGTACGGCGGGAGCCGGTCAGCGGAGACGGCGGGCCCGCAGCACGGCGTCGCTGATCGCGATCTCCTCGCCGGTGGGCGGGTGGACCGCGGTCCGGGGCCGCGCCTCGCACACCTCGACCTCCCACTCCTCGTCGAGCGCCGGCAGCAGCGAGTCGGCGGTGAAGAGGAACGAGTGGTGCCCGTGCCGCAACCCGGTGGCCATGTCGTCGGGGTGGTGCCCCACGACGAGCAGCGTGCCGCCCGGCGCGACCGCGGAGGCGAGTCGGCGTACGAGGTCGACCATCCGGCCGTCGGGCAGGTGCATGAACTGCGAGGACACGAGGTCCCACGTCTCGCCGTCGGGGTCGAAGGTGCGGACGTCGACGCGACGGGTCCCGACCCGCTCGCCGACCCCGGCCTCCGCGGCGTGCGCCGTCGTACGGGCGAGGGCAGCGTCGGCGAAGTCGAAGGCGGTCACCTCCCAGCCCTGGGACGCCAGCCAGACGGTGTCGCCGCCCTCGCCGCAGCCGATGTCGAGCGCCCGGCCGGGCGTGAGGGTCGCGGCCTCGGCCTCGAGCTGCGGGTTGACCCGGCCGCTCCAGACCTGCTCCCCGGAGTAGCGGTCCTCCCACGCGGGCCGCTCGAACATCTCGGCCCGACGCTCCTCGACCGCACGCGCCGCACCCTCGGCGGCGAGCTCGGCGTTGATCCACGCACCGACCCGGTTGCCGTGGGCCGCGGCGGCCATCAGGGTCATGGAGAGGTCCGTCGCGTTGCCCGCCGCGAAGATCCCGGGCACCGCGGTCGCGCCCGTCGGCTCGACGGCCAGCACCGAGCCGAGCACGGCGCCGCCCATCTCGAAGGGCTGCGGCTCGATGCCCAGGGGCGCGAGGTAGTCCGCGCGTACGTGCGGCTCGGAGGCCACCACGATCGCCTTCCGCTCCAGCACCGAGCCGTCGGCCAGCCGCAGGCCGACCAGGGCGTCACCGTCGGTGACGACCTCGTGCGGCGTGCCGCGCTCGAACCGGACGCCGATCGCGGCGAGCCTCTCGACGTCCTCGTCCGCGACCTCGACCCCGTCGTGCACGACCACCACGACGTCGTCGGAGAGCTGGCTGAAGAGCAGCCCCTGGTGAGCGGTCATCGGACCGCTGCCCAGGACGGCGATCGGCTGGTCGCGCACCTCCCAGCCGTGGCAGTAGGGGCAGTGCAGCACGTCGACGCCCCAGCGTTCGGCGAGGCCCGGCACGTCGGGCAGCTCGTCGACGACCCCGCCGGTGGCCAGCACCCGGCGCGCGCCGAAGCGACGCCCGCCGGCCGTCGTCACGAGGAAGCCGCCGGCCTCGCCGGACAGGCCGACCACGCGGTCGCGCACCACCTCGACGCCGTACGCCGCCACCTCGGCGCGGCCGATCTCGAGCAGTTCCTGCGGGGAGATCCCCTCGCGGCCGAGGTAGTTGTGGGCGTGGTCGGCGGGTCCGTTGCGGGGCTCGCCGGCGTCGACGACCAGCACGGAGCGCCGCGACCGACCCAGGGCCAGCGCCCCGCTCAGGCCGGCTGCGCCGCCGCCGACGACCACGACGTCATGTTCCTGGCGGTCGTCCATGTCCCTGCCTCGTGTTCTCAGTCATGTCGACGAGCATGCAGCGGCTTCACGATATTGACAAATATCCTTGCCATAATGGCAAACTGATCCACATGGGCGACTCCACCCACGACGCGGGGGTGCTGCGCGGCGTCGGGCCGCGGCTGCGGCAGCTGAGGCTCGAGCGCGAGGCCACCCTGACCGACCTCGCGGAGGAGACCGGCATCTCGGTCAGCACGCTGTCGAGGCTGGAGTCGGGGCAGCGCAAGCCGACCCTCGAGCTGCTGCTGCCGTTGGCCCGGGCGCACCGGGTGGCCCTCGACGAGCTCGTCGACGCCCCCGAGACCGGCGATCCGCGGATCCGCTCCAAGCCGGTCGTGCGCCACGGCCGCACCTTCATCTCGCTGACCAAGCGGCCCGGAGGACTGCAGTCCTTCAAGATGGTGATGCCGGTCGAGCGGGATCCGCAGCCGACGCTGCAGACGCACGAGGGCTACGAGTGGCTCTACGTCCTCAGCGGTCGCATCCGCCTCCTGCTCGGCACCCGCGACCTGACCCTCGAGCCGGGCGAGGTCGTCGAGTTCGACACCCGCACGCCGCACTGGATCGGCAACCCCGGCCCGTCGCCGGCCGAGGTGCTGGCGATCTTCGGGCCGCAGGGGGAGCGGATGCACGTCCGCTCCTGAAGCGTGGTCCGACGCGCGACACGAGGTGGCACCGTGGCCGCATGGCGATCCGCACGGGCACGGCAGTGAAGTGGAAGTGGGGCTCGTCGTGGGCCGAGGGCACGGTGGTGGAGGTCCACCACGGCGACGTCACCCGCACCACCAAGGGAAACGAGGTCACCCGCCACGGCAGCGACGACGACCCGGCGTACGTCATCGAGCAGGAGGACGGCACCACCGTCCTCAAGCTGCGGAGCGAGGTCGAGAAGGCCTGAGCGCCGCGCCTAGGCTGGGCGCATGACCACCCGCTGGCTCTTCGGCGACCAGCTCGGGCCGCACTTCGTCGAGGACCACCGCGGGCCGCTGCTGTTGGTCGAGTCGCTCGGCGTCTTCAGGCGGCGGCGCCTCCGTGCGGTGCAGGGGCTCGACCGGCTCACGGACCTCGACGGACTCGTCGCGCAGGAGGACGCCCGGGGCAACCGGGCGCCGTGACCCTCCCGGTCAGGAGCACGCTCAGGCCCACGGTCCCAGCGTGCTGAGGTCCGGGGGCACGTCGACCGAGACCAGCTCCAGCACCTCGAGCGGTACGACGTCGAGGGCCCGCTCGGAGGTCGCGGCCAGGACGACCGGCGCGGCCACCCCGGCGTCGTACGCCTGGAGCCAGCGCGCCGCGACCACGCACCAGCGGTCACCCGGCAGCAGGCCGGGAAAGCTCCACTCCGGGCGGGGCGTGGAGAGGTCGTTGCCGACGGATCGCTGGTGGGCAAGGAACTCCTCGGTCATCACCGCGCACACCGCGTGCAGACCGACGTCGTGCGGTCCGACGGTGCAGGTGCCGTCGCGGAGGTAGCCGGTGAGCGGGTCGGTGCCGCACGACTCCAGCTCGCCACCGAGCACGTTGCGTTCGCTCACGACGACTGGCGAGCCGCCTTCTTGGCCTCGGCCTCGGCACGCCGCTCGACGAAGCGCGTCGCCTCGCTGTCGAGGGCCGACACCGCGGCCGCGAGCTCCTCGCGCGCCCGCTCGCCGTCCTCGTCCAGGCCCTCGAGCTCCCAGACGCCCCACTGCCGCAGGAGGGGGGTGACGATGTCGTCGTGGTGGATGCGCAGGTCGTAGATCCCGGCCTTGGCCATCTGCACGGCCTTGCGGGAGAAGCCGGGGATGACGCTGCCGGGCATCTGGAAGTCGACGACCTCCTCGGTGATCGCGCGCATCGTCTGGCTGGGGGAGAGCTGCAGCGCCGCGGTGACGATGTTGCGATAGAAGATCATGTGCAGGTTCTCGTCCTTGGCGACCCGGCTGAGGAGCTTCTCGGCGATCGGCTCCTCGGTGTAGCGCCCGGTGTTGCGGTGCGAGATGCGGGTGGCGAGCTCCTGGAAGGAGACGTAGGCGCACACGTTGAGCAGCGACTTGTCGAGCGCCTCGTAGCCGGTCTCCATCGTCTCCATCCGCGCCCGCTCGAGCTCGACGGGGTCGACCCCGCGGGTCACGAGGAGGTAGTCGCGGATGCAGAACGCGTGCCGGCCCTCCTCGGCGGTCCAGCGGTTGACCCACGTGCCCCACGCGCTCTCGCGACCGAAGGCGCGGTCGATCTCGCGGTGGTAGCTCGGGAGGTTGTCCTCGGTGAGCAGGTTGACCTCGAGGGCCGTGCGCGCGATCGGCGACAGCTGGGACTGCGCCACCTCCCACGGGTCGCCGCCGAGGTCGGCGAAGTCGCGACCCAGGCTCCACGGGACGTACTCGTGCGGCATCCACTCGTCGGCGGTGGCCAGGTGGCGGTTGAGGTTGTCCTCGACGATGGGTTCGAGCTCGGCGAGGAGCTGGGCGGTGTCGAGAGCGGCCATGGATCCATCTCCTCGAGGTGCAGGGCGAGGGCGCGGTGTCCTCGGCACCCTGCCTACACCCACGAGGACGGTGTGACCAGAGGGCCCGCTCAGTTCCAGATCGCCGCGGCCCACTCGGGGTGGTCGATGAACGGGTTGCGGTTGCCCTGCCACTGCGCGTGGATGCGGTCGTTGCGGCGCATCTCGAAGGCGTCCACCGGGTCCCCGCCGCTCCACTGCAGCAGGATGTCGAGGTCGCCGATGCGCGGCACCGCGCTGCCGGAGACGGTGCTCAGCTCGAGGTTGCCGAAGCCGTCGTCGCCCTCGTAGCGCACCGCCATGTAGAAGAGCATCCGCGCCACGTCGCCCTTGACCGCGTCGCGCGGCTCGAAGGAGTCGGAGTCGGTCCAGCAGTCCGAGCAGCCGGAGACCGCGGAGCCGCCGTTGTCGAAGTCCTTGTTGCCCCGGGTGCCGTTGACGCTCACGTCCTCGGCGCGCAGGTGGTGCAGGTCGGTGCCGGGCCCGGCGCTGGTCGTGAAGCCGCCGCGCGACTGGGCGAAGACGTGCTCACGGTTCCACTGGCCCGTGCCGCCGCCGTTGTTGGTCTTGGCGATGGAGCGACCGGTGTAGAGCTCGATGACGTTGGAGGTGTTGTTGGGGTCCTGGTCGGTGTCCTTCAGCGCCGTCCAGACGGCGTCGTAGGACAGCGTGGTGTTGTTGTCGATGATGTCGTGGAGCGAGGTGCGCAGGGCCGTGCCGGTCTTGCCCATCGCCGGGGCGTAGTAGGTCGTGTCCCACGGCCCCGTGCCTCCCGTCGGTGGCGGGTCGCTGGGACCGCCGCTCGACAGCGCGAACGCGGAGGTGTTGGTCATGCCGGGGTGGGAGAAGTACGCCGCCAGCGTGCCGGTGACGTCGATCTGCTTGCCCATCAGCGACGGGTTGGACTTCAGGCCCCACTGCGACCGGCTGGCCGCCGGGATCTGGACGTAGAGCATCGACGAGGTGCTGGTCTGCGCCGCGGAGTCGGCGATCGCGAGCGCGTAGTCGCTGGGGAAGCCGGAGCGTATGACGGTGCTGGTCGCCGTCGGTTGCCCCACGACGTAGCCGCGCACGGTCTGCGTGGCACCCGTCTGCTGACCGATGGCCTGGCTGACGGTGAGCGGCGTGGCGGCGTCGGCGGGGGCCGTGACGGCCGGCAGCACGAGGACGGACAGGCAGAGGACGACAAGGGTGACAAGGGCGGACGCGAGCGACCTGCCCTTCCCGAGATGAAGGGTCATGGACGGTGAGGATGCCGCACATTCGCCTGCGCCGGAAGGGCTGGCGGGTGAACGGAGAGGGACGAGCTGCCGCAGGCCCCGCCTGCTGCTCCGTCACGCTTCGGCAACGAACGCGGTGGGGGCCGAGGTGCTGGTGGGACACTCCGCACGCTCAGGGAGCGGGTTCCAGCGCTCCATACACCCCGCCCCACCCAGTTCTGCGAAAACGCCACGGAATGTCGGCGGACTCTTTAGGTTGAGTCTGCTTCGGCCCACCCGAAGCACGTTTCTTCGTCGAAGTCGCTCACCAAATCGCGAGGCACACATGACTCAGGATGCAGGCCAGCCCCGGAAGGGCTCGGGTCTCTCGGTCGCCGGTTGGCCGCTGCGCCGCAAGATGGCGCTGGCGCTGGCGATCCCCCTCCTGCTCGCGGCCACCCTGGGTGGTCTGCGCGTGCAGGGCGACCTCGCCGACTCGCGCCAGGCGGCCAGCAGCGCCACGCAGGTCACCATCATCCAGCCCGCCGTCGATTACCTGACCGCGTCCGAGTCCGCCATGGTCGCCGCGCAGTCCGACAGCGCCGCCAGCCAGGGCGACCTGATCGACGCGATCGACGACATCATCACCGACGCCGAGACCCTGGTGCAGGCCCGCGACGACGCGGACCTCAACGACCTCCAGGCCGCCCACGTCGACGCGCTCCTCGACCTCAGCCAGGCCATGCGCGCCGAGGGTGCCGAGGACCTCGGTCCGGCCACCTGGATCGCCCTGGTCCGCCAGCTCGAGTCGAGCGTGTCGCAGCTGATCACCAGCGTGAACGCCGCGCAGAAGACGCCCGAGCCGCGGCTCGAGCAGCTCTCGCAGACCATGAGCGGGCGCCTCTCGCTCGCCCTCCAGCAGGGCTTCGTCGCCACTGCGCTGGCGCAGTCCGGCTCGCAGGAGCTCTTCTCGGAGATCGGCGTGGAAGCGGCGGCCATCGACCGTCTCGCCGGCTCGGTCGAGGGTGCCGAGGACCAGACGGCCGCGCTGCGCACGCAGAACACGCGCCACGCCGGTCAGATCCGCGACAACTCGGCCACCAACCTCGACGGCCGCGACGCCTACACCCCCTACGACGAGATCACCTCGACGCTCATCGGCGGTGTGACCGACTCGCTCGACGAGGCCGCGTCCGACGCCCAGCGCAACGCCCTCGTCGGAGCGCTGCTCACCCTGCTCGCCCTTGCTGCCGCGATCGGGATCGCGATCCTCATCGCCCGCAGCCTGCTCGAGCCGATCGGCCGGGTGCGTGAGGGTGCTCTCGCGGTGGCTCGCCACCGCCTGCCCGACGCGGTCGCCCGGATCCGCGCCGGCCAGGAGCCGGAGCCGATCAAGACGATCGACGTCACCACCAACGAGGAGATCGGCCAGGTCGCCCGCGCGGTCGACGACCTCCACCGCCAGGCCATCCACCTCGCCTCCGGCGAGGCCCAGCTCCGCCAGACCGTCAACGCGATGTTCGTGACGCTGTCGCGCCGGTCCACCTCGCTGGTCAACCAGCAGCTGGCCCAGATCGAGCGCCTCGAGCACGACGAGGAAGACCCCAAGCGGCTCGAGTCGCTGTTCCGCCTCGACCACCTGGCCTCGCGCATGCGTCGTACGGCCGACTCGCTGCTGATCCTGGCCGACGCACCCAACCGCGCCGCCGGCCAGTTCAGCCTCACTGTCGGCGAGGCCCTCCAGGCCGCCACCTCGGCCGTGCAGGACTACCAGCGCGTGCAGATCCTGTCGCACCTCGGCACCCGCGTCGGTGACGAGGCCGCGGCCGACGTCGTCCACCTGCTCACCGAGCTGGTCGACAACGCGCTGACCTACTCACCGCCCGCCGAGCCCGTCCGCCTGGCCGCCAAGCTGGGCGCCGACGGTGTGACGATCACCGTCACCGACTCGGGCCTGGGCGTGCCGCCCGCCGAGCTCGAGCAGCTCAACAAGGACCTCGCCCACGGCGCCGAGGCGACGCCCGACACCGCCCGCCGCATGGGCCTGTTCGTGGTCTCGCGCCTCGCCGAGCGCCACGGCATCGACACCCAGCTGGCGCGCAACCCCGGTGGCGGCATGACGGCCACCGTTCTGCTGCCTCCGTCGGTGCTGCCCGATCTGCCGCAGGCAGCTCCGGCTGCCGGATCGGCCGCCACCACGGTCGAGACCGTCGAGTCGCGCAGTGTCGAGACGGCCACGGTCGTCGCGCCGGTCGAGTCCAAGCGGGAGGCCCGCATCCGCTCGCGTGCCGAGAAGGCCCAGGCCAAGGCAGCGGAGAAGGCTGCCGAGACCGAGGCCCGGAGCGCGGAGCGCGCCCAGGCCGCAGAGGTCAGGGCCGCGGAGGTCAGGGCCGCGGAGGTCAAGGCTGCCGAGGCCCGGGCCACGGCTGCTGCCGCACCCGCAGAGGTGGCGCCGGCGAAGGCGCCCGTCGCCACCGACGTCCACGAGCCGGGCACGCCGGGTCGGCCGTCCCTGGACAGCCTGCTGCCGCGCCGCGAGCCGGGTGCCAACATGCCCCGCACGGGTGCCGACGCCTTCCTGCCGCCCGAGACCTCCGGCGAGACCGGTCCACTGTTCGGCAAGCGCACGACGGGGCCCGTCGCCGAGGGCGCGGACGCCGCGGGCTCGACGCAGCCCGCCGCCGCGGAGGCCACCGAGCGGTCCACGAGCGGCAAGGTCGCCTCGGTCGTCCCGATCACCGCGCTGGCCTCCCGCCAGCGTGCCCAGGCCGAGCAGGCCCGCGTCGCCGAGGAGTCGGCCGAGGCGCCGACCGAGCCTGCCGTCGAGGCGCCTGTCGCCGACGAGCCGGTCCGGGTGCACGACCCGCTGTCCGACCCGCTGCCCGCCGACGCGTTCGACGAGAGCGACGGCCGGGCCGAGGACACGACCAGCGAGGAGCCCGCCGTCGAGGCGGAGCCGACCGCCGAGGTCGAGCCCGAGCCTGAGCCGGCACCCGCGCCGTCGGCAAACGTCGAGCCCGAGCCCGAGCAGCCCGCTGCCCGGCACGAGCCCCACGACGTGGAGGTCGACGTCGACGACCCGCTGGGCCTGGGTGTCCCGTCCCGCCAGCAGGAGGCCGCGCCGGTCGCGGTGGAGCCCGCCCCGGAGCCCGCCCCGGAGCCCCAGCCCGAGGTCGAGCCGGCTGCCGAGGTGGCGTACGAGAGCACCGAGGAGCCCGCAGAGGAGCCCGCGGTCGCGGCCCCTGCCGCGTCCGTCGCGGCCGATGCGATGCCGTCCGGCCTCTCGTCCAACGGAGCGGCGCCGGCGCGAGCCGGCGGAGACTCGCCGATCTTCAAGTCGATGCGCTCGGGATGGCTCGCCGACGAAGGTGAGGGCGAGTGGCACCAGACCGAGATCGACCGGGGATGGGAGATCGCCGAGCACGCGGAGGAGGCTCCGGTCGCCGAATCGACCGTCACCGGACTCCCGCGACGTGCCCCCGGCGAGCGCCTCGTTCCGGGTAGCGTTACCCCGCCCACGGCAGCCAAGACGCGTGACCCCGAGGCCATCCGTCGTCGGCTCCAGGCACACACCGCGGGAGTCTCCCGCGGCCGACGAGCAGCCCAAAGTTCCTCACAGCACACGGAAGCAGGCCCCGCATGACGTACGAATCCGCCGCCCCCGCCGCCAGCTCCGCTGGTGACGACCGCGACCTCGACTGGGTGATGTCGCGCTTCGTCGAAGAGGTTCCCGACGCCGCGCACGCCATCCTCGTCTCCGCCGACGGTCTCCTGATGGCCTCGAGCACCAGCATCCCTGGTGAGCGGGCCGAGCAGGTCGCCGCCGTCTCCTCCGGCCTCGCCAGCCTCGCGGTCGGCGCCGCCCGCCTCTTCGAGGGCGGGTCGGTGATGCAGACCATCGTCGAGATGGAGATGGGCTTCTTGATGTTGATGAGCGTCGGTGACGGGTCGAACCTCACCGTGCTCACCACCGAGGAGGCCGACATCGGCCAGGTGGGCTACGAGATGGCCCTGCTGGTGGACCGCGTAGGACGTACCGTCGAGGCCCAGGCCCGCGTCGGTACGGGCGGCTGACCGGCCCCGTGCCATGACGCCGCCACACGAGCCGGACGACGAGGTCTACCGACCTCGCCTCATCCGGTCCTACACCATCACCGCAGGTCGAACGGCAAGCACCGTCGACCTGGCCATGGAGGCCACGCTGCGCCTCCAGGCTGGTGCGGAGGCGCCCGTCCTCAGCCCATCTGCCGCGCAGGTTCTCGAGGTCTGCGACAGGCGTTCCGTCGCCGAGGTGTCGGCACTGACCAAGATGCCCATCGGTGTCACCCGGGTGCTGCTGGGTGACCTGATCGAGCAGGGCCTGGTGCGAATCCAGGCCACCATCACCGACAAGTCGTCGACAGATGAGCGTCTCGAGCTCATCGAAAGGACCCTCCGTGGACTTCGAAACTACTAAGGCACAGCGTGCGGCTGCGTCGACGAAGATCGTCATAGCCGGCGGCTTCGGCGTCGGCAAGTCGACGCTCGTCGGCGCCGTCTCCGAGATCGACCCGCTGCGCACCGAGGCACTCGTCACCAACGAGTCCGAGGGCGTCGACGACCTCGCCGCCGTGCCCACCAAGGCCACCACGACCGTGGCCATGGACTTCGGCCGCCTGACCCTGGCCGAGGACCTCGTCCTCTACCTCTTCGGTACGCCGGGACAGCGCCGCTTCTGGTTCATGTGGGACGACCTGTGCCGGGGCGCCATCGGCGCCATCGTGCTGGTCGACGTGGCCCGGCTGGACGAGTCGTTCTCGCCGCTGGACTACTTCGAGTCCAAGGGCATCCCCTTCATCGTCGCCGTCAACGAGTTCGACGGCGTGCCGCGCTACCCCGCCGAGGAGATCGCCGCCGCGCTGGCCCTGCCGGCCGAGGTGCCGATCATCAGCCTCGACGCCCGCGACCGCGAGCAGGCCAAGGGTGCGCTCGTGAAGATCACCGAATACTCCCTCATGCGACTTCGCGAGTCGCTCACCGTGAATGCGACCTGACCCATGACCCGCACAGCTCGTCGACCCAGCCCTGCCCGCGCGGCAGCTGCCGCCCTGTCCTCCGTGGCCCTCATGGCCACGCTGAGTGCCTGCGGTGGCACGGCCAGCGGGGAGTCGGCCGACTCCCTCACCGAGGTGTCGCTGCTCTTCAAGGGCGCCCTCACCGTGTGCACCGACATCCCCTACGCGCCGTTCGAGTACGAGGAGGACGGCAAGCCGACCGGCTTCGACATCGACCTGGTGCGCGAGGTCGCCGACGCGCTGAAGGCCGACCTCGACGTGGTCGACGTGTCCTTCGACGACATCACCTCGGGCGACTCGCTCAACAACGACGTCTGCGACGTGGCGATCTCGGCGATGACCATCACCGGTGAGCGCGCCCGCGTGCTCGACTTCTCCAGCCCCTACTTCGACGCCAAGCAGGCGCTCATCACGCCGCGCGGCTCGGGCCTGGACCAGCTCCAGGAGCTGGCCGGCAAGCGGGTCGGCGTGCAGAAGGACACCACCGGCGAGACCTACCTGAGCGACTTCGCGCCCGCGACGACCCAGGTCGTCGCCTACGACGACGCCGCGGGCCTGCAGACCGCGCTGACCACGGGCGAGGTCGACGCGGCGATGCTCGACAACACCGTGTCGGGACAGTTCGTCGGCGACAACCCCAAGCTCAAGCTGGCCCGGGAGTTCGACACCGGTGAGCAGTACGGCATGGCCGTGAAGAAGGACGGCAACGTCCCGTTGCTGCGCCAGATCAACAGCACCCTGGCCGGCCTCCGCGAGGACGGCAGCTACCAGGAGATCTACACGACGTACTTCGGCTGATCCGCACCGATCACCCGACCTGGGCGGTGTTCCAGCCACCTTCCGCAGCAGTGGAACGTGGCTGGGGCACCGCCCTCGTGCGTCCGGGGCGCGTCGCGCCGCCGGAGCGCCCTACGGCGCGACGGTCAGGAACAGGAACGCGGCGAGCAGCACGAGGTGTACGCCGCCCTGCAGGGGCTTGGCGCGCCCCGGGACGACGGTGAGGATCGAGACCGCGGCCGTCAGGAGCAGCAGCACGGTCTGCAGCTGGTTGAGCCCGAGCGCGAGCGGGCCGTCGAGCCAGATGCTCGCGACCGCGAGGGCCGGGATGGTCAAGCCGATGGAGGCCATCGCCGACCCGAGGGCGAGGTTGAGGCTGACCTGCACTCGCTCGCGGGCGGCCGCGCGGACCGCGGCGATGGACTCGGGGGCGAGGACCACCAGCGCGATGACCACGCCGACGACGGCCTGCGGGAAGCCCAGTGCCGCGACGCCGGACTCGATGGCCGGCGACTCGATCTTCGCGAGCCCGACCACGGCGACGAGGGACACCACGAGCAGGCCGAGGCTGGTCCAGGTCGCGCGGTCGGTGGGCGGGTCGGCGTGGCCGTCCTCGTCGAGGTCGACGGGCTGGTGCTCGAACCCCTCGGCACCCGTCGCCTCGTCGGCGACGAGGTCGGCCGCGCGGTCGGCTGCCCGGTCCGACGCGGCGGCGGCCGCCTCGGCCTTGGTGGCCACCATGGGGACGTACTGGCCGGCGGCGACCGGGAGGAAGAAGTCGCGGTGCCGGATGGTCTGGGTGAAGACGAACATGCCGTAGAGCGCCAGGGAGGCGATCGCCGCGAAGGTGAGCTGGGCGCCGGTGAACTCCGGGCCGGGCTCGGAGGTGGTGACGGAGGGGACGACCAGGCACAGCACGGCCAGGGCGATCACGGTGGCCAGGGCGGCCCCCGTGCCCTCGGGGTTGAAGACCGCGAGGTGGTGCTTGAGCGCGCCGACCAGCAGCGAGATGCCGACGATGCCGTTGACGGTGATCATCACCGCGGCGAAGACGGTGTCGCGCGCCAGGCCCGAGGTGTCCTTGTCGGTGGTGACCATCAAGGTGACGATCAGGCCGACCTCGATGATCGTCACGGCGACCGCGAGCACCAGGGAGCCGTAGGGCTCGCCGACCCGGTGCGCGACGACCTCCGCGTGGTGCACCGCGGCGAGCACGGCCGCCACCAGCAGCAGCGCGAGCACGCCCAGCACGAGCCCCTCGGGATGGGCGAACCATGCGGGCACCAACGCCACGATGGCGAGGATGGGGGCAACGGTCGTCCATGAAGGGCGGCTCATGGTGCCACCCTAGGGGGCCACCCCGAGCGTCCTTCTCAGCTCTCGGGCGTCGAGAGCTTCTCCAGCCGCGCCCGCAGCAGCGGGACCCGGTGACTGTTGCCGGCGAGGGTGACGTACTGCTCGCCGAAGATGGCCAGCAGCGCGTCGTCGAGACGGCGTACGGCGCCCGCGGGGTAGCGGTAGCCCATCCGCCGGATCACCGCGTCGGCGTCCACCGAGGTGAGCAGGTCGGCAAGGTCGTCGATGGTGTCGATGCCGAGCTGGGCGAGCAGGTCGGCGATCCAGTCGTAGTGGTCGGTGTGCGACCAGCCGGCATCGCTGTAGTGGCCGGCGAGGAAGGTGGCGAGGTCCTGGCCGGCGATGTGGTCGGCCCCGAGCTCGGTCGGGCTGCCGGGGGCGGCCGCCTGGATCCGCTCGCGGATCGTGGCGAACTCCCGGTCGGCGAGCTCGATCAGCCCGGCCGCGAGGGTGAAGCGGCGGTCGAGGTCGGCAGCCGCGTCCTCGGGGACGTTGCCCTTGTAGCGGATGTCGTGCTCGAACTCCGCCCACGCGTGCTGCAGCACCGTCCGCACCTGGACGCTGGCCCGGTGCCCCTCCAGCACGGGGAGCTCGGCACCGGGCACGGTCTCGACCAGCAGGTGGCGGCTGGCGTAGCCGAAGCGTCCCGACCGGGCGGTCTCCTCGCCGAGGTCGCGGTCGTCGAGCATGGCCAGCTCGTCGTCGAGGACCTCCGCGACGGCCGCGACGTCGCTGTGGACATAGGTGATGACGCGTACGCCGATCTGGTCGGTGATCTGCTCCAGCGGGTCGGGGTAGAGCGGCTGGCCGCCCTCGGTCCGGTTGGCCTTTGCAGCGAAGGACGCGACGCTCTTGGTGCGCCCGGTGACGCTGAGGTAGTCGATGCCGGCGTCGTCGAGGAGCACCTGGATGAGGGCGACGTAGGCCTGGGTCGCCGAGGCGAGCTGGGGCTGGCGGGCGGCGTAGGCGCGGACGGCCTCCCGCACCGGCTCGGCCTGGATCTCCCGGTCCCGCGCCTGCTGCGCATCGGCGTCGCCCGGGATCTCCTGCTCGCTCATGCGCCCACCCTGCCAGTCGGTGGGTGACGGCGTCGACGCGGCGTCCGCGGGACGCCGCGCTCGGGGGACGAGCCTGACCGGGGAGCGGACCCGGGTTGGCTATCGTCGAATCACCATGAACTCCTCACATCGCCGCTCGGGCAGCCGATCCGCCGCCGCCGCAGTCGTCGCCGGACTGGTCCTCGCTGCCGGCCTCACGTCCTGCAGCGACGACGGCACCGACGACACCGCCACCGACCCCGCCGCCTCGTCCAGCCCCTCGGAGACCCCGTCGGAGACCCCGTCGTCGGAGCCCACGGAGACCACCCCGGAGTCGGGGTCGGGGGCGCAGGGGACCCTGCCGGCCACCGGCTCGGCCGGGATCACCGAGGTCACGATGGTGAGCGCCACCGAGGGCGGTGGCTCCGCCTCGACCATGGCGTTCGCGCTCGACACCGACCAGGCCGTGGCCGACTTCGCGGCGCAGTTCGAGGGCAGCTTCGTCGACACCGTGAGCGCGGCCGCGACCGCCCAGCAGGCAGCCGGGTCGACGCCCTACGGCGCCACCGTCGCCATCGGGTGCGAGGCGCCGAGTCGTGTCGCGATCGAGGCCGGGGAGGCGGGCTTCGAGGTCATCCCCCGGCTGCCCAAGAGCAACATCCAGTGCCTGGCCCCGATGACGTACGTCGTCCTCTTCGCCGTTCCTGACGCCTGAGCCGGACCCCTCGACGGGGTAGCGCTCAGGGGACCGGCGTCGTCGGCGGCGGGGTCGTCGGCGGCGGGGTCGTGGGCGGCACGGTCGTGGGCGTGGGCGTGGGCGTCGGGGTGGGCGTCGGCACGATCGGCACCACCGGCGGCAGCGCGCCGGTGTAGACGACACCGAAGGAGTTGGCGACCAGCCGCTCGTTGCCGTCGGAGGGCTCGTTGACGATCCCCATCGCGCCGGTCGCGGTGCGGGTGTACATCGCCGACGAGCCGCCGCCGTCGAAGTTGATCGCGTTCTCCGCGCCGAGCGCCGTCATGATGTCGGCGAGCTCGACCATCGTGTAGCCGCGGCTGTAGGCCGAGCGACCGTCGACGACCAGGATCAGCAGCTTGCGTCCGTCGGCGTCGATGCCGACCGCCGTACGCGGGTGCGCGATGGTGTTGTTGATGACGGTGCGGATCCCGTTGACGAGCAGCGGCCGGTCGCCGCTGATCGCGACCGTCGGCCTGCCGCCCTCGATCCGCTTGGCCAGGGTGATCTTCTTGCCCTTCTTCAGCGTCTTGAGCTTGCCGGCGGCGGTGCCGGTGCCGATCAGGACGCGGTCCAACTTGCCGATCTTCTTGCCGTTGGAGAGCGTGGGGCGGTTGGAGATGACGCGGTTCTTGCGCAGCACGACCTCGCGCGCCCGCTTCTTGCCCGAGGTGACCTTGTAGCCCTCGGTGCGGTGCCAGTCGGAGGTGAAGACGCCGATCTGGCCGGCCGGGATCTCCGGGTGGTTGATGCCGCTGACCGTCCACGCCTTCCGCTGCCGGATCGTGTACTGCAGGCTCAGCGGGCTGATGTGCGGACCGGAGCCGTCGAACCACAGCGTGGAGTTGACGCCCGGGATCCACCCGTCGCGCGAGCCGCCGAGGATCCCGCGCGCGCGGTTGATCGTGACGCCCAGGGGGGAGTCGGTCTCGCCGATGTCGAAGAAGTCTCCGTTGACCGCGGCGAGCGCGCCGTTCCAGCCGCCGAACTGGCTGACCTTCTTGCGGCTGGTGACGTAGGTGGGGGACAGCTCCTCGAAGGAGATGTCGGGGGCGTCGAGGCTCACCGTGACCAGGTTCATCCGGACCTGGCCGACGGGCTGGCGGCCGTCGACCTGGTCCCACTCGCGCAGCGTGACGCCCGGCGCGATCTCATAGCTGACGTCGTTCTTGACCTGCACCGCGCGACCGCGGAGGTTGACCGGCGGGCCGACCACGGTGCCGGGCCTGCCGTCGGAGGTCTGGTTGCGACCCCGGTAGCCCGAGCCCGAGCCCGAGCCCTGGCCGAACCCGTCGCGGCTCGTGGTGCTCGCCGCGCCGTTGCCGTCGTCGGCGACCGAGGGGCCGATGCCCAGACCGGCGACGAGCACGCCCGCGGTGGCGATGGTGAGCGCGCGCGAGCGCGTCAGCTGGGCGAGGACGGGGCGGCGCGTGAAGACGGACACGCCGACCAGAGTAAAGGACGTCGTGGGACTGGTGGGAAAATTGGGATCGGCGGCGCGCGCGGCGACCCGGGACACGCCCTAGGCTGCCGACGTGCCCGCCGAGCAGCAGATCCCCTCACCGGGACCCGCGTGGAACACCTTCCACGCCGGCGACAACCTCGACGTGCTGCCCCGGATCGCGCCGGGATCCGTGGACGTGGTCTACACCGACCCGCCCTACAACACCGGCAACGACTTCGCCTACGCCGACCGGTTCCGCGACGGCTCCCACGCCGATCCGTACGCCGGCCGCCACGCCGCGTGGACGGCGATGATGCGGCCCCGCCTCGAGGCCGTCCGCGAGGTGCTCGCCCCGCACGGAGCGGTCTTCGTCAGCATCGACGACAACGAGGCCGCGCACCTGCGGCTGCTGATGGACCAGGTGTTCGGCGAGTCCAACTTCCTCGCGCAGATCGTCGTCAACCTCAACCCCAAGGGTCGCCAGCTCGGCCGCGGCTTCGCGACCAGCCACGAGTACGTCCTGGCGTACGCGCGCGACCTGCCCTCCTGCGCGGTCGACGGCAGCTCGACCCAGTCGGTGGACGAGGCCGACTTCCCGCTCAGCACCGCCGACGGCCGCCGCTTCCGCTACCTCCCGCAGCGCAACACCAACAAGAAGTTCAACCCGATCACCTCGCCCACGCTGCACTTCGCGCTCCACGGGGACCCGGTG
>NZ_JAOPWY010000173.1 GCF_025965415.1 Nocardioides sp.
GGATCGACGACGAGGTGTGCGGAGCGGCGTGCACCATCTTGGCGCCGGCGTCCTGGTGCTGACCCGCACCGGCGAACGCGATGGAGAGCGTCTCGCCCTTGGCGTGCTCGCCCATCAGGTAGATCGCGGGGTACTTCATCGTCACCTTGGAGCCGATGTTGCCGTCGACCCACTCCATGGTCGCGCCGGCCTCGCAGGTGGCGCGCTTGGTGACGAGGTTGTAGACGTTGTTCGACCAGTTCTGGATGGTCGTGTAGCGGCAGCGGCCGCCCTTCTTCACGATGATCTCCACGACCGCGGAGTGCAGCGAGTCGGAGGAGTAGATCGGGGCGGTGCAGCCCTCGACGTAGTGCACGTAGGCACCCTCGTCGACGATGATCAGGGTCCGCTCGAACTGGCCCATGTTCTCGGTGTTGATCCGGAAGTAGGCCTGCAGCGGGATGTCGACATGCACGCCAGGCGGCACGTAGATGAACGAGCCACCCGACCACACCGAGGTGTTCAGCGCGGCGAACTTGTTGTCACCGACCGGGATGACGGTGCCGAAGTACTCCTTGAAGAGCTCCTCGTGCTCCTTCAGCGCGGTGTCGGTGTCGACGAAGATGACGCCCTTCTCCTCGAGGTCCTCGCGGATCGAGTGGTAGACGACCTCCGACTCGTACTGCGCGGCCACGCCGGAGACAAGGCGCTGCTTCTCCGCCTCGGGGATGCCGAGCTTGTCGTAGGTGTTCTTGATGTCCTCGGGGAGGTCGTCCCAGGTCGCAGCCTGCTTCTCGCTCGAGCGCACGAAGTACTTGATGTTGTCGAAGTCGATCGTGCTGAGGTCGGAGCCCCAGGTCGGCATGGGCTTGCGGTGGAAGAGCTTGAGGCCCTTGAGCCGCAGGTCGAGCATCCACTGCGGCTCGTTCTTGAGGCCGGAGATGTTGCGCACGACGTCCTCGCTGAGCCCGCGCTTGGCGATCGAGCCGGCGGCGTCGCTGTCGGACCAGCCGAACTCGTAGCGGCCGATGCCCTTGAGCTCCGGGTTCAGGTCTTCGATGCTCAGGTTCTGGGTCATGACTGCTCCTTCGTGGGGTCCGTCTTCAGGTCCGTCTTGAGGTTCTGGGGGATGCAGGTGGTGCACACGCCGTCGCCGTGGGCGATGGTCGCCAGCCGCTGGACGTGGGTGCCGAGCACGGAGGCGATGGCCTCGGTCTCGGCCTCGCAGAGCTGCGGGAACTCGTGGGCGACGTGGGAGACCGGGCAGTGATGCTGGCACAGTTGCTCCCCGACGCTCTGGCCGCTCGCCATCGGCAGGTCCCGCACGGAGGCGGCGTAGCCCTGCTGGGTGAACACCTTCGCCAGCGCCTCGGCCGGCGTCAGGTCGGGGTCGAGGGTCATGGCCGCGGCGTAGTCACGCTCGACGAAGGCGACCCGGCGGCGGGCGAAGGCCACGACCGCCTCCTCGCCCTGCGTCTCGGCCATGAAGCGCATCGCCTGCACCGCGAGGTCGTCGTACTGCTGGTCGAAGCTGTCGCGGCCCGACTCCGTGAGCGCGAAGACCTTCGCCGGGCGGCCGCGGCCGCGCGTGCCGTAGACCTTCTGGTCGCGCGCCTCGACGACCGCCTCGACCAGCAGGTGGTCGAGGTGACGACGTACGGCGGCGGGCGTCAGGTCGAGCAGCCGGGCCAGGTCGGCGGCCGTGGAGGGGCCGTTCTCCAGGATCGTGCGCGCCACACGGTCGCGCGTGGGCGCGTCGCCGTCCGGTGTCGTCGCCGTCCTGGTGAATTCCACAACGCCAGTGTGACGTTAATGCGGTGGCCCGTTCAAGCAAGGGTCACCTAACTCGGCGAACCCGGAGGGTCAGTCGGCGGTGCGGGCCCGGAAGGTGCGGATCGCCAGCGGGGCGACCACGGCCGTGATGAGGATGATCCACCCGATCGTGAACGGGATCGGGTGGTGCATCGGGAAGGCCGCGCCGGCGGCCAGCGGCTGGTCGTTGCCCCACAGCTCACGCACCGCCTGGGTGAGCGAGGAGATCGGGTTCCACTCGGCGATGAAACGCAGGACCGTGGGCATCCGGTCGGTGGGCGCGAAGGTGTTGGCCAGGAAGGTGATCGGGAACATGGTCGCGAACATGACGCCGTTGACGGCCTCGACCGAGCGCATCGCCGACCCCACCCAGATGCCGACCCAGATCATCGCGAAGCCCCAGCCGACGAGCAGGAGGTAGCCCAGGGCGGCCTCGAAGACGTTGGTGTGGATCCGCCAGCCGATGACCAGGCCGGTCAGTGACATGACCACCAGGCCGATCGAGGAGTGGGCCAGGCTGGACATGCTCCGGCCGACGAGGACGGCCGCCGGGTTGATCGGCAGCGACCGCATCCGGTCGACGATGCCCTTCTCGAGGTCGGCGGTGAGGCCGACCGCGACGATGAAGGACGCGAAGGCGACCGTCTGGGCCATGATCCCGGCCAGCAGGAAGGCGCGGTAGCCGGCCGGGGTCGCCACGTCGATGGAGGAGCCGAAGACGTAGGCGAAGAGCAGGACGAACATGACCGGCTGGATGGTCACGTCCATCAACATCTCTGGCATCCGCTTGATGTGGAGGAAGTTGCGGCGCGCGATGGCCCACGACTGCGTGAGCAGTCCGGTCGGCCGGATCTCGGGTCGCTCGATCGTGCTCATCGGGCCATCTCCCCTGCCGCCTCACCGGCGGGCTCGTCGTCGGTCGGGTCGTCGGGTCGGGTCTCGGCGCGGTGGCCGGTCAGGTGGAGGAACACGTCGTCGAGGCTCGGGCGCTTGAGCCCGATGTCGTCGAGCACGATGTCGCTCGCGTCGAAGATGCCCGCCACGCGTGTCATGTGGCCCAGCCCCTCCGCGGGGGCGGTCAGCTGCCGCGCGCCGGCGTCGACGTGGACCTCGCGCACGTGCGGGCGCAGGAGGGACTCGGCCGCCTCGAGGTCGTGGGCGTGGGAGACCGTGACCACCAGGGCCGCGGCGCCGGACTGGTCCTTGAGCTGGAGCGGGGTGCCCTCCGCGATCACGGTGCCGCGGTCGATGACCACGATGTTGTCGGCCAGCTGGTCGGCCTCCTCGAGGTATTGGGTGGTCAGCAGGAGCGTGGTGCCGTCGGCGACCAGCTCGCGCAGGACCTCCCACAGCTCGACGCGCGAGCGCGGGTCCAGGCCGGTGGTGGGCTCGTCGAGGAAGAGCACCGGCGGCGTCGCGATGAGGCTCACCGCCAGGTCGAGGCGGCGCCGCATCCCGCCGGAGTAGGTCTTGGCGATCCGGTCCCCCGCGTCGGCGAGGGAGAACCGCTCGAGAAGGTCGACGCTGGCGCGCTTGATGTAGGCCGGGTCGAGGCCGTAGAGGCTGCCGATGAGGCGGAGGTTCTCCCGGCCGGTCAGCAGCTCGTCGACGGTGGCCGCCTGACCGGTGAGGCCCATGCTCCGGCGCACCGCCCCGGGCTCGGTGAGGATGTCGTGACCGGCCACCCGTCCGGTGCCGGAGGTCGGCCGGGTGAGCGTGGTCATCATCCGGACCGTGGTGGTCTTGCCGGCACCGTTGGGACCGAGCAGGCCCAGCACGGAGCCCTCGGGAACGACGAACGAGACGCCGTCGACGGCCACGGTGTCTCCGAAGTGCTTGACCAGACCCTCGGCCTCGATCGCTGCAGAGCGTGTCATGGTGGCCACGCTAGCGGTGGGGTCCGACACCGGCACCTCTGTTGCGCGCACCTAGACTTCGCCTCGTGTCAACCGCCTCCCCCGCCGTCGAGATCGACGGACTGGTGATGAGGTACGGCGACAAGGTGGCCGTCGACGGTCTGTCGCTCGAGGTGGCCCGCGGCACCATCACCGCCGTGCTCGGCCCCAACGGCGCCGGCAAGACCACCACGCTGGAGACCTGCGAGGGCTACCGCGCACCGCAGCAGGGCACGGTGCGGGTCCTTGGGCTGGACCCCCAGCGCGAGCGCGCGGCCCTGCTCCCCCGGATCGGCGTGATGCTCCAGGCCGGTGGCGCGTGGAGCGGCGTGCGCGCCCACGAGATGCTCGAGCACATGGCGGCGCTGCACGCCCACCCGCTCGACACCGCCGTGCTGAGCGAGCGACTGGGACTGGCCGACTGCGGCAAGACCCCCTACCGCCGGCTCTCCGGTGGGCAGCAGCAGCGACTGGGCCTGGCGATCGCGCTGGTCGGCCGCCCCGAGCTGGTCTTCGTGGACGAGCCCACCGCGGGCATGGACCCGCAGGCACGGCGTACGACGTGGGAGCTGCTGGATGAGGTCCGCGCCGACGGGGTCACCGTCGTGCTCACCACCCACCACATGGACGAGGCCGAGCACCTGGCCGACCGGATCCACATCATCGACCGCGGCACCGTGATCGTCAGCGGCACCCCCGCCGAGCTGACCCGCGGGGGGCGCTCGGCCACCATCCGCCTCGTGGTCAACCGGCCCTTCCCCGACGGCGCCCCCGAGTCGTTGCGGGCCGAGCTCGGGCCCCACACCGAGGTCCGCCAGCTCGACGAGGTCAGCATGCTCATCCACGGTCCCGCCGACTCGATGACGCTGGGCCGGGTCTCGCGCTGGTGCGAGGAGCACGACGTGCTGCCGCAGACCCTCAACCTGGGCCAGCGCAACCTCGAGGACGTCTTCCTCGAGCTCACCGGCCGGGATCTCGAGAGCACCCCTCGACGTCGGGACCCCGCATGAGCATCCGAGGATCGGACGTCTCGGCTTCCGGCACCTTCACGCCCGCGCCCGGCGGAGCACCGCTGGCGCGGATGGTGCTCGCCCAGGCCCGCATGGAGGCGCGGCTGATGCTGCGCAACGGCGAGCAGCTGCTCCTCGCGATCGTCATCCCGGTCATCGTGCTCGTCGGTGGCGTGGCGGCGGCCGGTCGCATCGGGATCGACCTCGACGGCCACCGGCCCGTCGACATCCTCACCCCGGGAGTGCTGGCGCTCGCGATCATGTCGACGGCCTTCACCTCGGTCGCCATCGCGACCGGCTTCGAGCGGCGCTACGGCGTGATCAAGCTCCTCGGCTCGTCGCCCCTGCCGCGGCAGGGACTCCTGCTGGGCAAGGTCCTGGCCCTCCTCAACGTCGTGGTGCTGCAGCTCGTCGTGCTCGTGGTGGTCGGGCTGCTGCTGGGCTGGGAACCGACGCTGGCCCATCCCCCGCGCTCGCTCCTCGGGCTCCTGCTGGCGGTGGGCCTCGGCACGGCGGCCTTCGCGGCCCTGGGCCTCTTCGTCGCCGGCGTCCTGCGTGCGGAGGCGACGCTGGCCCTGGCCAACCTCGTCTACCTGCTGCTGATGGCCGGCGGTGGCGTCGTGCTGCCGGCGAGCACCTACGGCGCCGCGTCGCCGTTCGTCTCCCTGCTGCCCTCCGGCGCGCTGGGCGAGGCGATGCGCGCGGCACTGGTGCACGCCAGCATCGACGGCACGTCCCTGCTCGTGCTCGCCGCCTGGGCCGCGGTCGGCACCGTGCTCACGGCCCGGACCTTCAGGTGGGAATGATGGACACCCTGCTCGACCGGCTGGCTCGCCACCTGTGGCCCCTCGCGGTGGCCAACCTCGTGGCCAACATCGGGATCGTGGTGACCGGCGCCGCCGTCCGGCTGACCGGCTCGGGGCTCGGCTGCCCCACGTGGCCACGGTGCACCGACGCGTCGTACGTCGCCCACGGGGAGCTCGGCTTCCACGGCGCCATCGAGTTCGGCAACCGGATGCTGACCTTCGCCCTCACCGCGGTGGCGATCTTGTGCTTCCTCGCCGCGCTCGGCTCCCGGCACCGTCGGGCGACGCGGCTGGCGCTCGTCATCGGCCTCGGGATCCCCCTGCAGGCGGTGATCGGCGGCATCACCGTGCTGACCGACCTCAACCCGTGGATCGTGGCCGGTCACTTCCTGCTGTCGATGGCGATCATCATGGTCTGCGTCGCGCTGCTCGACGAGCTGCGCAGCCCCGAGCGCGGAGCCGCACCGCCGTTGCCCCGGTGGCTGGCCTGGGCGACCCTCGCGGCCGGCTGGGTGGTGCTCTACCTCGGCACCGTGGTGACGGGCGCGGGCCCGCACGCCGGCGACACCGACTCGCCGCGCAACGGCCTGGCCCCGGTGACGGTCTCGCACGTCCACGCGTACGCCGTCTACGTCCTGGTCGCGCTCACCGTCGTGCTCCTGGTCGTCGCGCTGCGCGGTGGCCACCGCTGGCTGGCCACGGTGACCGCCCTGGTGCTCCTCATCGAGGTGCTGCAGGGGGTGCTCGGGTGGGTGCAGTACGCGCTCGACCTGCCGGTCGGACTGGTCGCGCTGCACATGCTCGGCGCGGCCCTGCTCGCCGCTGGGCTCGCCCGGATCGCCCTCGCCGTCCTGCCCCACCGCGCGGGCCTGGAGGCCCGCGCGGACGGGGTGGAACAGCCGGACGGGGCGACGCGGTCGCCCTGAGCCGGGACTAGCGGCGGATCTTGCGGGCGAAGACGAGGGTGCGCTTGGAGTAGTCGTCCGCCTTGCACCCGACGAGCACGATCCGGGCGGGGCCCGAGACCGAGTAGAGCGGGCCTATCCGCCGCCCGGCCGGCCAGAACTCGCGGGCGGTGACCTTGAAGCGGCAGCCGGCGACCTTGATCACGTCGCCGCGGCGCAACTGCCCCCACCGGTCGGCCACCCCGTTGCCGGCCCGCCAGGCGTGGCCGGCGTAGACGGTGCTGCCGGTCGGGTCGCAGGGCGGGTCACCCTGCGACCAGGTGTAGACGGCGCCGTTGAGGCGCCAGCCCACGTCCAGCGTGTCGTGACGGGCGGGCACCTGGATGACCACCGCGTCGGTGCCGGTCCGGCCGATCTGGAGCCGGTCAGGGGCGGCGTGAGCCGCGCCCTGACCGAACAGGACCGACGCGCCCAGCACCACGAGCGTGAGCGCCAGGCGGCGCATCACGCACCAGTGTCGGGCGCGAACTCGGGCACCTGCGCGCACGCCTTGCGGCTGAAGGTCATCCGCCAGACCTGCTTGCCCTTGAGCAGGTAGGTCGAGTCGGCCGCCTTGGCCCGGACGGTGACCGTGCGGGTCTTCGCCTTGAGCCAGACGCCCTCGCGCAGCACCTTGCCGTTGGCCGTGTAGACCACGCCGGAGCTCTTGGCGACCTTGAACAGGTCGCTCGCGCGCCCACACTTGTCGATGTGCTTGGCCGCCGCGCGGACCACGCGGACCTCGGCGGGCAGCACCTCGGGCGGGGTGACGACAGGCGGGGTGACGACCGGCGGGGTGACCACCGGAGGCGTCACGACCGGAGGCGTCACGACGGGGCACGGCTGGTTGCTGTCGGTCGGCACCGGGTAGGTGAGGACCGTCTGGCCGTTGTCGAAGACGTAGCCCTGGTTGGCCGTGACGGTCAGGCTGCCGTTGGCGTTGGTCACGCTCGTCCACGGGCCCGAGGGCACCGTGCCGTAGTGAGCGTTGCCCGGCCCGCAGTCGTCGACGACGGGCACTGTCGGCGCCGCCACCTTCGTGACGTTGCAGCTGTCGGAGAACGAGGCGACCGGGATGCTGCCGGAGTTGCTCGCCTTCACGCCGTTGGTCCACTCGGCCCCGAGCGTCAGCGTGAGCGCCGACGTGGGCTTGGCGGTGACCGTCTCGGCGAAGGTCTTGGTCTGGGCCGCCGTCAGGGTCGTCCCGACCGGAACGGCCGAGGGACGGTTGGACGACGTGATCGTCTCGGTGATCTGCTCACTGTTGGCCACGCTCCACGTGACCGTCCAGCCTCCGCCCGTCGCACAAGCGACGGTGCCGGAGATCGTGTTGTGGTGGGCGCTGGCGGCGCCGGCGATCCCCACCACCGCGAATCCCACCGCGAGGACCAGGGTCACCACCCGGCTCATCGCCCGGTGGCCGACGCGCCCCCCGCGCGTCTTGTTGTCATTGCTCGATGCGTCGAACAGTCGCTCTTGTGGCGCTGCAGTCATGGTGCACGTGCTCCCCAGGTTGCCGGGGTAGGCCCACTGCCTCCCCGTGTCACTGATTGAACGCGAGGACTGGACCACGGACACGGCAGGATGCCTCAAGAACTCATCTGGAATCCGTCAGTCTCCAGACGATTCCCGGAGTTTGCGCTAGAAGCTGCCGCTTTCGGGTCAGCGGCCCAGCAGAGGGTCGAGCGCCACGGCCACGAAGAGCAGCGAGAGATAGAGGTTGGAGGCGTGGAAGAGGCGCATCGGGTTGATCTCGCCGAGCACGTCGGAGCCCTTGGCGCGCGCCCACATGCGGTGCGCCTCGACGAGGAAGATCGCGCCCAGGACGGCCGCCGCGACCGGGTAGACCAGGCTGGTCCCGGCGACGGGCCACAGCAGCAGGGACGTCGCGACCATGACCCAGCTGTAGAGGACCACCTGGCGCCCGACCTCGGCCGCGGGCCGGACCACGGGCAGCATCGGCACGTCGACGTTGCGGTAGTCCTCGCGGTAGCGCAGCGCCAGCGCCCACGTGTGGGGCGGGGTCCAGAAGAAGACGACCAGGAAGAGCACCACCGGCGTCCAGGCCAGCTCGCCGGTGACCGCCGTCCAGCCGATCAGCGCGGGGAAGCAGCCCGCGAGCCCGCCCCAGACGATGTTCTGGGTGGTGCGGCGCTTGAGGACCATCGTGTAGACGAAGACGTAGAACGCGTTGGCGAGCACGGACAAGGTGGCGGAGAGCCAGTTGACCCACAGCCCCAGCACCACGGTCGACAGCACGGCCAGCACGGTCGCGAAGACCAGCGCCGACACGGGCGAGACGATGTGGCGCGGCAGCGCCCGGCGACGCGTACGACGCATCTGCTCGTCGATGTCGCGGTCGTAGACGCAGTTGTACGCCGACGCGGAGCCGGCCGACAGCGCGCCGCCCACGACGGTCGCGGCCACCAGGCCGAGGGGCGGGATGCCGCGCTCGGCGAAGAACATCACCGGGACGGTCGTCAGGAGGAGCAGCTCGATGACCCGCGGCTTGGTCAGCCCGACGTAGGCGGCGACCACGTCGCGCCAGGTGGGCTCCCCCTCCGGCCTGGTGGCGCCGTCACCCGTCGACGGCCGGGCAGACGCATCGGCGTGCGGACCGGCTTGGGACACGGTGAGGACCTCTGGGGACGGGGAGGGGATGGGGAGGGGATGGGACGCGGGCGTTGGGGAACCGGAGGGGTGGACGGCCAGAAATCCGGCGGCCCGGGCCACCCTCGGGTGGGGTCGAGTCTACTCGGCCGCGGCGATAGGCTCGCAGTCGAGGCCACCGGATCGCACGTGATCCTGGCTGCACCCCCGGCTGTCCCCCTCGAGAGGAACTGCGTTGACCGAGAAGTCCGCCCTGCCCGCCACCCTCGAGTGGAACGAGCTCGACGACCGCGCCGTCGACACCGTCCGCGTGCTGGCGATGGACGCAGTGCAGAAGGTCGGCAACGGCCACCCCGGCACGGCGATGAGCCTGGCACCGGCGGCGTACCTGCTCTTCCAGAAGGTCATGCGCCACAACCCGGCCGACCCGCACTGGTCCGGACGCGACCGCTTCGTCCTGTCCTGCGGCCACTCGAGCCTCACCCTCTACATCCAGCTCTACCTCGGCGGCTGGGGCCTCGAGCTCGAGGACCTCAAGGCGCTGCGCACGTGGGGCTCCAAGACCCCCGGCCACCCGGAGTTCGGCCACACCGCCGGCGTCGAGACCACCACCGGCCCGCTCGGCCAGGGCATCGGCAACGCGGTCGGCATGGCCATGGCGGCCCGGCGCGAGCGCGGCATGCTCGACCCCAACGCGCCCGAGGGCGCCTCGCCGTTCGACCACCAGATCTACGCCTTCTGCAGCGACGGCGACATCGAGGAGGGCGTGAGCGCCGAGGCCTCCGCCCTCGCGGGCGTCCAGGAGCTCGGCAACCTCACCGTCATCTACGACGCCAACCGCATCTCGATCGAGGACGACACCGACATCGCGCTCGCCGAGGACGTCGCGGCCCGCTACGAGGCCTACGGCTGGCACGTGCAGACCGTCGACTGGACCCACGACGAGACGACGTACGCCGAGGACGTCCCGGCGCTCTACGCCGCGATCCGCAAGGCCCGACAGGTCACCGACCGGCCCAGCTTCATCGTGCTGCGCACCATCATCGCGTGGCCCGCGCCGACCCTGCAGAACACCGGCAAGAGCCACGGCTCCGCCCTCGGCGACGAGGAGGTCGCCGCCACCAAGAAGATCCTCGGCTTCGATCCCGAGCAGACCTTCGAGGTGCCGGCCGACGTCATCGAGCACACGCGTGGGCTGGTGGCGCGCGGCAAGGCCGCGCAGTCCGCCTGGGACGAGGACTTCGCCCGCTGGGCGAAGAAGCCGTCCGCCGACCGTGCCCTCTTCGACCGCATGCAGACCCGCACGCTCCCCGACGGGTGGGCCGACGCCCTGCCGACCTTCGAGGCCGACCCCAAGGGTGTCGCCACGCGGGTCGCCTCGGGCAAGACCATCAACGCCATCGCGCCCGGCCTGCCCGAGCTGTGGGGCGGCTCGGCCGACCTGGCCGGCTCCAACAACACGACCATCGAGGGCGTCCCGTCGTTCCTGCCCAAGGACCGCTCGACGAAGATGTTCGCCGGCGACCCGCTCGCCGGCCGCGTGCTGCACTTCGGCATCCGCGAGCACGGCATGGGCGCGATCATGAACGGCATCGCCGTCCACGGCGGCACCCGCGTCTTCGGCGGCACGTTCCTCACCTTCTCCGACTACATGCGTCCCGCGGTCCGCCTCGCGGCACTCATGCAGCTGCCGGTGACCTACGTCTGGACGCACGACTCCATCGGCCTCGGCGAGGACGGTCCGACCCACCAGCCGATCGAGCACCTCGCGGCCCTGCGCGCCATCCCCGGCCTCGACGTCGTACGCCCCGCGGACGCCAACGAGACCGTCGCCGCGTGGAAGGCCGTGCTCGACCACAACGACCGGCCCGCCGGCCTGTGCCTGAGCCGGCAGAACGTGCCGACCTTCCCGCGCGGCGTGGACGGCTTCTCCGACACGTCCAACGTCCACCGCGGCGGCTACGTCCTGCTCGACACCGACGGGATCCCCGACGTCGTGCTCATCGGCACCGGCTCCGAGGTCCAGCTGGCGGTCGAGGCGCGTGAGCTCCTAGCCGCCGACGGCATCGCCGCGCGCGTCGTCTCGATGCCGTGCCGCGAGTGGTACGACGAGCAGGAGACGTCCTACCGGGAGACGGTCGTCCCGCCGCTGGTCAAGGCCCGCGTGTCGGTCGAGGCCGGCATCGCGCTCGGCTGGCGCGAGGTCGTCGGCGACCACGGCCGCATCGTCTCGATCGACCACTACGGCGCGTCCGCCGACTACGAGCGGATCTACCGCGAGTTCGGCATCACCGCGGAGGCCGTTGCCCAGGCGGCCCGCGACAGCATCGCGTCCGCCAGCGCCTGAGCGCGCCCGCACGCCCACCGACCACACCCACACGGAGGCACCGATGAACGACCGTCTCAAGGCCCTGGCTGACGCCGGGGTGTCCATCTGGCTCGACGACCTGTCCCGCGAGCGCCTGGAGACCGGCAACCTCGCCGACCTGGTGAAGAACAGCCACGTCGTCGGCGTGACGTCCAACCCGGCCATCTTCCAGGCCGCGCTCGCCGACGGTGAGCGCTACGACGCCCAGGTCCGCGAGCTCGCGGCCGCGGGCGCCGACGTCGACACGGCGACGCAGACCATCACCACCGACGACGTGCGCGAGGCGTGCAAGGTGCTGCGACCGGTCTTCGACGCCACCGACGGCGTCGACGGCCGCGTGTCGATCGAGGTCTCCCCCGGCTTCGCCCACGACACCGAGTCGACGGTGCGCGAGGCCGCGGAGCTCTGGAAGGTCGTGGGCGAGCCCAACCTGCTCATCAAGATCCCGGGCACCAAGGAGGGCTGGCCTGCGATCACCGAGACCATCGGCGCCGGCATCTCGGTCAACGTCACGCTGATCTTCGGCCTCGAGCAGTACCGCAACGTGATGGAGGCCTACGTCTCCGGGCTCGAGAAGGCCCTCGCTGCGGGGCACGAGCTGGCCGACATCCACTCCGTGGCGTCGTTCTTCGTCTCGCGTGTCGACTCCGAGATCGACAAGCGGCTCGAGGCGATGACGCAGGGACCGGGCACCGACGCCGACCTGCGCGGCAAGGCCGGCGTCGCCAACGCCCGCCTCGCGTTCCGGATGTACGAGGAGTTCTTCAGCGGTGCCCGCTGGGAGAAGCTCGAGGCCGAGGGCGCCCGCAAGCAGCGTCCGCTGTGGGCCTCCACCGGGGTCAAGAACCCCGACTACGACGACACGATGTACGTCGTCGACCTCGTCGTCGAGGACACCGTCAACACGATGCCCGAGAAGACCCTCGAGGCCGTCGCCGACCACGGCGAGGTGCGGGGTGACCGGGTCCGGCCGTTCTACGACGACGCCGCCGCCCACATGCAGGCGCTGGCCGACGCCGGCATCGACTACGACGACGTAATCGAGGTCCTCATCAAGGAGGGGGTCGAGAAGTTCGTCGTCGCCTGGGACGAGCTCCAGACCACCCTCGCCGCGTCGCTCGAGGCCGCGCGGGCATGAGCGGGAGCGGGCCGGTGGATCCCACCACCACGGGGGCATGGGCCCAGCTGGCCCGCATCGCCGACGGGTACGACCTGGACCTGCGCCGGCAGCTGAGGGACGACCCGGCCTGGGTGCCGCACCAGACGCTCCGCGCGGGTGAGCTGTTCGTCGACCTGTCCAAGAACCTCTTCGACGACGGGGTCGACGCCACGCTGCTCCGCCTCGCCGACGAGGTCGGCGTCGCCGCCCGGCGCGACGCGATGTTCGCCGGTGAGCACATCAACGTCACCGAGGACCGCGCGGTGCTCCACACCGCCCTGCGCCTGCCCGCCGAGGCCTCGCTGGAGGTCGACGGCCAGCAGGTCGTGGCCGACGTGCACGAGGTGCTGAGGAGGGTCTACGCCTTCGCCGAGCGCGTCCGGTCGGGCGACTGGACGGGTGTGACCGGCGAGCGCATCGAGACCGTGGTCAACATCGGCATCGGCGGCTCCGACCTCGGCCCGGTGATGGCCTACGAGGCGCTCGAGCCCTACCGGCACGACGGGCTGACCTGCCGCTTCATCAGCAACATCGACCCGACCGACGCCGCGCAGAAGCTCGCCGGGCTCAACCCCGAGACGACCCTCTTCATCGTGTCGAGCAAGACCTTCGGCACGCTCGAGACGCTCACCAACGCCCGGCTGTGCAAGGCCTGGCTCCTCGAGCACCTGCCCGCGGGCAGCGACCCGGCGGCTGCGGTCGCGCAGCACTTCGTGGCGGTCTCGACCGCCCTCGACAAGGTCGCCGAGTTCGGCATCGACACCGACAACGCCTTCGGCTTCTGGGACTGGGTCGGCGGACGCTACTCGTTGGACTCCGCCATCGGCCTCTCCCTCGTGATCGCGATCGGTCCCGCCCACTTCGCCGAGCTCCTCGCCGGCTTCCACGCGATGGACGAGCACTTCCGCACCGCCCCGGCGGCCAGCAACGTCCCGCTCAAGATGGGCCTGCTCAACGTCTGGTACACCAACTTCCTCGGCGCCCACACCCACGCCGTGCTCCCCTACTCGCAGCTGCTGCACCGGTTCCCGGCCTACCTCCAGCAGCTCACCATGGAGTCCAACGGCAAGAGCGTGCGGTGGGACGGCAGTCCGGTGGGCTACGACACCGGCGAGATCTTCTGGGGGGAGCCGGGCACCAACGGGCAGCACGCCTTCTACCAGCTCATCCACCAGGGCACCCGGCTCGTGCCGGCGGACTTCATCGCCTTCGCGCGGCCGGCGTACCCCCTCGTCGACGAGCACGACGGCGAGCGGGTCGACGTGCACGAGCTGCTGCTCGCCAACTTCTTCGCGCAGACGCAGGCGCTGGCCTTCGGCAAGACCCCCGACGAGCTGCGGGCGGAGGGCGTGGCCGAGGAGCTGGTCCCGGCGCGCACCTTCCCCGGCAACCGTCCGACCACCTCGATCATGGCCCCTGCCCTGACCCCGAGCGTCCTCGGCCAGCTGGTGGCCCTCTACGAGCACATCACGTTCGTGCAGGGTGCGGTGTGGGGCATCGACAGCTTCGACCAGTGGGGCGTCGAGCTCGGCAAGCAGCTCGCGCAGCAGCTGCGCCCGGCGGTGGGCGGCGACGCGGCAGTCGCGGCCCAGAAGGACCCCTCCACGCAGTCCCTGATCGGCTACTACCAGGAGAACCGAGCCTGATGACCTCCCCCAACCCACTGCGCGACCCGCAGGACCGCCGGCTGCCGCGCATCGCGGGACCGTGCGGGATGGTGCTCTTCGGCGTGACGGGTGACCTGTCGCGCAAGAAGATCATGCCGGCCATCTACGACCTCGCCAACCGCGGCCTGCTGCCCCCGGGCTTCAGCCTCGTCGGCTTCGCCCGGCGCGACTGGGAGGACCAGGACTTCGCGCAGATCGTGCACGACGCGGTCGAGCAGTACGCCCGCACCCCCTTCCGCGAGGAGGTGTGGAAGCAGCTCTCCGAGGGCTTCCGCTTCGTGCCGGGCAACTTCGACGACGACGCCGCCTTCGAGCAGCTGCGCCGCACCGTCGAGGAGCTCGACCAGCTCCGCGGCACCGGCGGCAACATGGCGTTCTACCTCGCCATCCCGCCCGGCTTCTTCGGCACCGTCGTCGGCCAGCTCAAGGAGCACGGACTCGCCGACCGCACGGCCGACCAGTGGCGCCGCGTGGTGGTGGAGAAGCCGTTCGGCCACGACCTCGAGTCCGCGCGCGAGCTCAACGACATCCTCGCCGGCGTCTTCCCGTCGGGCTCGATCTTCCGGATCGACCACTACCTCGGCAAGGAGACGGTGCAGAACATCCTGGCGATCCGGTTCGCCAACAACATGTTCGAGCCGATCTGGAACTCCCACTACGTCGACCACGTGCAGATCACGATGGCCGAGGACATCGGCATCGGCGGCCGGGCCGGCTACTACGACGGCATCGGTGCCGCGCGCGACGTCATCCAGAACCACCTCCTCCAGCTGATGGCGCTGGTCGCGATGGAGGAGCCGCTCGCCTTCGACGCCGAGAGCCTGCGCATGGAGAAGCAGAAGGTGCTCGCCTCCGCGCAGCTGCCGCCGCGCCTCGACCTGACCACCGCACGCGGCCAGTACGCCGCCGGCTGGGCCGGCGGCGAGAAGGTCATCGGGTTCCTGGAGGAGGAGGGCATCAAGAAGACCTCCACCACCGAGACGTTCGCCGCGATCACCGTCCACGTCGACACCCGCCGCTGGGCCGGCGTGCCGTTCTACCTCCGCACCGGCAAGCGCCTCGGCCGCCGCGTCACCGAGGTGGCCATCGTCTTCAAGCGCGCGCCGCACCTGCCGTTCTCGCAGACCGCCACGGAGGACCTGTCGCAGAACGCGCTGGTGATCCGCGTCCAGCCCGACGAGGGCATGACGATGCGCTTCGGCGCCAAGGTGCCGGGCACCGCGATGGAGATCCGCGACGTCAACATGGACTTCGCCTACGGCGGCACGTTCACCGAGGCGAGCCCCGAGGCCTACGAGAAGCTGATCCTCGACGTGCTGCTCGGCGACCCGCCGCTGTTCCCGCAGCACGAGGAGGTCGAGCTGTCCTGGAAGATCCTCGACCCGATCCTCGACTACTGGGCCAAGCACGGGAAGCCCGACTCCTACGAGTCCGGCACCTGGGGCCCGGAGTCCGCCCACAAGATGCTCGCCCGTGAGGGAAGGACGTGGCGCCGGCCATGACCTCACCCCACGCTGTTCCCCGACTCCCCCGCTCCGCTCCCCCGTCGAACCACACCGCAGGGACCCCGAGATGATCGAACTCCTGGACACCAACGCCTCCGAGATCTCGTCGGCGTTCGTCGAGCATCGCACCAGGCACGGCAGCCCGGCCCAGGGCATGGTGATGACGATGGTGATCGTCGCCGTCGAGGACGGCGCCAAGGAGG
>NZ_JAOPWY010000004.1 GCF_025965415.1 Nocardioides sp.
ACGAGGTAGCCGCCCGAGCCGTTGGGCACGGACTCGCCGGCCTCGTCGACCACGTCCGCCTCGATGCCCGGCATCGGCGTCATCGCCGAGCCCGGCTTGCCGGCGGTCACGCCCGGCAGCGGCGAGATCATGATCTGGCCGGTCTCGGTCTGCCACCAGGTGTCCACGATCGGGCAGCGCTCGCCGCCGATGACCTCGCGGTACCACATGTAGGCCTCGGGGTTGATCGACTCACCCACCGACCCGAGCAGTCGGATCGAGGACAGGTCGAAGCCGTCGGGGATGTCGCGGCCCTGCTTCATGAACGTCCGGATCGCGGTGGGGGCGGTGTAGAAGATCGTGACGCCGTACTCCTGGACGATCTCCCACCAGCGGCCCTTGTGCGGGGTGTCGGGGGTGCCTTCGTACATCACCTGGGTCGCACCGTTGGCGAGCGGCCCGTAGACCAGGTAGGAGTGGCCGGTCACCCAGCCGACGTCCGCGGTGCACCAGTAGACGTCCGAGTCGGGCTTGTGGTCGAAGACCGTGTGGTGGGTGTACGACGTGCCGGTGAGGTAGCCGCCGGTGGTGTGCAGGATGCCCTTCGGCTTGCCGGTCGTGCCGGAGGTGTACATGACGTAGAGCGGGTGCTCGGAGTCGTGCATCTCGGGCTCGTGCTCGGCCGAGGCGACGTCGACGGCGTCGTGCCACCACACGTCGCGGTCGTCGTGCCACTCGATGTCCTGGCCCGTGCGGCGTACGACGAGGACGTGGCGCACGAGGTCGCCGGTCTTCTCGACGGCTTCGTCGACGGCCGGCTTGAGCGCACTGGCCGCGCCGCGGCGGTAGCCGCCGTCGGACGTGATCACGACGTGGGCCTCGCAGTCGGTGATGCGCGAGGCGAGGGCGTCGGCGGAGAAGCCGCCGAAGACGACGGTGTGCGGGGCGCCGAGGCGGGCGCAGGCGAGCATCGCGACGACGACCTCGGGGATCATCGGCATGTAGATCGCGACCCGGTCGCCCTTCTTGACGCCGAGGTCGGTGAGCGCGTTGGCCGCCTTCGACACGAGGTCCTTGAGGTCGGCGTAGGTGATGTCGCGGGTGTCGTCCTCGGGCTCGCCGACCCAGTGGAGGGCGACCTTGTCGCCGTTGCCGGCGTCGACGTGGCGGTCCACGCAGTTGACCGAGGCGTTGAGGGTGCCGCCGACGAACCACTTGGCGAACGGAGGGTTGGACCAGTCGAGGACCTGGTCCCACTTCTGGCCCCAGTCCAGCCGGTCGGCGGCCTCGGCCCAGAAGGCCTCGCGGTCGGAGTCGGCGCGGGCGTAGGCCTCCTCCTTCACGTTGGCGTTGGCGGCCAGCTCGGCCGGGGGCTCGAACGTCCGGTCCTCGCGGGACAGGTTGGACAGGGTCTGGTCGGACAAGGCGCTCTCCTCAGGGGTGACTGCAGTTCAAGTTACTCTCGGTGCCTCGGTTTCGACACGCTCGCTCCGCTCGCTGCTCAACCAGCGGGCGGAGGTGCCTCGGTTTCGACACGCTCGCTGCTCAACCAGCGGCCAGGAACCGGGCGGCCGCTCGCTGCTCAACTAGCGGCCAGGAACCCGGCGGCCGCTCTGCTCAACCAGCGGCGTGCGGGCCGCTGGTTGAGCAGGGCCGCCAGGCCCGTGTCGAAACCGAGGTCGATCAGCGCTCGATCAGTGCTGGACGGCCTGTTCGGCGCCCGCGCCGGTGAGGGCGCGGACCTCGAGCTCGGTGTAGCGCTCCTGCGCCGACGGCTCCTTCGACGTGATGCTGCCGATGTAGCCGAGGAGGAAGCCCAGCGGGATCGAGACGATGCCGGGGTTCTCCAGCGGGAACCAGGAGATGTCGATGCTGGTCGGCAGCAGGGACAGGTTCTTGCCGGTGACCGCGTCGACGCCCTTGCCGCTGACGATCGGGCTGAAGATCACTAGGCCGACGGACGAGATGAGGCCGCCGTAGATGCTCCAGAGCGCTCCGCGGGTGTTGAAACCGCGCCAGAACATGTTGTAGATGATCGCCGGCAGGTTCGCCGACGCCGCGACCGCGAAGGCCAGGGCCACGAGGAACGCGATGTTGAGCTTCTGTGCCGGGATGGCCAGCACGATCGCGATGAGTCCGATGACACCTGCGGCGATCCGGGACACCCGGATCTCCTCGGCCTCGGTCGCCTCGCCGTTGCGGAAGACCGAGTTGTAGAGGTCGTGCGCCACCGACACCGACGAGGTCAGGGTCAGCCCGGCCACCACGGCCAGGATGGTCGCGAACGCGACCGCCGCGATCAGGGCCAGCAGCACGGCGCCCCCGGTGGAACCTGGGCCACCTCCGACGGCTTCCGCCAGGAGCGGGGAGGCCAGGTTGCCGCCGGACGCGGCGACCTCGGCGTAGGCGTCCTTGTCGAGCAGGGCCGCGGCACCGAAGCCGAGGACCAGCGTGAAGAGGTAGAACGCGCCGATCAGGCCGATCGCCCACAGCACCGACTTGCGCGCGTCACGCGAGGTCGGCGTCGTGTAGAAGCGGATCAGGATGTGTGGCAGGCCGGCCGTGCCGAGCACGAGGGCGATGCCGAGCGAGATGAGGTCGATCTTCGACGTCGTGCTGACGCCGTACTTCAGCCCGGGCTCCAGGAAGGCGTTGCCCTTGCCGCTGTTGGTGGCGGCCGTGCCGAGCAGCTCGGAGAGGTTGAAGCCGAACTTCGCCAGCACCAGCACGACGATCAGCGCGGAGCCGGCCATCAGGAGGACCGCCTTGACGATCTGCACCCAGGTCGTGCCCTTCATGCCGCCGACGGTGACGTAGAAGATCATCAGCGCACCGACGAAGAAGATGGTCAGGTTCTTGATGCCCTCGCTGGTGACGCCGAGCAGCAGCGCGACGAGCGCGCCCGCGCCGACCATCTGGGCGAGGAGGTAGAAGATCGAGACGACCACGGTCGAGGTGGCGGCCGCCATCCGCACGGGCTTCTGCTTCATCCGGTAGGCGAGCTGGTCGGCCATCGTGTAGCGGCCGGAGTTGCGCAGCACCTCGGCGACGAGCAGCAGGGCGACGAGCCACGCCACGAGGAAGCCGATCGAGTAGAGAAAGCCGTCGTAGCCCGACAGTGCGATCGCGCCGGAGATGCCGAGGAACGACGCCGCCGACATGTAGTCGCCGCCGATGGCGAGACCGTTCTGCAGGGGCGAGAAGTTGCGTCCGCCGGCGTAGTGGTCGGCTGCGCCGGACGAGGTGCGGCTGGCCCAGATGGTGATGCCGACCGTCAGGGCGACGACGCCCAGGAAGAGCGCGGTCGTGAGCAGCTGGTGACCTTCCATGTCAGTGCACTCCCTTGTCGGTGCGCCCGTCGAGGGTGCGGTGGTAGTCCTCGGTGAGCTGGCGTGCGAGCGGGTCGAGGTTGGCGTTGGAGTAGCGGGCGTAGACGAACGCGAGCAGGAACGTCGTCAGGAACTGCAGCAGGCCCCAGACCAGGGCGATGTTGATGTTGCCGACGAGATTGGTGCTCATGAAGTCGTGGGCGAACATCGACGCCAGGACGTAGAGGCCGTACCAGGTCAGGAAGGCGGCCGTGGCCGGGATGACGAAGCGGCGGTAGCGATGGCGCAGCTCCGTGAACTCGGGCCGGGCTGCCAACTCGTCGTAGACGGGGTCGTGGCGCGCGGCCTGGTCGTGGGCATCAGGTGTCACGGCAGGGTCCTTCCGGGCGGGGCCACCGAGGTGTGACCGCTGTCACCGTGACACCGCTCACATCACGCCGGGGAGTGGCGTGCGCACGCCGGTCTGTCGGTGGGCGCGGTCGCGCGCTCAGCGGTCGGTGCCGTACGACGAGCGGTCCACCTGACAGGCTTCGCCGGTGACCGACACCAGCTCCCGCCGCGACGCCGCCCGCACCCTGGCGATCGCGTGGACGCTCCTCCTTCTCGGCGTGCTCACCGTGGGGTGGCTGATCACCCACCCGCTGGAGTCGGTCGTGGACCCCTGGGACGACAGCGTCGAGCGGTGGATCGCGGAGCGTCGTACGCCTGGCCTCGACCTCGCCGCGTCCATCGGCAGCCACGTCGCCGACACGGTCGTAGGCGTCGCCGTGGCGGTCGTCGTCGCCCTCGTCGCCTGGCGGCGGCAGCACTCGCGGCGACCGCTCGTCTACTACTCCCTGCTCGTCGGCGGCACCCTCGTGCTCTACCTCGTGGTCACGCACCTCATCACCCGCGACCGCCCGCCGGTGGAGATCCTCGACCCCGGGCTGGTCCCCGACCACAGCTTCCCGTCGGGCCACGTGGCCACAGCGATCGTGGTCTACTGCGCCACCGCGGTCCACCTCGCGCGCACCGTGCCCGGCGCGCGGCGCTGGGTGTGGCCGCTCTACCTCGTCCCGCTGGTCGTCATCCCCTCGCGGCTCTACCAGGGGGCGCACCACCCGACCGACGTGCTGACCAGTCTCGTCTTCGCCCCGCTCTGGGTCGCGGCCGTCGCCCACGTGGTGCTGCGGCGGAGTGATGAGTCGGGTGACAGGGTGGAGCCATGACTTCTCCCATCGTCGTCGTGACCGGAGCCAACGGACTCGTGGGCAGCCACGTCGTGGCCGCACTGGGCGAGCGCGGGGCGACCGTGCGCGCCGTCGTACGTCGTGTCGGCACCGCACCGACCGCGGCGGGCGTCGAGGAGCACGTCGGCGACTTCGGTGACCCGGCCTTCGCCGACGCGGTGGTCGCCGGCGCCGACGCGCTGGTGACGACCGTGCACCCCCTCGGCAGCGACCGCGACAGCCAGCGCCGGGTCGGGCTCGACGGGACCCTCGTGATCGCGGAGGCCGCAGTGGCGGCGGGCGTGCCGCTCCTCGTGCACGTCTCGACGGCCGCGGTCTACGACCGCAGCCCCGACCGGGGCGACATCACCGAGGACTCCGAGCTGGTGGGCGACGACGGCAACGACTACGCCGTCGTCAAGCGCGACGTCGACGCCGCACTGGCCCGGCTGGGAGGTACGACGCGGGTGCTGCTGCGACCGCCCGCGATCCTCGGCGCAGGCGACTCGTCGGTCTGGAACACCGTCCAGCCCGCCGCGATCCGCGACGACGAGTCCCGTCGCCACGCGATCCCCGACCAATCGTTCGCCTGGGTGCACGTCGACGACCTCGCGACGATCGCCGCGGACCTGGCGACCGGGGCCATCGCCGTCTCGGGCGACGCCTCGGTCGGTCCGGTGGTGGGCGGCTGCACCCCCGTCAACGTGGCGAGCGGCCCGGCCACCCAGCGCGACTACCTCGGTGCCGTCACCTCGGCGCTGGGCGTCGAGCCAACGTGGGACGAGGGGGAGGCGTGGACCGGTCGGATCGTCGCCGACCGCGCGCGGGGCTGGGGCTGGACGCCGCAGGTGTCCCTCGACGACGCGCTGGTCGAGCTGAGGGCCGGCCTCTGAGTCACGGACCCGGCGGCACCCGGATCATCCACATGCCCGGGTCGGGCAGCGGCTCGAAACCGACTCGCTCGTAGACCTCGTGGGCGTCACGGGTGGCGAGGACGATGCGTCCGATGCCCATCGGCTCGAGGTCGGCGATGGCCGCCTCGACGAGCCGGTTGCCCAGGCCCCGGCCGCGGTGGTCGGGGTCGACGTACACGTCGCAGAGCCAGGCGAAGTTGGCCCGGTCGGTGAGGACGCGGGCGTACGCCACCTGCTGCCCGTCGCCGGTGAAGGCGGCGAAGTTGAGCGAGTTCGCGGCCGCCGTCCCGACCTTGTCGCGGCTGCGGCCCATCGCCCAGTAGGCGTCGGTGCTGAGCCAGCGGTGGACCAGGTCGAGGTCCATGTCGGCGAGGTCGGTGCGGATGACGTAGTCGTCGCTGCTCATGCGGGAGTCCTCCGGGTGGGGTGGGGCCGCCGCAGCGAGTCGGGCAGCAACCGCGCGCCCGAGCCGCGCTCGGCATAGACGTCGTCGGGGTTGGAGAAGGCGCAGCTGCGCAGGCTCAGGCACCCGCATCCTATGCAGCCGTCGAGGCCGCCCTTGAGGCGCTGCAGTGCGGCGATCTGCTCGTCCAGCCGCGTGCGCCAGTGCTGGGAGATGCGCTGCCAGTCGGCCTTGGTCGGGTTGCGGTTGCCCGGCAGCCGGGCGAGCTCGTCGCGGATCTCCTCGATGGTCAGCCCGACGTTGGACGCCGCCCGGATGAAGGCCAGCCGGCGCAGCACGTTGCGCTCGAAGCGTCGCTGCCCACCACCGGAGCGGTGCGCCTCGATCAGGCCCTCCGCCTCGTAGTAGCGGATCGCCGACGCGGCGAAGCCGCTGCGCCGGGCGATCTCGCCCATCGGCAGCAGATCTCGCGCATCCATCTCGCTTCACTCCTTGATCTCAAGTTCACTTTAACTTGAACCATGGAGTCATGACAACGAAGACGACAGAACGGGTGGCGCTCGTCACCGGGGGATCGGCCGGCCTGGGGCTGGCGCTGACCAGGGCGCTGGCGGAGCGGGGATGGCGGGTCATCACCGACGGCCGTGGCGCAGGGAGGTTCAAGGAGGCGGAGCTCCCCGACGGCGTGACCGTCCTCGTCGGTGACCTCACCGACGCCGAGCACCGCGACCGCCTGCTCGCGGAGGTGACGGCGCACGGCCGGCTCGACCTGCTGGTCCACAACGCCAGCACTCTCGGCCCGCTGCCGATGCGCCCGCTCGCGGAGGTGGACGTCGCCGACCTCCAGCAGGTGTGGCGCACCAACGTCGGTGGCCCGCTGGTCCTCACCTCGACGCTGCTCCCGTGGCTGCGCACCGCCGACGGGGTGCTCCTCTCGATCAGCTCCGACGCCGCGGTCAACCACTACGAGGGCTGGGGCCTCTACGGCGCCAGCAAGGCCGCGCTCGACCACCTGACGCTGACCTGTGCCGCGGAGACCGGCCTGACGGCGTACGCCGTGGACCCCGGCGACATGCGCACCGCGATGCACCAGGACGCCTTCCCCGGCGAGGACATCTCCGACCGACCGCTGCCCGAGACCGTGGTGCCGCGACTGCTCGCGCTGCTCGACGCCCGGCCAGGGTCGGGTCGCTACCGGGCCGCAGACGTAGGAGGGGAGGCGTGATGGCCGTGCTGATCGAGACCCCGCGCACCAGGTTCACCGCGTCGGCGTTCGCCCCGCAGCCCGCGGAGGAGCGCGGTGTGGCGCGCGACGAGGTCCGGCTGCTGGTCGCGACCCCGGACGGGCTGTCGCACGGTCGGTTCCGCGACCTCCCGGACCACCTGCGCGCGGGCGACGTGCTCGTCGTGAACACGTCCGCCACCGTGCCCGGCGAGATCGACGCCTCGCTCGACGGCCGGCCGGTCGTCGTCCACGTGGCCCACCGCCTCGACTCGGGCGACCGCGTCGTCGAGCTGCGTACGGCGCCCGACGCCGCGCGTGCCCTCCTCGACGCCGCCGCGGGCGACAGCGTGCAGGTCGGTGACGTCCGGCTGACGCTGCGCTCACCGTGGCCGGGCGACGAGGCGTCCTCGCCGACCGGGTCCGGCAACCGGCTCTGGCGCGCGTCGGTCCGCGGTGACCTGGACCGCCAGCTCGCCTGGAACGGACGGCCGATCGCCTACGGCTACCTCGACCGCCGCTATCCGCTCGCCAGCTACCAGACGGTCTTCGGCACCCGCCCCGGCAGCGCCGAGATGGCCTCTGCCGGACGGCCGTTCACCGAGTCGCTGGTGACGCGGCTGGCGACATCCGGCGTCCTCTTCGCTCCGGTCACGCTGCACACGGGGGTCTCCTCACAGGAGGCCGGCGAGGCGCCGGGACCCGAGTGGTTCGAGGTGCCCGCGGAGTCGGCCCGGCTGGTGTCCGCCGCGCGCTCGTGGGGCGGACGGGTGATCGCGGGGGGCACCACCGCCACCCGCGCGATCGAGTCCGCCGTCGTCGACGGGCGGGTCGAGGCGGCGGCGGGCTGGAGCGCGCGCGTGATCACTCCTGCCGACCCGCCACGTGTCGTCGACGGCCTCGTCACCGGCTGGCACGACCCCCTCGCCTCGCACCTGCTGCTGGTCGAGGCGGTGGCCGGCGAGCGCCTCACGCAGGCGGCGTACGACGCGGCCGTCGCGGAGAGCTATCTCTGGCACGAGTTCGGTGACTCGGCGCTTCTGCTGCGTCGCTGAGGCGGCGAAGCCGACAACCGGAGGCCGATGCCCTACGATGGGGGTTGTTGAAGGGACGGCTCCCGAGCCGTCCTGGCCGCACACATGTGCGGCTCGTATCTCGTACTCCTGGTTTTCGGTTCGCTGGACATCAGAAACGCATGGATGTCTTCAGCGGTTCAGGGGCAGACAGCCCCGACACGAAACAAAGGAAATCATCATGGCTTCAGGCACCGTCAAGTGGTTCAACGCCGAGAAGGGCTTCGGCTTCATCGCCCAGGACGGCGGCGGCGAGGACGTGTTCGTCCACTTCTCCGCGATCCAGTCCGGCGGCTACAAGTCGCTCGACGAGAACCAGAAGGTCGAGTTCGACCTCGCCCAGGGCCCCAAGGGTCCCCAGGCCGAGAACGTTCGCGTTTCCTGATCTCACCACGTTGAGCCCCGACCGCCTGGCGGTCGGGGCTCTTCTGCGTCCGGAGGTCCTGCCACGAAGGTGTGTGCGAACTCCATGGTCAGTGCGGCACATCTCGTCCTAGAGTGACTGGTGAGCCCGTGGGAGGGGGGCACGATGAGCGCAGCCACGCACACGTCACTCTTCTACGACGGCGCCCTGCAGTACGCCGCCGAGACCGGCGGCTTCCTCCGGGAGGGGCTCGAGCTCGGGCACCGCGGACTCGTCATGGCACCCCCGCAGCGCGTCGACCAGCTGCGCTCGACGCTGGGCCGCGACGCCGACGAGGTGACCTTCGTCGAGGACGCGGTCGCCTACGCGCCGCAGTGGAACGTCTACCGCGTGATGCTCGACTTCGCGGCGCGGGCGCCCGGCGTACGCACGACCGTGGTCGCCGAGCAGGCGCTCGACCACCGCACTCCTGCCGAGCTGGTCGACTACCGCCGCATCGAGGCGGCGGTCAACCTGGTCTTCGCCGAGCACGACGTCGACCTCCTGTGCCCCTACGACGCGGGCTCGCTCCCCACGCACCTGCTCGACATCGGGATGCGGACCCACGGCGCCGTCCGCAGCGGTGGTGCGCTGTCGCCCAACCCGCGCTACGACGACCCGTGGGACCAGCTCGCCGCGCTCGCCGCCGTGGCACCGCCGCCTCCGGGCGCCACCACCCTCGACTGCGGGTCACCCGCCGACGTGGCCGGAGCGCGACGCCTGGTGCAGGCGTGCGGCGCCGAGGCCGGGCTCGATCCCGAGGTCGTCGCCGACGTGGCGCTGGCCGTCACCGAGGTGCTGACGAACGCGCTCCTGCACGGCCAGCCGCCTGCGCTCCTCCACGTCTACGAGGAGGGGGCCAGCTGGATCTGCCACGTGGACGACGGTGGTCGCGGACCGATGGACCCGTTGATGGGTCTGCTGCCGCCGGCCATGCCGTCGGACCACGGCTACGGGCTGTGGCTGGCGCGCCAGCTGTGCATGGCCGTCGACGTCGGCAACGACCTGTCCGGCACGCACGTGCGATTGCACACCCGCGTGGACGCGTGGTCCTAGGAGCCGGACCTGCGCGTCACGCCCACCGCGGTCATCACGGTCACCGCCACCCGGGCGACGCCGGCGCCGAGCATGCCCAGCACCTGACCGAGGGAACGGACGTACATCGGGGTGCTCATGACGCCCGGTACCCCGGTAGACCAGTTCACATGCGCGCACGGCGCCGAGGTCGGAGGATCCACGCATGACCGATGTCCGGGAGCTCCGGGGAGGGGAGGTGAGCGGTGGACGCGTGGGTGGACCTCTACTGGCTGCCCCTCGGCGCGGGCGGTCACTTCGTGCGCGCCAACGGCCGGGCCTACGAGCGGTGGGCGGCGTGGCGCGAGCACCGCGCGCCCACCGACCTCTACCACTCCGGGCTGATGGTGCACGCCGGCGACGTGACGTACGCCGTGGAGATGGGGCCGGTGTGGAACGTCCGTGACCCCGGTCGCGGCGTCCTCTGCGAGGGCGCCGTCGGGTCCACGAGGCTCGGTCGCCTCCGTGCGTTCCGCTACGAGGTGCGCTGCTGGCCCGGCGGCCGCATCCCCGACGTCGACGAGGCGGTCGACAGCCCGGTCCGCACCACGGAGGACCCGGCCCGGGTCGCCGAGGTGCTCGGGATCCTCGAGCTCGTGCCACCGCTCGTGTGGGGCCGGGACCAGCTGGCCCTCGGCGAGATGTGGAACTCGAACTCCGTCGTCGCGTGGGCGCTGGCGCGGGCGGGCCACGACATGGACGCGATCCGCCCGCCTCCCGGTGGTCGCGCGCCGGGGTGGGACGCGGGCCTGGAGCTGGCCAGACGCCACCGCTGACCGCTGAGCGCGGCAGGCGCCGTAGCCACCGGCGGGACTACTCGTTGGTAAGGGTGACCGCCGTCACCCGAGAGGCCCCCGCCATGCACCGACTCATCGCAGCCGCCGTCGTCAGCGCCCTCACAGCCGCCACCCTGCCGTTCCTGGGCTCGCCGGCCACCGCCGCCCAGGTCACCACGACCGACGGGTGCATCACGAGCGTCCCGGACCCGGGCACGACCGCGCCGGTCGAGATCTGCTTCACGCTCTTCCGGCCCGCGGGAGCGACGAAGGCCAACCCGGTGCCGATGGTGCTGCACAGCCACGGCTGGGGCGGCAGTCGTACGACGGACCCCGCAGCGTTCTCCTACCTGACGGACGCCGGCTTCGGTGTGCTGAGCTTCGACCAGCGCGGCTTCGGCGAGAGCGGCGGCCAGGCCTACATCGAGAACCCCGACGTCGAGGGCAAGGACGTCCGCAAGATCGTCGACCTCGTCGCGGCGCAGGCGTGGGTGGAGAAGGAGAAGCCGGGCGACCCCGTGCTGGGCGCCATCGGTGGGTCGTACGGCGGCGGCTACCAGTTCGTCGGCGCCTTCAGCGAGCTCCGCGACAAGGGCGCGACCCGCTTCGACGCGCTCGTCCCCGAGATCACCTGGTTCGGCCTGACCGAGAGCCTCTTCCCGGAGGGCGTCCCGCGGACCGAGTGGGCGAGCGCCCTGGTCGCCGCCGGGTTGCCGACCAACGCGCTGCCGCCCCTCGTGCTGCGGGGCTTCGCAGAGGCGACCGCGACGGGCAACGTGCCGGCGTACCTCCACGACTACCTCGACAAGAACGGCCCGGAGTGGCACGTGCGGAAGGGTCGCAAGCTCGACATCCCCGTGCTCTTCGGCCAGGGCGAGACCGACAACCTCTTCCCGCTCGACCAGGGCCTGAAGAACTTCACCCGCGCACTGACCGCCAAGGCGCGGGCGAAGAGCATCTTCCTCGGCTACAACGGCGGCCACACGCTGCCGTCGGCGCTGCCGACCGGCACCAACGTCGACATCCCGCTCGCCACCAGCGACGCGTGCTCGCCGACGCTGGGCAGCCCGTCCTTCGCCGACCTGGGGCTGCGGTTCCTCCAGCAGAACCTGCAGGGCACGAAGACCGGGCTCCGCGGCTTCGGCACGTTCCACCTGACCACCGCCGCCGGTGACCGCTGCGTCAAGGTGGGCTCCGTCTCGCCGAACACCACCGTCGAGCTCGGTGACGTCGTCAGCACCGTCGGCGTCGGTGCGCCGATCGCCTACCCCGTCGCCCAGGGCCCGATCACCATCGCCGGCTCGCCCACTCTGGACGGGAAGATCACGACGCTCGGCCTCGACAACCGCGCCTTCCTGGCGCTGTCGGTGGGCACCAGCCCGGCCGACGCGCGGATCGTGCAGAACAACATGCTGCCGATCCGGGAGAACGGCATCGCGATCAACAAGCCGCGCACCGGCATCCAGCTGCCCTCGGTCGCGGTCGACGTACCCGCCGGGCAGACGCTCTTCCTGACGGTGTCGCCGGTCTCGGACATGTACGCCGGCTTCGGGAGCCGGGTGGTGGGGGCGATGAAGCTGAAGGACGTGGTGCTGCACCTGCCGGTGGCAGGAAGCTGAGCGACGGCGGGTTCGGTCAGGCCTGCAGGGCCCGCGGACCGCGTCGACGGGTGTGCCACCCTCGAGGGGTGCCTGTCCCGCATCGCGCCCTGACCAGCGAGACCCTCGGCGCGTGGCTGGTCAAAGCCACCGGCAGCGTGCCGGCGACCACGGCGCACGTGCGGGCCGGCTTCGCCGGGGTGGCGACCTGGTGCGTGCGGCCGACCTACCGCACCGAGCTCGTCGCTGCCGGTCAGCCGGTGCTGCTGTGGGTCAGCGGGACCGAGCGCGAGCACCCGGCCGGGATCTACGCCGCCGGACGTACGACGGGGCGCGCGGACGGGGACCTGATCCCGATCGCGCTCTCGCCCCTGGCCCACCCGCTGCTGCGCTCGGAGCTGACCGGTCACCCGGGCCTGACCACCCTCGAGGTGCTGCGGATGCCGGCGGGCAGCAACCCCTCCTTCGTGACGCACGCGGAGCTGCGGGTGCTCGTGGAGCTGTGCCCGGAGCTGGGCCGAGAGCTCGGCCCGGTGCAGGCCGCCGCAGGCGCCTGACTGCAGCCTCGACCGCGTCAGGTCGCGAAGTCCTCCAGGGGGAGCTCGACCCGGCACTCGTAGTAGCGCATGGCCAGCCGCGCGTGCGCGACGTCGATCGTCCCCTCGCCGACGGCGAGGACGTGGTTGAGCCACAGGTGGGACGGCGCCGCGGTCTGGAACGTCATCACGTGGACCCCTTGGCCGTCGTCCAGCGCGGACAGGCCGGAGAGGGCGAACAGCACCTCGGCGTCGCCGGCACGGATCACTCCGCGGGCGTCGGGCAGGGCGAAGCCGTCGCGGATCCGCGGGAAGTTGGACCACTGCGCCGTCCCCGACAGTCGGCCGGCGAGGGTGGCCGTGCCCTGTCCGTAGACCCGGCCGTCGGCCCCGGCGGCAGGCGGCACCTCGTGGAGCAGGTCATAGGTCCAGCTCACGTCGCACAGGTGGTCGAGCCGCATGTCAGGACCTCCGGGACTCGCATCATCTGACGTGCCTGACCACCGTACGCCGGACGGGCACCAGGCCGCGAACGCCACCGGGGTCCCCACAACCCCACAAAGGGTGCGGGGTCGACGCATTCCGGGCGGGAGCTCGGACGCGAGGCCGACGCCATGGTCTTCGTGATGAAGGATTCCTAGACTCCTGGCATGGCTGGTCTGCAGCACTCCGTCATCATCGCGTCCGCCCCCGCGCGTGTCTGGCGGCTGATCGTCGACGTCGAGGGCTGGCCGGAGCACATCGCGACGGTGGGCTCCGTGGAGCGCCTGGACGACGGTCCGCTGGCGGTCGGGTCCCGGACCCGACTGCGGCAACCGAAGCTGCCCGAGGCGGTGTGGACGGTCACCGAGCTCGACGAAGGTACGTCGTTCACGTGGGAGTCGGCGTCGCCGGGAGTCAGGGTCGTCGCCGGGCACGTGGTCGAGCCGCACGCGGAGGGCAGCCGACTCTCGCTCAGCATCACCGTCTCCGGGCTGATGGCACCCGTCGGCTGGCTCATGACCAAGTCCCTGACGCGGCGCTACGTCGAGACCGAGGCAGCGTCGATCAAGGAGGCGGCCGAAGCCGGCTGAGCCGGACGTCGGTTGTGCCGTCGCAGCTCACAGCGAGGTGAAGGTCAAGGCCAAGGGCACAGTGACCGCCACCGGCGCCGCGGGAGCCCGCGACTGCTCGAACGGCCTCGTGAACGTCGTCGTCAAGGTCGGCAAGGTCGCCGCAGCCGACAAGATCGTGAAGCTCCGCAGCGACTGCACCTTCTCCTCGCGTCCTCGGGGCGCGACAAGATCTGACCGCCTGAGCACCGACCGACTGGCAGCGAGGCCGCTCCCCGTGGAGCGATATCCGTTGGCGGCTGGGTGATCGTCGTGCCTAGTGTCCGAGGATGGCATCCACGCTGCATGCGCTGACCATCCTCGCCTTGGACCCTGAGGAGCTCGCAACCTTCTGGTCAGGGTTGCTCAGGTCTTCGCGACAGGGTCTCGTGCTCTCGGATGTCGACGCGCCGGTCCGGCTTGCCTTCCAGACGGCCGACGAGCCCAAGGTCGGCCTCAACCAGATCCACCTTCACCTGACCAGCAACTCCGCTGCCCAGGACGCGACCGTCGCTCGGGCGCTCGAGCTGGGTGCGACGCACCTCGATGTCGGGCAGTTGCCGGAGGAGGACCACGTCGTCCTGGCTGATCCCGGGGGCAACGAGTTCTGCGTGATCCCGGAGGGGAACAACTGGCTGGAGGGGACGGGTTTCCTCGGCGAGCTGGCCGCCGACGGGACGCGCGAGGTCGGCGTCTTCTGGGCGGCTGCCTTGGATTGGCCGCTGGTCCATGACGAGGACGGGGAGACGGCGATCTCGCCTCCGGACGGTGGGTTGAAGATCTCGTGGGGTGGGGAGCCGCTGAACGAGCGGCATGGACGGAACCGGATGTACTTCGTGCTGGTGGCGGACGAGCTGGATGCTGAGGTCGAGCGGTTGGCGGCTCTGGGGGCCTCGCTCGTCGAGCGGAGTGGCGGTGAGGTCGAGATGGCGGATCCGGAGGGGAACGAGTTCGTGGTGAGGGCTAGGGCCTTGGTTTCGACACGCTCGCTTCGCTCGCTGCTCAACCAGCGATCCCGCTCGCTGCTCAACCGGCGACGTGGGGGCTCAGAGCCAGCGGCGGACTCTGCTCCTGCAGGCGTCGTACGACCAGGCCGTCGAGTGGACGCTGGCAAAGACGCTGCGATGTCAGGCGCTGGCGGTGGGGCACCCGGCGAGGGGTGATCGGGCTCAGGTCTCGCCGCCGATGTCGAACTCATAGGCCTCGAAGACGAGGTCGGCGCCTCGCTGCCGGTGCCGGACGAGTCGTCCGAGCAGGGCCGTGCCCGAGCCGCGTACGTCGTCCACGTCGGCAATGACGTCCGGCCCGGCCACCCGGGCCAGCAACGTGTCGATCTGACCGCCGATCAGCAGGTGGTCGCGCGTGAGGCCGTCGACGGCACCGGCCAGCCGTGGCGAGGTCTTGAGGAGCTCGAGGTACAGCCCGCTCGGACCCTCGGTCATGTGGATGTGCGTGCGGAAGTCACCCGCGACCTCCACCAGGGCCGCCTCGACCCGCTGCGTCCAGCGTGAGTGCTCGGAGGTCGCCGGCGCGGCCAGGGCGTCCTCCAGCGCGCCCATCGACTCGCGCAGCTCCGCGCGATGCCGCCGCAGCTCCTCCAGGAAGGTGCGGTCCGATGCGGACGAGTTCTCCTCCACCGACGCCTCCGGTGCGTGAGATCGGACGCGACCAGTGTCGCGCGATCGGGGCCGCTTGGCGAGGTTCGTCGAGGTCGCCCTCCTCGACGGGGCGCAGCAGCAATGTCGCGACCTCCCCGGCGGTGAGCCGACGCCGGTTGTGCCTGATCGATCTACTACTGGTGCTGGGATGCCGTCTGTCCAGCCCCGAGGCCGAGCTGAGCCATCATGGATCCGGTGTCGAAGTACGTCCTCTGGCTCCGGACCTTGCCGTCCTTGAACTCCATGACGTCACAGAGCTGCAGGGTCAACGATCGCCCGGTCGCCGGGATGTTTCCCATGCTGGTGACCAGGGTCCCGGTGTGGGTGCCACGACCGGTGAACTCGACCACGACGAGGTCGCCCGACTCGATGACCCGGTCAATGGTGACCTTGCCGTCCGGGAAGCCGTCGGCCCACATCTTGTTGTAGTCACGCGAGCCCTCGACGCCCTCGAAGGTGTCACCCGAGCCGACGATGGTGATCGTCGCGTCCGGGGCCGTCGCTTCGGCGATCTCGTCGAAGTTCCGCTCGTTCCATGCTTCGTGCAACCTGCGTGCGAGGTCTGCATTTTCTGCCATCTGAGCCTCCGCTCTGGCGCCAGCTCACTCCGGCCCACGCTAGACCCGACGCCGCGGTGATGTGAAGCCTCGGGAACCGTGCGTGGGTACTGTTGGTGGGAGTGAGGGGAGTGTGATGTTCAGGTCCCGATTCATGCCCTGCCCTGTGTGCGGGGCGTCGGTCGATCGGACCGCCCTGCGGGAGCACGAGTGTTCACCCGAGCGCCGGGCCGACTACGAGATGTTCGGGTTGCGAGGCGAGACCGCGCAGCTGGAAGCAGGGGTGCTCCGCTACCTGATGACGGCTGCTGGACGGTTCGAGACCTGGCTCGCTGCGAAGCACGTACGCCGTCGGGCCTGAGGCGGATCATTTCGCCGCAGCACTACGCGCGCACTCGACTGGCCGCTGATCCACGACGAGGGCGGGGAGACGGCGATCTCGCCTCCGGACGGTGGGTTGAAGATCGCGTGGGGTGGGGCCTTGGTTTCGACACGCTCGCTTCGCTCGCTGCTCAACCAGCGGGTGGACGTCGCTTCGCTCGCTGCTCAACCAGCGATCTAGAGCCAGCGGCGAACTCTGCTCCTGTAGGCGTCGTACGGGTCGCCGAAGCGGGCGTGGAGGAAGCGCTCTTCCGGCAGGATCGCGCCCCAGAGGACGAGCAGCACTGCCACGGGGAACAGCACGAGGGCCCAGAAGCTGCCGCCCAACAGCGCCAGCGCGAGGTAGAGCGCGAGGAGGCCGACGTACAGCGGGTTGCGGGACAGGCGGTAGGGGCCTTCCTCGATCATCGCCTCGGTCGGCGAGCCCGGCAGCAGCCCTGTCTCGTGGCGGGCGAACAGCCACAGCGACCAGCCGTTCCAGATGACGAACAGCACCACCAGCGCCCAGCCGAGGGGCACGCGCCAGGGGCCGGGTTCGACGGGGTCGCCCCACCACGCCGTCGCCAGCGCGCCGGCCAGCAGGGGGGCGCCGATCGCGACAGGGGGCCACAGTCGGAACGCGACGATGTCCTCGGGCATGAGGAGAGTGTGCGCCTGGTGCGGCGTGGCTTCGAGGATCGCTCCACTCGCACCTCGACCAGCGATCACCGGCGGAGGAGTCAGCGGGTCGTGAAGGTGAAGGTGGCCGGCTGGATGCCGGGCTTGCGCGGGTCTTGGTCGAGCGGGTTGCCCGAGAGGTCAAGGACGCGCGAGGTGATCACGACGTGGTACCTCGTCATGGCGCGCAGGCCGCCCTTGGGGTCGAGCGTCAGGCGGTTGCGCCCCTCGTCGTAGCGCATCGTGACGGCGACGGGCTTGCGGTGTCCCTTGCGCAGCAGACGGACGTTCGCCTTGGTGAGGCCCTTGGTCTGGACACGCTCGGAGAAGGTGACCTTGATCGTCCTGGCGAGCCCGACGCCCTTCGCGCCCCTGCTCGGCGCGGTGGTGCGGACCTTCGGCGGCTCGACGTCGGCGCCCGGGGGCGTCGGGTCGGTTGGCGGGTCGGTCGGCGGGTCGGTTGGCGGCTCGGGGGTGTCGGTGCCGGGGGTCGGCCACAGCGGGGTGACCCAGTAGTTGGAGTCGCGGAAGCTGTTGACCGGGAACGAGCAGGTGGCTACGTCGTAGCAGTGCACGCCGTTGGGGCTGGTCTCGGTGGCCCGCAGCGCAGTGACGGGTCCGCGGGTGACCGCGCGCCTGAAGTAGTCGTACTGGAAGGCGTACTTGGTCGCGGGGGAGTAGTAGGAGGCGATGTAGGTCTGGCCGGGCGAGATCACGACCGGCGTGGCGAAGACCAGGTCCTGCCAACCCTTGCGGACCAGCGGGTCGAAGGTGGCCGTGGCCAGGCGGTTGCCGTCGGCGTCCCACAGGGAGCCGGTGATCGTGGCTGGGTCGACGCGATAGACCCGAACCCCGGTGATGGTCAGCTCGCGCGAGGTCTCGAACCTCGTGCCGAGCTCGACGCCGTTGCGGGAGTCGTCGGCGGTGCAGAAGCCGTCGCTGTCGAGCCGCCAGCTCCCGCACTCCTGCTCGGTCAGGTCGGCGGCGAAGTCGCTCTCCCAGAGGGCGGCCGCACCCCTCTGGGCACGCGACTCGACCGGTGCGGCCGTCGCGGGCAGCGCCGACATCGGCACCAGCACCAGCACGGCCAGCGACGCGACGAGCGCTCTGATCCCCATGTTCTCCACCCCACGAACAGCGTCCACAGGGTCCCCGAACCCGAGCCGCGCCGAGTGCGGCGGACGATGTCAGGACCCTAGCAATGCACCCCAAGGGGTCGGGGCGGACCGCGTCCACGGGGGCTAACCGCGCTGGAGGTCGACGGCCTCGGGGGTGTGGAGGCGGACCATGAAGCGCCCGGCGTGCGCCGGGACCGAGGCGCGCGTGAGGCGGGAGACGACGACCATCGTGAGGAACGACGCAGGGACCGACCAGGCCGCGGGCTGACCCAGCAGGGCGGCGGTCCACCCGGCGGACGGCGAGGCCGCCAAGGTCCAGGCGACGGCAGCGCCCGAGCCGAGCCCGCCCAGCAACAGCCCGGCGACGACCCCGGTCGGCGTGAGCCCGCGCCACCAGATGCCCAGCATCAGGAGTGGCGCGAAGGTCGAGGCGGTCACGGCGAAGGCCAGGCCCACGGTCCGGGCGACAGCGACGTCCTGAGCCGGGAGAGACAGGAGCAGCGGGACGACCACCGCGATGGCCGCCGCCACGCGGAAGGCCGCGACCCCGCCGAGGCGGTAGGAGCCCCAGCGCCGGCCGGTCACGTCCTGCGACAGCACGCCCGCCACCGCGATCGTGAGGCCGGAGCTCGTCGAGAGGAAGGCGGCGAAGGCGCCGGCGGTGACCAGCCCCGTGAGCACGGCCCCGAGCAGCCCGCCGACCATCAGGTGGGGCAGCTCCAGCACCAGCACGTCCGAGCGACCCGAGATGAGGTCGGGTGCATAGACGCGGCCGAGGGCGGCGTACACGGGTGGCAGGACGTAGAAGATGCCCAGCAGCCCGAGCACCGCGAGCGTCGTACGACGTGCAGCCCGACCGTCGGGGTTGGTGTAGAACCGCACGACCACGTGCGGCAGGCCCATCGTGCCGAGGAACGTCGCGACGATGAGGGAGTACGTCGTGTAGAGACCGATGCCGCCGCCGGGTGCCGCCAGCGGGATCGACCACGAGGCGGGTGCGGACGTGGTCGGGTCCGCCGCGCCGTCCGAGGCCCACACCGCGAGCAGGACGAAGACCGGGATCAGCAGGGCCGTCAGCTTCACCCAGAACTGGAAGGCCTGCACGAAGGTGATCGACCGCATCCCGCCCGGGCTCACCGACGCCAGCACGACCAGCGCGACGACCAGCGAGCCGGCCCACGGCGGGGCTCCGATCGTGGCGCGCAGCGTGACGCCGGCGCCCTGGAACTGCGGCAGGAGGTAGAGCCAGCCGATGCCGACGACGAGCACCGAGCACAGCTTGCGCACGCCGCGCGAGCCCAGTCTGGCCTCGGCGAAGTCGGGCAGCGTGTAGGCGCCCGAGCGGCGGAGGGGAGCGGCGACGAGGACGAGCAGGACGAGGTAGCCCGCGGTCCAGCCGACGGGATACCAGAGCATCTCCGCGCCGAAGGTCAGCAGCAGGCCGGCGACGCCGAGGAAGGACGCGGCGGAGAGGTACTCCCCACCGATCGCGCTCGCGTTGAGCCGCGGCCGCACCGTGCGCGAGGCGACGAAGAAGTCGCTCGTGGTCCGCGAGATCCGCAGCCCCCACGTGCCGATCGCCAGCGTGGCCAGGGAGACGAGGACGACCGCGACGACGCCGGGGACGATGTCGGTGTTCATGGGGCGCTCACGTCGGGTTCTCCGGCACGACCGACCCGACCAGGTCGGCGAAGTCGCGCTCGTTGGCCTCCGAGCGCCGGACGTAGAACCAGCCCAGCGCCACCAGCCACGGATAGGTCAGCACCCCGAGCAGCAGCCACGCCACGGGCACCGGCCCCCACCGCACCTCGCCCAGCGACGGGAAGAGGTGGAAGAGCACCGGCAGCAGCCCGACCGTCAGCGCCAGCGCGGCGAGCACGCGCATCGCCAGCACCAGCTGCTCGCGCAGCAGCGAGCGCATGAAGACCTCGCCGAGCGCGGTCTCCGCGTCGATCTCCCGCGTCCCGGCGGACCGTACGACGTCCGCGCGCCGCCGCGGCGGACCGGTCACCCGGACCCGTGGCTGCGGCTGCTCGCTCACGGCTCGCGCCGGGTGAGCACCGACCGCAGCTCGCGCGTGTGCCGCCGGCTCACCGGCAGCTCGGTGCCGCCGACCACGACGCTGACCCGACCGCCCTCGCTGCGGACCTCCTCGACGTGGGGGAGCGCGACCAGCACCGAGCGGTGGATCCGCACGAAGCCCGCCGGTGCCCACTGCTCGGCGAGCGAGCTCAGCGGCGTACGGACGAGGTGCGAGCCCTCGGCGGTGTGCAGCCGGGCGTAGTCGCCCTGGGCCTCGACGTGGGTGATCTCGGAGCGGTTGATGAAGCGTGTGACGCCGCCGCGCTCCACGGGGATCTGCACGTCGCCCGACGGTGCCGGGCCGCCGGCCTCGACCACCCGGCGTACGGCCTCGGCGAGGCGCTCCTCCCGCACCGGCTTGAGGACGTAGTCGACGGCGCGCAGCTCGAAGGCCGCGACCGCGTGCTCCTCGTGGGCGGTGACGAAGACGATCGGCGGCGGCGACTTGAAGCGCGAGAGCACCTGGGCCAGGTCCAGACCGGTCAGGCCGGGCATCTGGATGTCGAGGAAGACGGCGTCGACCTCCTCGGCCTGCAGCACCCGCAGCGCCTCGGTCGCGGAGTCGGTGCCGCGGACCTCGCCGATGCGCGGGTCGCGGCCGAGCAGAAAGGTCAGCTCGTCGAGGGCGGGACGCTCGTCGTCGATGACGAGCACCTTGAGCGGCGTCATACCTGGACTCCGGGGGCGAACTTCGGCACCCGCACGATGACCTTCGTGCCGGCGCCTGGGGCGGTCTCGACGACCAGACCGTAGTCGTCGCCGTAGGCGTTGCGAAGCCTTGCGTCGACATTCCCCAGTCCGACGGAGTCCATCGACGCGTCGCCGGCCAGCGCCTGCCGCACCCGCTCGGGGTCCTCGCCCATGCCGTCGTCCTCCACCTCCAGCACGCACTCCTGGTCGAGGTCGCGCGCGGTGATGGAGAGACGGCCGACGCCGTCCTCCTTGTCGGCGCTCGCCTCCAGCCCGTGGCGTACGGCGTTCTCCACGAGCGGCTGGATGCAGAGGAACGGCACCGCCACGGGCAGCACCTCCGGCGCGATCTGCAGCGTCACCTGCAGCCGGTCGCCGAAGCGCGCCTGCTCGAGGAGGAGGTAGCGCTCGACGGAACGGAGCTCTTCGGCGAGCGTCGTGTACTCACCGTGCCGGCGGAACGAGTAGCGGGTGAAGTCGGCGAACTCCAGCAGGAGCTCGCGCGCCCGGTCGGGGTCGGTCCGCACGAAGCTGGCGATCGCGCCGAGCGAGTTGTAGATGAAGTGAGGGCTGATCTGGGCACGCAGCGCGCGCACCTCGGCCTCCATCAGCCGGGTCCGCGACGCGTCGAGCTCGGCGAGCTCGAGCTGGCCGCTGACCCACGACGCCACCTCGTCGGCCGCGCGGACGAGTCCCCCGGTGGTCTGCGGGGCGCCGACGACCAGCGCGCCGATCAGGGTGTCCTCGACGACCAGTGGGCTCACGATGGCCTGCCGCACCTGGCAGCCGCCGTCGTCGCAGACCAGCGTCCGCTCGTCGACGATCATCGTGCGACCGGTCTCCGCGACCTGGCTGATCGTGGCCGCGAGCTGGCTGCGGTGGTGGCCGCCGAGCCCGTCCCACGCGAGCAGGCCGCTGGTGTCACCCAGCCCGGCGGCCGGCGTACCGAGCAGCGCGCGCAGGTGGCGTACGGACCGCTCGGCGCTCGCCGTGGTCAGGCCCTCCCGCAGCGCGGGGCTCGCCAGCGAGGCGTTGTGCAGCGCGCGGAAGGCGGCGCGGTCGGCCTCGCCACCCAACGACGTACGCCGCCACCTCCATGTCGCCACGCTCGGAGACTAGCCGCGATCAGCGCTCGCAGCGCGGCAGCGGTCAGTGACGTCGTACGGCGCTCATCGCTCGCACCGGCGCGCGCGCTCGGCGACGCAGCGGTCGCGGCCCTTGCCGCCGTCCGCCTGGTCGGTCCCGCGGCCGCCGAGGAGCACGTCGTCGCCGGCGCGGCCATGGAGCGCGTCGTTGCCGGCGTCGCCCCGGAGCTTGTCCTTGCCGGGGCCGCCGCGCAGGCGGTCCTGGCCAGGCCCGCCTGCCATCGTCGAGGTCGCCTCGAGCGAGAGTGCCTCGCAATCGTAGGAGAACTGGTCCCACCACGGGTCGCCGGCGACGATGCTGAGGCGGTCGCCGCCGGCGCCGCCGCGCAGGGTGCCGCGGCAGCCGTTGTAGGAGAGCTCATTGGCCTTGCCGTTGCCGAGGATCTTCACCTCGGGAGCCATGAGGAAGGCGTTCTCGACGTTGTCCACTGCCGAGGTCACGACATCCGGGGTCGGGCCCCAGTAGGCGGGGTCGGGGCCGAAGAACCGCTCGCTGCGCCACACGCCCGTAGCGAGGTCGAGCCTCATGCCGCCGTTGGGACCGGCGGCCACCAGGAGGTCGTCGCCGGCGCCGGTGTCGACGCGCGTGTCCGAGGTCGGCGTGTCGGCGAAGAGGACCTGGTCGTCCCCGCCGAAGGTCTGCACCGTGACGTCGGGGTTGGAGGCTGTCTGGTCGGGGCGCAGCGTGACCACGTCGTCCCCGGACGTCCCCTTGTAGGACACCGTGGCCGGACCCCAGGCGCCGGACCCGCCGGGCCACGTCGTGGAGATGTCGGCCGTCTCGAACGAGATGAGGCTCACGGGCTTCGCGTAGGTCCCGTCGCCGGCCTGGACGATGCCCCGCTCCATGTCGACCGACGACACGCCGTCGTTGGTGAAGTCGACCGCGATCTGGTCGGTGCCCTCGCCGCCGTCGATGGTGGCCGCTGCCAGCATGGTCCGGCTCTGGATCGTGGCGACGTCGTCGCCAGGACCCAGCTCGACGGCGTCGGACCTCAGCTCTGTGTTCGGCAGGTACTGCGTACCGACGACGACCCGGTCGTCGCCGGCGCCTGTGCTGACCGAGTCGGTGTCGTTGTCGACGTCAGAGCCCTGATGCGGATCTCCCGTGGTGACCGTCTCGGCGGCCGCGCCTCCGACGAGGGTGTCGGCTCCGGCTCCGAGATAGACGGTGACGTGGCTGGCGCCGCCCAGCGCGGTGGTGTCGACGGTGTCGTTGCCGGTCCCGGCGGCGACGTACGTGCCGGCGGTCCCGGTCACGCAGACCAGATCGTCACCGCCGAGGGCGGAGACCTCGGTCGCGGTGCCGGTGACGATGACGTCACGGCCCTCGGTGCCGATGAGGGTCGGCCCGGAGCCGACGATCGTCGCGGCCTCGCCGCGGCAGGTCTCGCCGACGGCCGTGGCCGAGGTGGTCGGGGCCAGCAGGGCCAGGCCCAGCATGGCGGCAGCGGTCAGTGGCGTCGTACGTCGCACGGTTCCCCCAGGAAGTGTGGTCAGCGGAAGTCGATGAGCAACATGTCCGTGTCGGTCCCGTCGCTCACGACCGGTCCCTCATGGGATGTGCCGTCCTCGGGATTGGTCGCCGACTCCCCGCGCAGGTCGCGGACCTTCGCCCGGAAGCACTCGGTGACGTAGGGCAGCTGCATGCCGTCGTGGCCGCGGCCGTAGTCGTCGTAGAGGGCACGGACGGCGTCGAGCCGGGCCTCCCGCTCGGCCTCCGGGAGCGAGGCGACGTACGAGCGGGACGCGACGATGTCGACGAGGATGTCGCGGTTGACGTCCTGCCAGAAGGCGAAGGTCGTGCGCTCGGCGGGCTCGAAGAGCTCGTGGTCGACCAGCACGTCGGAGGACGCGTGGGAGGAGGCTGCGTGCTCGCCGACGACGTTGACGAGGCGGCGGACCCACGGGATGCGCTGGTCGAAGAAGTTCCACGCCAGTGCCACGTGGCCACCGGGCTTGAGCACGCGCGCGATCTCCGGGAGCGCCACGTCGTGGTCGAACCAGTGGAAGGCCTGCGCGACGACCACGACGTCGACCGACCGGTCGTTGGCCGGGATCTCCTCCGCGGTCGCGAGCCTGGCGCTCACCTCCGGCACCCGCTCGCGCAGCACGGCGAGCATCGCCTCGTCGGGCTCGGTCGCGAAGACCGCGTGGCCCTGGTCGACGAGCTCGCGGGTCAGCTTGCCGGTGCCCGCGCCGAGCTCGAGGACGACCTTGGCGTCGCCGCCGGCCAGCCAGGCGACGGCGTCGGCGGGGTACGACGGGCGCCCCCGGTCGTACGCCTCCGCGACGGCGCCGAAGGACCGCGCCAGCTGGTCGGTGGTCGGGCTCTCGGCAGCATCGTCGCTCATCGGGAACAGGCTACAAGCGCCGGCGAGCCCCGGACCTCAGCGGCGTACCTCGCAGCTCGTCCTCCTCTCCGCCTGGCAGGTGTCGCGGCCCTGGCGGCCGTTGGCGCTGTCCCGCCCCGGACCGCCGACCAGCACGTCGCGACCAGCCGAGCCGACCAGCGTGTCGTTGCCGGGACCGCCGAGGAAGTGCGTGCGACGACCGTTGCCGCACTCGACCCGGGCTCCGTCGGGGGTGTTGATGAAGGCGGTGATCTCGTCGCGTCCACCGAGTCCGTGCACCGTGGCACGGCAGGCGTTGACCTCGAGGTCGTTGGTCCGGCGGGTGCCGGTGAGCGTGACGACCGATGAGGCGAGGCGGGCATCCTCGAAGCTGTTGGCCTCAGCGCGGACCGCCTTCCTGCCGGAGCCGGCCGTCAGCCTCTCGCGAGCCAGGTCGAGATCGACCCGCGACCGGGAGCCGGCGACGAGCTCGTCGACGCCGTCGCCACCGCTGAAGCTGCTCCTCCTCGCGAAGAGCCCGACGCTCAGCCGGTCGTCGCCGCCGCGGAGGGCGACCCTCTGCGTGACCCTCGCGCTGGTGTTCCACCCCAGGCTGACGCTCTCGTCCCGGTTGCTGCCCAGGATCGTGACCTGGCGCAGGGTGCTGTAGCCGCGCACGGAGAACCCGGTGAACCCGTCGAGGTCGAGCCTGGGGCCGGGGCCCGTCGACAGATAGCCGGCCCCGGTGTCGATCTTCAGCCGGGCGACCTCGTTGGCGTAGAGCATCTGGAACGTGCTGCCGGTGCCTGCGTGGGCGACGCTCGTCGCCGTGGGGATGCCGCTCCAGAAGAGCTGGAGCTCGCCTTCGCCACGGATCTCGTCGGCGTTCGTCTCGCCACCCTCTCCGGAGGAGACGCTGTCGAACCCGCCGCTGCCGAGGTCGATGACGTCACGCTCCGTGTCGCGGTCGTCGTCCTCGCCGCCGGTGACGCTCTCCCCGTTCGCGGAGCCGCGGTAGGTGTCCGCTCCGGCTCCGAGCGTCGCGCTCACGCCCCCGGTCGCGAGCGTGGCGTCGACGACGTCGTCGCCCGCGCCGGCGTAGACATCGGTGTAGGTGTCGCCCGTGACGCAGATCAGGTCGTTGCCGCCCAGCGCGTTCACGGTGAGCGCGTCGTCGGCGACGATGACGTCGTCGCCCTCCGTGCCGGTGACCGTGCCGGTCCCGGAGATCGTGGCGGTGACACCGGGACAGGTCACCGCGGCCGTGGCCGGACCTGCGGGCGCGAGCAGCGTCAGGCCGAGCAGGGCGGCAGCGGGCAAGGTGGTGGTGCGGAGCATGTGGTCCCCCAGGGTCGATGTCGCGACACGGTACGTCGGGGTGTGATGCGAGCGGCGTGCCGAAAGTTGTCACGGATACCGTCCTCCCCATGACCGACCCGCTCGCCTGGCTCACCGACCTCGAAGGGGTCCGCTCGGCCTACGCCGGCACCCGGGACGGGATCGACGTGATGCTGCGCGACCGCGGCCTGCGTCGTACGTCGCCGGAGATGACCGCCGAGTCGTTGCTGCGCGGCGCCCACGCGAGCGCCGTCCTCGAGGGGTCGGTCTCCACGCTGGAGCACGTGCGGGCGGGGGAGACCGACGAGATCGCGACCGACGCGGTGCGGCTGTCCGCCTCGATGCTCGCGCTCGCGCCACTGCTCAAGACCGCGCCGCTCCAGGCGATCGCGCGGCTGCACGCCGTCGTCGGGTCGGCGGCGCTGGGACCGGACGAGCTGGGCCGCCCGCGCGACGCCGCCTCGGCCGACCGGCTGCGCGGGGTCGCCGAGCTCCTGCTCTCGAAGACCGAGGCGCCCGCCCTGCTGGTGGCCGCCATCGCCCACGCCGACGTCGCGACGGCCGCGCCCTTCGCCTCGCACAACGGGATCGTGGCCCGGGCCCTCGAGCGGCTGGTGCTGGTCTCGCGGGGCGTCGACGCCAAGTCGCTCGTCGTGCCGGAGGCCGGGCACCTGGCCCACCGGGCGGCGTACGAGTCGAACCTCCGCGCCTACCGCGACGGCGGGCCGAGCGGGGTGCACGCATGGGCGCTCTACGGCGCCGAGGCGTTCTCGGCGGGTGCCGAGGCGTCGCCACTCGTCCACGCTGGTTGAGGTGGGAGCGCAGCGGGCCTCGAGACCCCCTCGCATGCGAGCGGCACCCGCTCACGAGGATCGGGTGCCGCCGCTGACACGTGCCTTGGGCTACCAAGTGCACTCGCAAGTCGCCGCCCTCGAGAAGATCTCGAATGGCTAGCACCCCATCGGATGGGTTGATCGCCGCGTGGGTACCCGCTGCACGTGTTGTCTGTGGAGTTCCTGCTTCAGTTCTAGTCCTGCCCGGCGGCGTCCACAAGGGTTGACTTTGGGGGTGGCCGGTGGGTGCCGCTCAGGCGCCGAGGTCCCGCTTGCGACGGTTGGCCCAGATGACGCCACCGGCGGCCACGGCGCCCCCGACGGCGAGCGCGGCGAGGGTCGGCCTGGCCGGCGGGACGGGGAAGCGCGGGCGGAGGGCGACCGGCCGGACGAAGGCCAGCACCGGCCACTCCTCGGTCGTCGCGATGCGGCGCAGCTCCCGGTCGGGGTTGACCGCGAAGGGGTGCCCGACGACCTTCAGCATGTGCACGTCGGTGACGGAGTCGCTGTAGGCGTAGCACTCGGCGAGGTCGTAGCCGACGGTCTCCGCGAGGTGCTCGATCGCGCGGGCCTTCTCCTCGGCGTAGGCGTAGTAGTCGATGTTGCCGGTGTACTTCCCGTCCGTGATCTCCATCCGCGTCGCGATCACGCGGTCGGCGCCGAGCAGCTGGCCGATCGGCTCGACCACCTCGGCGCCGGAGGCGGAGACGATGACGATGTCGCGACCGGCCTGGCGGTGCTCCTCGATGAGGGTGACGGCCTCGTCGTAGACGAGCGGCTCGACGATGTTGTTGAGGGTGTCGTGGACGATCTCGCGCACCGTGGCGACGTCCCAGCCGGCGCACAGCTGCGACATGAACTCGCGCATCTTGTCCATCTGGTCGTGGTCGGCGCCGCCGGTGAAGAAGACGAACTGGGCGTACGCCGAGCGCAGCATCGCGCGCCTCGAGATGAGCCCGCCCGCCTGGAACTCGCGGCTGAAGGCCAACGTGCTCGACTTGGCGATGATCGTCTTGTCGAGGTCGAAGAAGGCCGCGGTGGGGCGGGTCATGCGTTCATCGTAGGGGCCTGCGGGCCGTCTTCCGGGGCCAACTGGCGTCCACAGGCGGGCTTCCGTGCTGGTTGTCCACACGCTGCGGGTCCTCGCCCTTCCTGCCGTCGGTGCGGACGTCGACGCTGGTCGGCATGCCTGTCCTCCTCGTCACCTCGTCCTCCTCGCTCCACGACTCCGTCGTCCCCCTGTGCGCGGCGGCCGGCGTCGAGGCCCGGGTCTGCGCCGATCCGGCGCTCGCCCTGGCTTCCTGGCACGAGGCCGACCTCGTGCTGGTGGGCGCCGCCGCCGCCTCGGCGGTCGCCGCACTGGCCCCTGCGCGGCGACCGGGTGTGCACGTCGTCGGCATCGCACCGGGCGACGCCGTCTTCAAGTACGCCGTGGAGCTGGGCGCCGCGTCGGTGATCGACCTTCTCGAGGCCGCCGAGTGGCTCGTCGACGTGCTGGCCGACGTGGGGGAGCGGGCCTCCCCGGGGCGGACGGTCGGGGTGGTGGGGGGTGTCGGTGGGGCGGGCGCCACGACGCTCGCCTGCGCGCTCGCCCAGTGGCACGCGGCCCACGCACCCGCCCTCCTGGTGGACGCCGACCCGCTGGGCCCCGGGCTCGACCGGTTGCTGGGGATGGAGGACCGGCAGGGGGTGCGGTGGGAGGCGCTGGTGGAGACCGCCGGCCGGCTCGGGGCGCGCGCGCTGCGGGAGAGTGTGCCGCGCCGCGACCACCTCGGCGTCCTGACGTGGTCCGGACTCCGACGGCGGCTCGACGTGCCGACCGTGCGCCGGATCCTGCCGTCGGCCGTGCGCGGCCACGACCTCGTGGTCCTCGACCTGGCTCGTCAGGGTGGTCCGGCGCTGGCGGAGCTGGTCGACCGGTGCGACGACCTGCTCGTCGTCACCCCCGCCACGGTGCCGGGGCTCGCCGCGACCGCGCGCCTGGTCGCCGACCTCGGGCGCGACGCCCGCGCTGGCCTGGTGGTGCGACCGGGCGGACTGAGCGATGCCGATGCCGCGCAGGTGACCGGGCTGCCCGTCGTGGCCGCGGTCGGCCACCAGCGCGGCCTGGCCGCCTCGGTCGATCGCGGGCTCGGCCCGCTGACGGGCCGAGGTCCGCTGGCCCGCGCCGCTCGCGACCTGCTCGCGGACGCGGCATGAACACCCCACGACGTTCTTCGCCTCCTCCGCTGCGCTCCTCCGCCGAACAACGTCGCGGGGACAGCGAATGAGTGCGCCCGTGTCGACCGCGGTCCTCGACGACGTACGCCGTCGGTTGGCCGGGTCAGCGGGCGAGCTGACGCCGCACCGGGTCGCGGAGGCGCTGCGCGCGTCGGGCTCGCCGGTGGGGGACGCCACCGTGCTGGCGGTGCACGACCTGCTCCGGCGCGACGTGCTCGGGGCGGGGCCGCTGGAGGAGCTGCTCCGGCTGGCGGACGTGACCGACGTGCTGGTCAACGGGCCCGAGGACGTCTGGATCGACCGTGGCGCGGGGCTGGAGCGGGTGGCGGTGGGCTTCCCGGACGAGGCCGCGGTGCGGCGGCTGGCCCAGCGGCTGGCGGCCTCGGCGGGGAGGCGGCTGGACGACGCGACCCCGCACGCCGACGTACGACTCCCCGACGGGACGCGGTTCCACGCCGTGCTGGCGCCCGTGGCCCGCTCGGGCACCGTGATCTCGCTGCGGGTGCCGCGCGGTCGGGTCTGGACGCTGCCCGAGCTGGTGACCGCCGGAGCGATCCCGCCCGACGGTGCCTTCCTGCTCGAGGAGGTGGTCGACGCGCGGTGCGCCTTCCTGGTCACCGGCGGCACCGGCACCGGCAAGACGTCGGTGCTCTCGGCGCTGCTGTCGCTGGTCGATCCCGGCGAGCGGATGGTGCTGGTCGAGGACGCCAGCGAGCTGCGCCCGGACCATCCGCACGTCGTCGCGCTGGAGGGGCGACCGGCCAACATCGAGGGAGCGGGGGAGATCTCGCTGCAGACCCTCGTCAGGCAGGCGCTGCGGATGCGGCCCGACCGGCTGGTGGTGGGCGAGGTGCGGGGGGCCGAGGATCCCCGCTAGAAGGTCTACCGGGCTCCCCCTCGCCCGAGAGCGCCTCCAGGACGGCCGCGTGCGGGACGGACCCGCGCATCTCCAGGACTGGCACCCCGTCGCGGACGTCGACCACCCTCGCCCTGAGGTCGAGGAGGTTGTAGAGGTCCCGCTGCTCCTCCAGGGTCAGGTTCTCCAGCCGTCGGCGGCCCTGCTCGGCGAGGGTGGCGAGCTGGTCGACGACGTGGCCCTCAGCCTCGGCCTCCGCCCGGGTGCGCCTCAGGGACGCCTGGTGCGCCCTCAGGGACTCGATCTCGCCCTGGATCTTGCCTGCCACGCGCTCCAGTGTCTCGGCGCTCACGCCGGCCCTGAGGACCGCCTCGACCTGGCGCTCCAGCTCCGCCTCACGCCGCTTGATCTCCGTCTCCAGCGACTCGACGGTGACGCCCTCGACCGCGGCGCCGGGCGCCGCCTGCCGCAGGCGCTCCTCCGACAGCCGCAGCAGGGAGGAGGGGTCGGACAGCAGCTCTATGACCGACTGGAGGACGACCCACTCCAGGTCGTCGCAGGGGATCCGCGGGCAGTCGCAGCGCTCGGTCTTGGCGGGGTTCTTTTTCCCGTTGGTGCACATGTACGAGCGGGTGTCGCGGTCGACCCGCCACGTCCCGAAGTAGGTCGCCCCGCACGCGCTCGTCAGGTGCTTCGACAGCGGGTAGACCTTGTTCGCCCGCCGCGGGCCGAGACGCGTGGCCTCCAGCGCCGCGAGGACGGCGGTGCGCTGCTCCTCCGTCACGATGGGGTCGAGTTGGATCCGGATCTCGTCGCCGTACTTGCCGGTCGTCCGGTGCTGGCCGCGGTTGCCCTTCTGCTTGGCCCACCCGACGCGGCCCGCCAGGGCCTCGTTCTCCATCGTCTGGCGGACGCGGACGTGCGTCCACTCGGCCGCCAGCCGGGGCTTGAACCCGAGCGCGTTGAGGCGCTCGGCCACCCTCGCGGTGGAGAGGCCGTCGTCGACCAGCAGGCGCGCGGCGAGGCGGGCGACGTCGGCCTCGCCCGAGCCGTCGGGCCTCGTGTCGGGGACGGCGACGCGCCCCGCCCTCGGGTGGACTGGGTCGACCGGCTCGGTCCTGTAGCCGTAGGGCGGACGGCCGCCTCCCCACAGGCCCTGGTTGAAGCGCTCGCGCTGGCCGCGCGCCATCTTCCTGACGAGCTGGCGCTTGAACAGTTTCGCCATCGAGCCCTGGAGGTCGAGCATGAACTCGTCCTCGTCGGTCTCCGCGATCTTGCCGGTCGAGAGCGGGAAGAGCTTCACCCCGGCGGCCTCCAGGGCGTTGCGGATCAGCACGTTGGGCATGAGGTCGCGGGCGAGGCGGTCCATGTGGTCGACCACGACGACGTCGACGAGGCCCGCCTCGCAGTCGGCGAGGAGCCGGTCGAGCTCGGGCCGGTTGAACAGGTCCCCCGACACCGCGTCGTGGTAGACCCTCGCGACGGCCCAGCCCTTCTCGGAGGCCTTCTCCTCGCACGCCTTGCGCTGGTACTCGGGGGAGGTTCCCTCCTCCGACTGCCGCAGGGTGGACGTACGCGTGTAGATCGCGGCCCTCATCCGGGCGCTAGCGCTGTTCATGGTGTCGTCGTCTCCTTCAGTCTCGACGGCACGAGGCGGTCTCCCTGGTCGGAGGCCGCCTCGCTTCTTCTTGGTCGAACGTGCCGCGCCGGTAGGCCCGGGGGGAACCTGCGCCCGCCACCCGGGCCTACCGTCGGCTCACAGCACGGATGCGGCTATCGCGTACTCGGCGGGGAGAACCTCCGCCCGGTCTGCGTCGGTCAGGCCTTCGGCGACGAGGGCAGCTTCTAGCCGGTCGCAGATGCCTCGCGTTTCGGCGATCCAGTCCAGCGGCACGCACTTGGCCCCCCTGTAGCCGTGCTCCTCGATCAGTCGGACTTGGGCCGTCAGCGCGTTGAGGGCGAGCGTCACGAGCCACTCTTCGCCCCACTCGTTGCGGACCTGCTCGACGACCTCCACGACGATGGCTGCCCGTACCAGCTCGTCAGTGAGCCTCTCGTCGTGCGCAGACGGATCGTCGTCGGGCGTCGGCCCGTGAACTGCGGTGAGTGCCTCTCGGAGCCGTCCGTCCAGGAACGTCCCGTAGCACGTCGGGAAGAACCCGACAGCGTCGTCGTAGGTGTCGATGACGATCCGCTCGCTTGTGCCCTGGTAGGCGGACCGCTCTTCTGGGTGGTGGGTGTGCTTCCGTGGCATGCCGTGCTCCTTCGCGATGGTAACTCTCATGATGAGAGTCTCATATGACGCAAGGATCAGACCACCACTTCACAGTCCTGTCAACTGCATGGTCTACTTCCGCCATGACGACCGCAGCCGAGCAACAACTTGAGAGCCGCATCTCAGTGCTTCGGGACGAGATCGCGGAGCGGGAGGCGGAGATCGCCGAGCGGTTGGCCGAGCTCCGCCCCATGGAGCAGACGCTCGCGTTCCTTCGTGGCGAGAAGCCGACGCCTGCCAGATCGCCTGTTCCTGACCAGCGGGCACGACGCCGCCGCGGCGCCCGCACCACCTTGATCCTCGAGTTGCTGGCAGGCGCGCCCGACGGAATGACCCGGTCCGAGCTGGCCAAGGAGCTGGGCGAGGAGGGCGAGGAGGACCTGTTGAGTAACGGCCTGTCGTACCTCAAGCGCAACGGGAAGGTCCGCCGCTCGGCGGACGGCAGGTGGTCCCTGCCGCAGTAGGTTCGGTACTGCTCCTTCCGAGCTGCAGTTGACCGAGAAGCCCCGCGACCCCCTCTCCAGGGTCGCGGGGCTTCTTCGTTCCCCGACTCGGTCGCGGCGGCGGGCGGAGCTGAAAAGTGGGCGAAGTTGGGCCCGTGGTGTCGTACTCTTCGGGTTGTCATCTACACCTACCGGATGAGAGCCTCATCCGGTACCACTCGGAAGGCCGACCCGAATGCCACGCCCCTACGTTCACCGCCCGCTGGCGCAGGCCGCGAGGCGCGCAGGACTCTCGCGCGCCGACCTCGCCAGCGAGCTCGGCGTCTCGCTGACGACGCTGTCCTACTGGTCGGCGCAGTACACGGCGATCCCGCGCAAGCACGTCGGCCGGCTGGCCGAGCTGCTGCGGCTCGGCCCCGCCGAGGTCGAGGAGATGAGCCGGCCGCGCGAGGGCGTGACCAACAACATTGCCGCGGTGATGGAGGAGCGCGGGCTCGGCCTCGCCGAGCTGGCCGCCCTGACCGGCTACACGCGCAAGAAGCTCCAGCCAATGGTCGCCGGGGTGACGTGGGTGCCGCCGCACGTGGCCCGAGCCCTGGAGGAGGCGCTCGGCATGCCCGCCGAGTACCTGACCGCGCCGAGCGGAGGCGACCGATGAGCCGCCGCGTCCGGTTCACCGACTGGATGGCCGAGGCCGGGTTCGACGGCTTGCCCGGCGGTTCCACCGCCGCCGCGGCGAGGGCCGAGGTCGCCTCCGACCCCGACGCCTGGTGGCACCTGACGCCGGACGAGGTCGACGGCTGCCACGCGCTCTACTGCTGGGAGCTCGGCCTGCCCATGCTCGCGTCGGTGTCCGTGAGCCCGATGGACGAGGGCTCGACGCGCTCGCTGGCCGGCTTCGTGATCGGCGCCGCGTCGTGAGCGCCGCGGAGCCACACGGCTACTACGACCTGCCGCCCCGCGAGTTCGTCGAGCGCCCCACCTTCGCCGCGTGGCTCAGGCTCCAGGGCTTCGAGGACGTGCCCGAGTTCGGCGGCTACGACGCCGTGCTGGAGCACACGTCCGACGCCGGCCTGCTGGCCCGCTTCGACGACCTCCGGGCCGAGTACCTCAGCTCGACCGGCCTCGGCGGGGTGGGCCTGTGAGCACCCTCAGCCGCGAGGAGGTCCAGCGGGCGCTGCAGGAGCGGTGCCCCCGCGACGACGAGGGGCGGCTGTACTGCCCCGAGCCCGACCTCCACGAGGCGGGCGAGTACCGCCTCGTCGTCGGGCCGACGGGCGTCCCCCTGTGCCAGGCGCCCGAGCCCTGCGACCCGCTGTCCGTCCTGATCCTGGCCGGGATGACCGCCGCCGACGCCCTCCGGGTAATCGCCCCGGAGGACGTCCACGAGCCCGAGGTCGAGGCCCGCGAGTTCGACGACGACATCGACAACGCGCACCTGCTCCGTGACCTCCACGGCGGACGGCTCCGGTGGGTCCCGACCCGGAAGACGTGGCTCGCCTACGTCGGCACGCACTGGAGGGAGGACCTCGGCGGCACCGCAAAGCGCCACGCCATGGACACCGCACGCAGCCTCGCCGGGCGCGCATCCAGGGAGCCCAACCCCGAGCGGCAGGCCCGGATGTGGCGCCGCGCCCAGAACTCCGCCAGCCGCTCGCGAGTCGAGGCGATGATGGAGCTCGGCAAGGCGCTCCTGGAGGTCGGCGAGGAGGAACTCGACTCCGACCCGTGGCTGCTGAACGTCCTCAACGGGACGCTGCACCTGAGGACGGGCGAACTGCTGCCGCACGACCCGCGCGACCTGCTGACCAGGGTCGCCCCGGTCCTCTGGGACCCGGCGGCTACCTCCCCGCGCTGGGACCAGTTCCTGGCCTCGTCGATCCCCGACGAGGACGAGCGGGCATTCCTGCGCAGGCTGGCCGGCTACACCCTGACCGGCGTCGCGACGGAGGAGCGCTTCTTCGTCGTCCACGGCCCCGCCGGGTCGGGCAAGTCGACGTTCGTCGACGCCCTGACCGCCACGCTCGGCCAGTACGCGGCCACCGCCGACCCGGCGCTGTTCCTCAAGTCCCAGCGCCCGACCGACGACGCCAACCGCGCCAACCCCGCGCTGGTCCACCTCGTCGGCCGCAGGCTGGCGGTCTCGACCGAGCCGCCGAGGGGCCGCTCGTGGGACGAGGGCCTGATGAAGCGCCTGACCGGCGGCGACGCCATGACGACCCGCCAGAACTACGGCTCGACGTTCGAGTTCACCCCGCAGTTCACCCTGCTGGTCGTCGGCAACTCGCGCCCGCCGGTCGAGGACGACTCGGGCGGCGCGATGAGCAGGCGCCTGGTCGAGGTCCCGTTCCCCGTCCCGGCGGGCGACAGGCGCGACGACTCGCTGAAGGCGGAGCTGCGCGACCCCGAGCGGTCGGGCGCGGCGATCCTCGCGTGGGCGGTCCGGGGCTGCCTGGAGTGGCAGGCGGGCGGTCTGGCGATCCCCGAGACCGTCCGGGCCGCGACCGACGAGTACTGGGCCGAGCAGGCCGACAACGACCCGGTGCAGGCGTTCCTCCACGAGCACTACGAGGCCGCGGAGGGCGGGGAGCTCGTGCCGCAGGCGAGGCTGGCCGGCCAGTACCGCGACTGGGCGCGGCCGCAGGACCGGATGAGCACGACGGCGCTCAACAAGCGCCTGGAGGCGCTCGGCCTCACGAGGAGGAAGTCGTACGGCATCTGGTCGTGGGAGGGCCTCAGGCAGCTCCCGGTGGTCGTAGAGCCGGTGCAGACCGTGACCTGGGCGCAGCTGCTCGCCAGCGCCGAACCGGTGGTGAACGCGTGACCGGGCTCGTGGACCCCGGCGACCCAGGGCAAGAAAACAAGCCCTCAGGGCAAGAACTGGAGCAAGTAGTTCAGAAAGAACTCCTAGGGAGAGTTTCCCGAGTACCCGCCCCAGGGGCAAGAAACCTGCCCGCGCCCAAACCGCAACGAGACGGCAACGACGAGAGGAACGAGCGATGAGCGCGGACGCGACCGGACCGACGGCGAAGGAGAGCGGCCAGACGGCCCGCGACGGCGGGGAAACCGCACGTGTGCGAACCGTCCTGGTCGACGGCTACGCGGTCGAGGTCCAGCGGGGGTGGAACCACCTGCCCGACGGGCGGCGGCTCTGGCTGTACCCCGACGGCACCTGGCAGGTCAACGGCCGGGCGAGGCCGAGCGAGGAGACCGACGGCGCCCCGAAGGCAATGGACGCGGTAGGCCGGGCGGGGAACCAAGGATCGGTCGGTGGGCTGAGCCCCATCGTCCGCGGCCACACCGTCACCGTCACCCACGGCGCCTGGTCGTCCCGGCGGGTCGACCCGCTGGCGGCCGAGCTCATCGAGACGGCCGTCTCGGCGGTCTCCTGGCTGAGCGACCCCACCTACCGGCCCGCCGTGACCAGCTGGGCGAGGGCGGAGGCCCGCTGCCAGCTGCTGGCCGAATACCTGGACCGCGAGGGGATCCTCGACCCGGCGACCGGCGAGCCCAGGCCCGCGCTGGCCGCGGCCGAGAAGCAGGAGCGGCTGGCGATCCAGCAGCGCCAGCGGCTCGGCCTGGACCCCGCGTCGAGGGCGCAGCTCGAGTCGACGCTGACCTCGGCGGCCGTCGGCCAGCACGCCCTGGAGGACGCGATCCGGAGGGGCCAGGAGGCGCTGGACCGGCGGACGGCGGGCGACCCCACCGGCCAGGAGGCCCGCCAGGAGCCGCCGGGGCAGCCTCCGGGCTCCGACCGCGGCCAGGGAGCGCAAGTGCCAGGGCCGACCGGCCCGGGGACCCCAGGGGACCACCGGTGAGCCCGCTCTTCCGCGAACGGCGGCTGGAGCTGCTGCACCGCCGGGACCAGGCGCTCGCCCTGCTGCTGACCTTCGTGTTCGACGACGACGGGCGCACGCTCGGCGACGTCCTGATCGACCGCCAGATCGCCGACCTGAGGGACGTCCTCGACGAGTCCGCCGAGCGCTTCCACCTCCAGCTCAAGCCCAGGGGCGCGGGCAAGTCGGACCTCGTCGGCGCGGCCATGCTGGCGATCGCCCTGGTGCAGGCCCCGTCGGACGCCCGGATGTACGTCGCCAGCGCCGACAGGGACCAGTCGCGGCTGGTCGTCGACTCGATGCGGTCCTACGTCCGCCGCACCCCGCTCCTGCGCCAGGAGTTCGACGTCCGGGCCTACGAGGTCGAGTGCAGGCGCAACGGCGTCGTGATCGAGGCGCTGGCCGCCGACACCGCGGGCTCGGCGGGCCTGCGGCCCTACGTCCTTGTGCTCGACGAGCTCTTCCAGTGGGAGGCGGTCCAGCGCAGGGTCCAGGCGTTCTACGAGTTCCTCGTGACGTCCGTCCCGAAGGTCGAGGGCGCCCGCATCGTCGCGATCTCGACGGCGCCACACCCCGACCACGGCTTCGCGCCCCTCGTCGAGCAGGCCAGGACCGACGCGCTGTGGAAGCTCAGCTGGTGGACCGCCGTCGACGGGCTCGCGCCCGCGCCGTGGCAGAGGGCCGACGAGATCCAGTCCATCCGGGCCAGCCTCAGCGAGGGCGCCTACCGGCGGCTGTACCTCAACGAGATGGTCGCCGGGTCCGACGAGCCCCTCGGCACCCCCGCCCAGCTGCGCGGCCTCTTCCGCCCGTCCGTCGTCCCGCCCAGGGTCTCGGGCCGGGTCCGCTACGCGCTGGGCCTGGACCTCTCCGTGACCGGCGACAAGTCGGCCGCGGCGGTCGCCCACCTGGAGCAGGGCGAGGGCGGCTCGCAGGTGGTGGTCGTCGACCGGCTGCTGGTGTGGTCGCCGACGAAGGCCGCGCCGCTGAGCCAGGACCGCGTCCTGTCCGAGCTGCTCGGGCTCGACGAGCTGTACGCCTTCACGGTGAACGCCGACGCCTACCAGTCGCTCGGCCTCCTGGAGCGACTGCGGCGGCACGGCGTCCTGACGGACGTCTTCAACTACACGCCCAAGTCCAAGTCGCGGCTCGGCGCGATGGACCTGACCCTGGTCCGCGAGGGCCGGTGGTCGCTCCCGCCCGACCCGGACCTGGTCGCCGACCTCAACGAGGCCACGGTCGTGGACCGGCCCGACGGCTCGTTCTTCGTCCAGGTCCCGCGGTCCAGCCGCGGCCACGGCGACGCGCTGTCCGCCGTCGAGCTCGCCAGCGAGTGGCTCCTGACGAACCAGCCCCGCGTCGCCCGCTCCGGCGGCAACTGGCTCGGGGGCGCGGGCGGCTGGGACCGGGGGGCGGGGACGCGGGACCTGCCCGACGAGGGCAGCCCCCACAGGTTTGGCGGACTGACAGAGCAGGAGTACCGCCGCACCCGGCTCGACGCCCGGCACGCCGGGGGCGGCGACCCGCGGCTGGCCGGTCGCCGGTGACCGCAACGACGCAACGCAACAACGCAACGACCCAACCAGAGAAGGAGAAAGCAATGACGCAGGACCAGGACGAGAAGCCCGACGCGGAGCTGACCCCGTTCGAGCGGGGCGCCCGCATCGCGCGGCAGCGCGGCGCCGGGCACGACTTCCGGGTGGACAACCGGGCGCGCCCCGCGGGCGAGCTCGCCCCGCGAAGCCCCCGCGACGAGCGGGAGGGGGAGGGCCAGTGAGGCGCGACCTGCACCCCGTCGTCGCGGGGCACCAGCACTGGGGGGCGTTCGAGCGGGAGGCGGACAAGCTCGCGAAGGCCGAGGCCAAGGAGGCCACCCGGCGCGGCGCGGCGGAAGCGGAGCGCCGCGAGCACGAGCGCAGGCTCGACGAGTACCACCGCGAGGTCGAGGCGGCCGTCGTGGAGGGGCGCGAGCCGGAGGCCAAGTACCCCGGCCCGGTCCCCGAGGAGGCCCCGCGGCGGGCCAGCGCGGCGCAGCTCTTCATCGCGAAGCGGGACGAGCTCAACGCGATGACCCGCTCGTGGGCAGCGCGGAAGGCCGACGAGCTGGAGGACGCCGTCGCGGCGAGGGAGGCACAGCTCAACGCAGAGGCGGAGCTGGCGCTGGCCGCGCTGGAGTCCGCCGTCGCGGAGATGGCCCAGCTCAGGGACACGCTCGGCTGGGTGAGGGTCTGCGCCGGTAGGGCGCAGCCCGTCGGGCTCACGCCGACGCTGCCCAACTTCCTCACGGCCCGTGCCGAGGGGTTCAGCCTCGTGAGCGGCATCCAGGAGCGCGGGGCGACGTCGCTCCCCATGAACCTCGACCACGTCGACGTCTCCTGACGCCGGCGTGAGGACCGACGAGGAGAGGGGGTGAACACATGAGCAACGTCATCCAGCAGGGCGCGACCACGGTCGCCCCGGCGGGCACGAAGGCCCTCACTGCCGACGACAAGGCGTGGGTGGCCTCGCTGCCGACGGCCGCACCAGCGCTGACGGCTGCCGAGCGCAAGCGCCTGGAGATGATCCGGGACTCGGCGAACGGGGTCGAGCCCCGGACGCACGCAAGGGCGCTGCAGGTGCTGGCGGCCTGAGAACGAGAGAGGCCCCGAACCCATCGGCTCGGGGCCTCTCTCTAACGCGTCGCGCGGGACGCGGGGTCATTCCGCGGCGGCGGACTCTCGCTCGGCGCGCTTCTTCGCGGCGTAGCGGCGGCTCGCCTCGCGGGCCTTCTCCCTCCTCTCGTCGGAGGACCGGTACGCGCGGGTGTAGTGCATGGAGCACATACCCCTCGACGTCGCGGCGCGGTCGCAGTCCGCGTCCGAGCACGCGGCGCCCTGGTTCTCGTACCTCGTCGGGGTCGTCGCCTTCCCGGCCTGCACGCGCCGGGTCTCCGCGACCTTGACGCCGTCTACGGCCACGAGGACCGGCGCGCCCAGCAGCCACTCGGGCTTGGGACGGCGGACCTTCCGCCGCGTCGCGTAGGCGGTCAGCTCGTCGAAGTCCTTCGTCTCCAGCTGCGTTCCGGCGTCGCCGAGGGCCATGAGCTGCTTGTACTCGTTCGCGTTCATCGGGGACCTCCCCAGGTCTCTGGCCGCCCCGAGTGGGCGGCACGTGAGAAACCTGTCGAGCGGTCTCGGATTCGGGAGCCCCTCGTCGGCAACGTCTCGGCTACGGTCCTCGCGTGGACCTGAGCAACTTGGAGTTCTTCGGACTGGCCGTCACGTCGGGGGCGGTGGCGGGTGTGGCGAACCAGGTCGCCCGGTTCGGCCACGACTGGCTGGCCCGCCGCGGGCAGGCGAAGCAGCAGACCGCCCAGCTAGAACACCAGCGAACACTCCAGACGGAGCAACTCAACCACCAGAAGGCGCTCCAGCAGGAGCAGCGCTCCCACGAGGCCAGACTCAGGTTGGAGGGCTTCTTCTTCGACGCGAGGAAGGAGTTCCTCCCCCTCGCGATGGAAGCAAACGACTGGATCGATTGGGAGTTCGCCGATCGCTTCGGCGGGGAGGTCGACTACTACATCCTGGACCGCCAGCGTCCGAAGCTCGGGAGCGCCGGGGAGGCGGTGGCGGCGCTCCTGCGCGTCGCTGGAGAGCACCCCAGCGCGAACGTCCGCCAGCGCGCCCGACGGATCGGCGACGGCATCGACGGCGCCTTCAACATGCCGGACCCCAACACTGGCCGAGCCGAGCCGAGCGACGAGCAGATGCGCGAGTGGATGGGCGCGGCCGACGACCTCATTCTGTCGATGCACGACCCAGACTTCCCGGCCCTCTGATAGCAAGCGTCAAGCGGTCGGCGCGAGCCTCTCGTCTGCAACGAGCAGTCCGTGGCCAATGGCAGCCGGGCGTGGGAGACTGCCCGCCCGACCAAGCAGGGGGAATGAACATGCAGGACGGCCCGCTCTTCTCTGGCCAGAACATCGACGCATTGCGGAGCACCTCCCGGCAGCGCCTCGACAAGGCGCTGGCCGGTATCGGCACCGTGAAGGAGTGCGACGACCCAGCGACCGCAGCGAGGCTCCTCAAGGACGCGCAGCTCGAGCTCCCGGAGCTCGACCGCGACAAGACCACGCTGACGCCCAGCGAGGAGGAGGGGAACAACCTGACGATCACCGCGGGCTTCCCGGTGCCGCAGGGCTGGTCCCTGCTCGAAGTCAGGCCCAATAACTTCACTCTGAGCCCTCCGGTTGGCCGGGTCGACCGCTACTCGGTGGCGTCGGGGACGCCTGTCCTTCTCATCAGCAGGTCCTTCCCCCGCGGCACGAGCCCCGACGCCATGAAGGCATGGGCGCGCAAGGAGGCCGACGTGGTGGACCGGTGGATCGAGTGGCTCGCGGTCGATGTGCGGATGCACAACGCCGGACTTGAGGAGCGGATCGCCGCGGGGCTGGCCGAGCGGAAGCGCCAGCTCCAGGACATCGACGACCTGCGCGACGGCCTCAGCGGCGGCATCTAGCCGTGTGGAGGCCCCTCAGTCCCGGACGGATCCGTTGAGCCGGTCCGAGACCTTGTTGATGTAAAGGTACGAGTCGTACAGCTTGAAGATCACGAGCATGAACAAGATGGCGACGTGAGCGCCCACGGCGACGACGATTCCGCACGCCCAGCCGCCCAGAGAGCCGTCCGTCGCGTTCGACGTGGACTGGCCGACGATGATGGCGACGATGCCGACGACGGACCAGAAGGCCGCGACGAGCACGTTCGTCACGGCCTCGTCGAGCGAGTCGCGGTCCGACGCCTCGGACTCCGCGAAGAGGCGCTCGCGGTCGGTGAGCCGCTCCCGCCAGACGGCGATCTGGGCAAAGACAGCGAGCATGCCGCCGACCAGCAGTGCGAGGCCGGCCAGGAGCGCGTCGGGGCTCTTCAGGGCGAAACCCGACACGCCGGCCACCACGCCCAGGGCAAGCGGCACGAGGTAGACGACTGCGCGGATGACGACGTCCGCGCGGGTCGAGTTACTCGTTCGCAGCGTGAGCACCTTCCACTGGCCGCGGAACAGATCCCGTGGGTCCAGTCGGTCGCTCATCTCACTGCTCCACCCTCATCGCTACCACTCTACGTCGAAGTCGAGGTTCCCACCGAGCACCGACAACCGGGTCAGAATCTCGGACTTCCAGCCGTCGGGCGTCGTCCTGGAGTCGCTGCCCGTGGGGTAGATGAAAACATCGTCGAGCTGCCACGGCTTGATCCGCTGCCCCGTCTTCCCGTCAGTTAGGTAGACGTCTGCCTCATCGGGGTCCAGATCCCCGACTCCCGCGATCTCAGAGAGAATGCCGACACTTTCGGCCTTCGCCTTCTTGTCGCCCAGCAGCCACTTCTTCGCCTCGTCGAGAAGCTTGCCACGCTCATCCGACCGGTCCAGCTGCGCCACGATCGTCAGCGGGGTCTGGTAGCGCTTGTCCGTCGTCGTCTTGCCCTTGCGCTTCAGGCGGATCTCGGCCTTCTTGCTGTTCGCGATCAGGTCGGAGAGCCGCTTGTCGTCAGACAGGGGCTCGGCTCTCATCCGCCACCAGGGCTGGGTTCCCCCGTTGGTCTTGGACTGCTTGCCGATCCACTGCGCAACCGCGAGCCCGGGGCACGAGCGGTCCACGTCCTCGGCGATGAGCAGGCCCTGATCGCCGGACTTCGGCAGGAGGATCTCGACGCGGTAGGGGTGCGACGGGGCGGCGCCCTTGATGTCCACGTCGGTCGGCCCGATCGCGAGGTCGTGCCCATCGACCGACCCGTAGCGGACGTTGACCGAGAAGTGAAGGCTGCCGGGCTGGGACCAGTCGATCAGCTTGATGGCGCGGTGCCCGCGCTCAGACGGGACCTCCGGGGTGACGTCCGAGCCGTCCTCCGCATTCCGAAGCGAGGGCATGGCCCAGCGGGTGCTCTGATCGGCCGTCAACTGGTCCAGCAGGCCGGAGAGCAGTTCGACGGCCGTCTTGTCGCCGAACTTGTCGTCCATGCTGAGCGGGCTGCGGCCCATCCCTTCGTGCAGTCCGAAGTAGTACATCCGGAAGCCGTATCCCATGACTCTCCCCCGTGGTGGCGTCTCGAAGTTTCATGGAGCCTAGACCTACGGCACCTTCACCGCCCGCGAAACGCCTGCGTACACCGGAACTGGCGCCAGGGAGCCCTCAGCCCGCGGCGCGCTCTCGCAGGTGCCGCTGGCAGAGGTCTGCCCGCTTCCCCGCCCTGCGCTTGTGGCCGAGATTCCTGCAGCCGTCGGTCTGGCACGCCTCGGCGTCGCTGGGGATGAGCTCGAACGGCGGGGCGATGCGCGACCGCCCGGCCCGCAGGTCGCCGACGGAGTAGCGCTGGTCCTGTTCAGCGGCCACCAGCGCGGCGACCTCCTCGGCGGGCACGCCCTCGTCCCGCGTGGCTTGCCGGAGCTTCTCTCGCTCGGTCTCGGTGGTCCCGCCCCAGACGCCCCAGCGCTCGTCGGCGCGGAGCGCATAAGAGAGGCACTCCTCTCTGACGGGGCAGGCGAGCAGGCAGAGCTGCGCCGCCTCGCGCTGCTCGCGGTTCGTCTCCGGGAACATGTCGTTCACGTCGACCCGCGAGCACGCGCCCCGCAGGCGCCAGTCCGCCAGCGCCTCGCCCCTTCGCGCCTCGGCGACCTTGGGCGGTGCCGCGAGGTGCCTGTCGACGGTCCGTTCCGCGTCGTCGTCCGCGTCGGAGCGGCGCCAGGGCGTCGGCCAGTCCCGCGCCCCGGGCGGGTAGATGGTCCGGCCGGTCACGGCCTCCTGCGCCGTCACGCGACCACCCGCTCGACGTGGAACGGGAAGGCGGAAACGCCGGTAGACCTTTGCGCGTGGATCTGAGGTCGTCGACCTCCTCGCGGCGCTCAACACCGGTCACGGCGGGGGGTGCGGCACGCTCCACGCCAACTCGGCCGCGGACGTCCCGGCCCGGATCGAGGCCCTGTCGCTGGCCGCCGGGCTGCCGCGCGAGGCGGCGCACAGCCAGCTGGCCGCAGCCCTCGACGTGGTCATCCACCTCGCCCGGGGACGCGACGGCCGGCGTCGGATCGTGGAGCTCGGCGTGCCCGAGCGCGACGACACCGGACTGGTCACGCTGCGGACGGCGGCGACCTTCGAGCCGGACCGCGTCGTGCGCGGGCCGGCCGCCGGCAGGCTCGCCGCACGTCTGGGGTCGGTGGCCTGGTGAGCGCGTGGCTCGCGGCGCTGCTGGCGGCCATGGCGTTGGCGGTCTGGGTGCCGGCGGCGCCTGCTCCTCACCGGCCCCGGAGGTCAGGTCGGGAGTGGCCGACCGCGCTGCCCGGCCTGGGCAGGAGACGGGAGACGGCCGCCGACCGGGCGGCGGTGCTCGAGGTCTGCGACCTGGTCGCCGCCGA
>NZ_JAOPWY010000032.1 GCF_025965415.1 Nocardioides sp.
TGATCCGCGAACACGTCATCCTCAGAGACCGCACCTGCGTCTTCCCCTGGTGCGGCAGGCCGGCCAGGGGTTGCGACGTCGACCACGTCATCGCGCACGACCACACCGCCGCAGACGAGGCCCGACCTCAACCCGGCCCCACGAGCACCGCGAACCTCGCCGCGCTGTGCCGATTCCACCACCGGCTCAAGACCCACACCGCCTGGCACTACCGGACGACCGAGCCAGGGGTCTTCGAGTGGACCAGCCCCCACGGCCACCGCTACCGACGCGACACCACCGGCACCACCGCGCTGGACCCACCCGACCCGCCACCGCCCCAGATCCCACAGCCCCGCCGACCCTGACCCCGCCCCGCACCCCGCCGACCCAGCATCAGCGGGGCCGCAGGCGCGTCTGGGCTGTCAACCAATGACGGCGGCGTTGATCCGGTCGACCAGCGCCCGGCCGTCCTCGACCGACAGGTACAGCCGCGCGAACGGGGCAGCGTCGAGCTCGATGACCACCGTCTGGCCGCCCCGACGGACGTTCCAGTAGGTCCGCTGCCCGTCACGGAAGAAGGTGCCGACCCACTTCACGTTCGGTAGCGCCAGGCCCGGCGCGCGCAGTCCCTTGCCGGCGTAGAAGGCTTCGGGGTCGTACGTCGCCCCGCGCACCTGCGCCAGCGGCACCTCGATACGCCGTCGCAGGCCCCACAGCTTGTCGAGGCCTCGGGGCTCCACGACCAGCCGGTCGCCGGCAAGGGTCACGTCGTTACGCATCTCAGTCGTCCTTCGTCTCGTCCAACAGGGCGCGGGTCAGCAGGCGTCGGCCCAGGTCGGTCGCGGTGACGCCGCGCCGACCCAGGTGCTCGCCGAGCAGGCCCCGGACCTCCTCGTCGCGCGGGGCCAGCTCGAGCAGCGCGACCAGCACCAGGTCGGTGGTGTCCTCGCTCTCGGGGTGCTCGGAGAGCTGCCAGCGCAGGCAGCTGACGAACAGCCCCCGCTTGCTGCCGAACGCCTGGTAGAGGCTTCCGCGGTGGAGGCCGGTTGCGCCCACCAGCTCCTCGACCGACGTGCCCTCGTAGCCCGCTCGCAGGAAGGTCGCCGCCGAGCGGTCGAGCACGTCGCCCTCGTCGTACCCTCGCTGCCGTCCCACGCCGTCAGCGTAGTTGATAACCGACCGTTCGTTCAAGTTATGAAGCCCAGGTCGACCACCACGACCGTGTGGTTGTCGGGCTCACCTGCCTCGCCCACCGCGACGGCGACGGCGTCGGCGACCGCTTGCGGTGCAGCGGCCATGGTGAGCAGCGGAGCGAGGTCGTCGACGAACGAGTGCACACCGTCCGTCGTCAGCACGAGCCGATCATCCCGGCGCAGGTCGACGACCGACTCGTCGGCCACCACCCCCGGCGTCAGGGCACGGTTGAGCAGGTTGCGGTGCGGGTGGGACCGGGCCTCGTCGACAGTCAGCTGGCCCGCCTCGAGCAGGCCCGCGACGACGGTGTGGTCGTGGGTGACCTGCTGGAGCTCGCCGTCGCGCACCAGCCAGACCCGTGCGTCGCCGATGTGGGTGATCCGCGCGGTCGCGCCGTCGAGCGCTACGGCGGTGAGGGTGGTGCCGGACGACGGCTGGTCCGGCAGGGCCGCGCCGACCCCCTGCGCGATCTCGGAGACGGCACCGGTCAGCCCCCCGACCGCGAAGGCCGCGAGCGCCGCCGGTGCGATGTCGTCCCGGTCACCGAAGCCGTCGGCGACGGCGAACAGCTCGGGCGTGGCGATGAAGGCGTCCTGCTGCAGGTCGCGGCGCCCCTGGCGGTGGCTGGCGCCGTACGCGGCGTGGAGGGTGTGGGTGGATGTGGTCATGGTGCGTGCCTCGTTCCTCAACTGGTGGACGAGGGTGGTGACGATGTGGCGGCGCGTGGCCGTGTCGGCCTCGACCTGGGCCCAGTAGGCCTCGACCTCGCGCGCCGCCGCAGCAGGCCGGAGGTCGACGAGCCGCTGGATCCGCGCGAGCGGCATCCCCAGCAGGCGCAGTGTGGCCACCAGCCGGGCGCCTTCCAGCTGGGACGGTGCATACCGCCGGTAGCCGGAGTGCGGGTCGACCTCCGCAGGAGGCAGCAGGCCCAGGTCGTCGTACAACCGCAACGCCTTCGCCGTCAGGCCCGCCGCGCGGGCGAAGTCGCCGATGGTGAGAAGCGTCTGCGGCTCGGTCATCGTCTCCATCCTCCCCGGTGGACCTCACCGGTCCGACGACCGTGGTGCCTGCCGCTGGGGCAAGGTCAAGCCCGCCGGTGACGGCCGGGCCAACAGCAGCCGAGACCTCGGCCAACCCCCCGGGCTCTCCTTCCCCAGCCGCGCGCCACCGTCGTAGGTTGGCTCGACCCCCTCTCGGAAGGTTCCAGCCATGCGCTCTCGATCCCTACGCCGTCGCCTCGCCCCCGCCGTGGCCGTCCTCGCCGCGGCGGCGCTGACCACCCCGGCGCTCACCTCCCCGGCGACGGCGGGAGGCGGCCCGGGCCACGACTACGGGCACGGACACGGACATGGGCACGGACACGGGCACGGACACGGCCACGGCACGTCCGGCGAGGTCCGCTTCGCGACCTTCAACGCCTCGCTCAACCGCAACAACGCCGGCGACCTGGTGCGCGACCTCTCCACGCCGGACAACGCCCAGGCGGCGGCCGTTGCGGAGACCATCCAGCGCACCGACCCCGACGTGCTGCTGATCAACGAGTTCGACTACGTCGAGGGCGGCCGGGCGGCCGAGCTGTTCCGTGACAACTACCTCGAGGTGCCCCACAACGGCGCCGCCCCGGTCGACTACCCCTACTACTACGTCGCGCCCGTCAACACCGGCGTGCCCAGTGGGCTCGACCTCGACAACAGCGGCACCGTCGGTGGAGGCAACGACGCCTACGGCTTCGGGCTCTTCCCCGGCCAGTACGGCATGGCGGTCTACTCCAAGTATCCGATCGCCGCCGACGACGTGCGCACCTTCCAGCACTTCCTCTGGAAGGACATGCCGGGCGCACTGCTGCCCGACGACCCGGCGACCGCAGCACCCGCGGACTGGTACTCCCCCGCCGAGCTGGACGCCGTACGGCTGTCGTCCAAGTCGCACTGGGACGTGCCGATCCGCATCGACCGCCGCACCGTGCACTTCCTGGTCTCGCACCCGACGCCGCCGGTCTTCGACGGTCCGGAGGACCGCAACGGCACCCGCAACCACGACGAGATCCGGCTGTGGGCCGACTACGTCCGCGACCGCGCCGACTACCTCTACGACGACGAGGGCACGTACGGCGGCCTGGAGCGCGGCAGCCGGTTCGTGATCGCCGGTGACCAGAACTCCGACCCGCTCGACGGCGACTCGCTGCCGGGCTCGGCCCAGCAGCTCCTGGACAACCCGGCGATCAACGCCACCGTCCGACCCCGCAGCGACGGCGCCGTCGAGGCGGCGCGGCGCGACGGTGGGATCAACCTGGAGCACCGGAGCGACCCGGCCTTCGACACCGCCGACTTCTCCGAGCCGCCGGGCAACATCCGCGCCGACTACGTCCTGCCGGACCGCTCGACGAAGATCCGCGACGCCGGCGTCTTCTGGCCGGAGTCGACCGACCCGCTGTTCCGCCTGGTCGGCACCTTCCCGTTCCCGGCGAGCGACCACCGCCTGGTCTGGATCGACGCGCGCGTCACGGGAGCGCACGGGCACTGATCACGTCCGTGCGGGTGCGACGTCCTCGTGGGCCGGACCGGCCCGCGCCAGCCGGGCGCGGAGCCGGTCCACCTCGTCCTCGAGGTCGAGCACGCGGGCGATCCCGGCGAGGTTGAGCCCCTCGGCCAGCAGGTCGCGGATGCGCAGGAGGCGGGCGACGTCGTCGGCGCTGTAGAGGCGCGTGCCACCCGCCGTACGGTCGGGCTGCAGCAGGCCGCGACGCTCGTAGACACGCAGGTTCTGGATCTCCATGGAGACCATCGCGGCGGCCACCGATATCGCGAACACCCCGCGGCTGCTGCCCGTCATCGTGGCTCCTCTCGGCTCCGCACATTTCTTGGTCGAAGGGCTTGATCCTTGCTGATTGTTTGACTATAAGAAACCTGTAACGACAAGTACAGGTCGTGGACCACTGGTCCACCGGTGAGAATCAGGAGGAGCCGATGTTGCTTCGCACCACTGACCCGTTCCGTGATCTCGATCGCCTGACCCAGCAGCTGCTCGGCACCACCAACCGTCCCGCGGTGATGCCGATGGACGCATGGCGCCAGGGCGACCGGTTCGTCATCGAGTTCGACCTGCCCGGTGTGGCACCGGACAGCATCGACCTCGACGTCGAGCGCAACGTGCTGACCGTGCGCGCCGAGCGCGTGGCGCAGAACGGCGACTGGGAGGCGCTGGCCGCCGAACGACCCAAGGGCGCCTTCAGCCGTCAGCTCGTCCTCGGTGACAACCTCGACCTCGACCGCATCGAGGCGGCGTACGTCGACGGTGTCCTGCGGCTGGTCGTCCCGGTCGCCGAGAAGGCGAAGCCGCGCAAGATCCAGATCGCACAGTCCGGCGGATCGGACAGGTCCGGCGAACCCGCTCAGCTGAGCAGCTGAGTCCCGGGGCGGGGGCAGACCCTTGCGCAGCGTGTGTGCCCCCGCCCCCTCCACCCCGGCGTCCTGACGGTCGGCCCGTGATCTGATCTCCGCATGGGCACCGACCTGCGCACCCGAGGACCGGTGCACGCCCGTCGACGGCTTCGCGTGACGCGACCGCTCGCGACCACGAGCGCGGTCGCCTTCGTCTCGGTGGCGCTGCTGGCGGTGGCTGTCGGCGAGGGCTGGCTCGGCCCGGATGTCGGTCGCGGTGCCAACTTCTGCGAGGCACCGCACGACGGCTGGATCCGCCAGCCCGCCAACACGCTCTCCAACGCGGGATTCGTCATCGCCGGGCTGCTGGTCGCCCTTCGCGCCGGTCGGGACCGGCGGCCGGACGCGGTGATGTCGACCGGGGTGGCGACCTTCTACGCCTGCGTCGTCGTGCTCCTCGGCCCCGCGTCCGCGGCGATGCACGCCACCCAGACCGAGTGGGGCGGCCACCTCGACATGCTGAGCATGTACCTCATCGCCGGGTTCGCCGCGGCGTGGGCATGGGTCCGCTGGACGCGCCGAGGCACGCTCGCCCTCGTGACGGCGTACGTCGTGTGCGTGGCGGCCTGCGAGGTCGTCGGCCTCTGGCCGGACCCCGTGCCGGTGGTCCACTACGCCGGCAACCTGGCGTTCGGGCTGCTCCTGGTGGTGGCGGTCGTGCTCGAGACCCAGCGGTGGCGCCGCGGCGAGACGGTGATCGCCTTCCGCCAGGGCGTCCTCGCTCTGGTCGCGATGCTCGTCGCGTTCACCATCTGGCTGCTCAGCAACGCCGGCTGGTGCGACCCGACGTCACTCCTGCAGGGCCACGCCGCCTGGCACCTGCTGTGCGCCGTGGCGGCCTACTGGCTCTTCCGGATGTATGCGTCGGAACGTCAGGCGTAGTCCTTCGCCACGTAGCGGCCGTCGGGGGTGACCGGGTTGTCCTCGTTGATCGCCACGACGTTCTCCCCGGGCTCCGGCAGCTCCACGGGCCGGCGGTCGAGGTGGACGCCGGCGATCATGCAGCGCACCGACCCGCCGGCCAGCTCGATGGTCGGGATGTCGACGGCGAGGATCTCGCACGACTCCTCGATCGCGGCGACCTGCTCGGGGCGCAGCGAGCGCTTCGCCCGGGCCGACATGGTCATGACGTAGCGGCGCTTGCCCTCCGGCGTACGCCCGCACATCTCGACGGCGTTGCCGGCGAACTCGCGGATCTGCTCCTCGGTCAGCTCGATGATCGTCCGCCCGGTGACGGCGAGGCGCTCGCGCACCTGCTCGCGCCGGACCTTGTCGGGGATCATCTCGAGCGCGATCATCGCGACGTGCGTGCCGACGCAGGCGATGACGTTGGTGTGGTAGACCGGCACGCCGTCGGAGTCGACCGCGTCGAAGGCCATCGGCTCGTAGGTGAAGTCGGTGCAGAAGCGCTCCAGCACGGCCACGTCGGCGCGGTGGCTGCGGGCGGTGTAGGCCACACGGGAGATGTGGTCGAGCACCATCGCACCGGTGCCCTCGAGGAAGATGCCGTCCGGCTCCAGGCCGGAGTAGTCCACGATCGCCTGCACGCGGTACTCGGACTTGAGCATCTCCAGCACGTCGGTGCGCCGCTCGTGGCGGCGGTTGGAGGCATACATCGGATAGACCGCGACGGCACCGCCGGCGTGGGTCGAGAGCCAGTTGTTGGGGAAGACGCTGTCGGGGCGCGTGTGGTCGTCGTCGTCGAAGACGTGCACGCGCACGCCGGCCTCCCGCAGGGCCGCGGCGAGGGCGTCCATCTCGGCCAGCGCGTGCGCCGACGTCGCCTCGTCGGACTGCCCGGCCGGGGCGTCGGACTGGAAGGCGTTGTCCGCGGCAGTCGCCGGGTTGGGGACGAAGCTGGTCGCGCGGATCAGGATGACAGCAGAAGGGGCCTGGGCACTCACGGGAGGAGGTTAGGGCATGTCTCCCGATGCTTCGCCGTCGCGAGTCCGCTACGTGCCGGCTGGACCTTCCCCGACGGCCGCAGCCATCAGACCGGCCACCTCGGCCGGATCGTGGCTGACTGCGGAGTCGTAGCAGGTCAGCTCGGTCTCCACCCAGCCCGGCACCTCGGCGTCGCGCCACAGGCCGGAGGGCACGATGCCACGCTCCTCGGTGAAGGCGACGACGCGCTCGTTGACCTCCTCGGCCGTGCCGGGCGCGTAGGCCAGGAAGGTGGCGATGTGCGGCACCTCGGGGAAGGTCCTGATCCCCTGCTCGTGGAGTGCGGCCGCGAGCTCGATCGCCCAGGCGCGGTAGTCGCCGAACTTCGTCGGGTGCTCACGCAGCCCCATCAGGCCGCCGACCGCTGGGGTGGTCAGCGAGAAGGGCGTGCCGCCCATCCTCGCGCGCCAGGTGCGCAGCTCGCCGGCGAGGTCCTCGGGGCACACGACCAGCGCGCCGCTCGTCCCGCCGAGGCCCTTGTAGAGCGAGACGTACATCGAGTCGACGAGGTCGGCGGCCTCGGCCAGGCTCCGGTCCCAGTGGGGCACGGACTCCCAGATGCGAGCGCCGTCGGCATGCAGGGGTACGCCGCGCTCGCGCGCCGCCGCGGAGAGCTCGACGAGCTCGTCCCAGGTCGGCAGCAGGCAGCCCGCGTCGCGCAGTGGCAGCTCGACCATCGCGGCGCCGAGCCGGCCGCCGATCCTGGCGAGCGCCTCCGCGGTCGGGGTCTCCCGACCGGTGGTCAGCCACTCCAGCTCCAGGCCGAGCACGCGGCGGGGTCCGTCCTGCTCGTAGCGGACCAGGTGGGACATGTCGGGCAGCGCGACGCGTCGGGAGCCGGACCGGTCGCACCAGGCGCGGAGTACGGCCTGCTGCGCCATGATCCCGCTGGGGAACATCACGGCGGCGGGCTTGCCGAGCAGCTCGGCGACCTCGCCCTCGAGCTGGGCGACCGCGCCGCGCTCGCCGTAGCGGTCCCACTCGACCTCGTGCTCCTCGGCGAACGCCGCGAGGTCGCGGAACATCGCCGCCGGGGTCGAGGGCGCACGCCAGAAGATCGCCTCCGCCGTCGCCTGGGCAGCGCGGAACCGGTCGTGGATCTCGGTCACCAGGGCGTCAGGCCTGGCGCTTGAACCAGTAGATCGTCTCCGGACCGGGGATCACCTGCACCAGCTCCCAGCCGTTGACGCCGAGCGTGGAGAGGAGGTCCTCCCACGACTCGGTGCCTTCCACGAGCGCCTCGGGGTCGGCGTTGTAGCCGCCGACCTCCACGTCGCCCTGGTCGTTGACGGTGATCTCGAGGTGCGCCCATGAAGCCATGCCGCGATCCTGCCACGCCGCCGGGAGGGCCGGTCAACCGCCGTCAGCGCCAGCAGCGGGTCCAGGAGCCGCGACCGAGACGCTCGGAGCGGCTCTCGACGCGACGGTAGGCGTCCGTACGCCGGAAGGGGTCGTTGCGGTAGACGTAGACCTGCGCCTGGCCGGTGGCGATCTGCACCTTCCCGACGTCGCGGCCGCGGCCCTCGACGTAGCGCAGCAGCCGGTCGTAGCGGTCGCGGTCGGCCTGGGTGGAGTCCGAGACGAGCAGCACGCGCGAGCCGACCGGTGCCAGCCGCTTCATCGCGCGGCTGGCCGCGGCGCCGCCGCACTCCGTGCGCCCGTGGACCTCCGGGGTGTCGATGCCGATGAGGCGGACGTACTCCTCGACCCCGTCGGCCATCCGCACCTTGAGCGTGTCGCCGTCGGTGACGCCTACGACGACCGCGCGGTCGCGGCGGGTGGGCCCGCTGTTGCCGGAGCCGTAGGGATCCGTGTTCGAGGTGGGCGCCGGGGTGGGCGTCGGGGCGGGCGTGGGTGTCTGGCCGACCAGCGGCACGATCGTGGACGAGCAGGGGCACGGGTTGGACTCGCACGCGCTGCCGTCCCCGTCGCCGTCGAGGAGGTGCGGGTCGCCGGGGCCGGCCGCGACGAAGAACGTCTGGGCGTCGGCCTGGGTGGGGAAGTCTCCGCAGTCCATGTCGGCGGCGGCGGCGGGCTGGGTGGTCAGCAGCGAGGCGCAGAGGAGGGCGAGGACGAGGAGGGCGATGCGACGCATGGGAGAAGCGTGGGCCGTCGAAGGCGTGAACGGAGGTGTTTTGGCCGAATCAGCCCCCGAGCCGCCACTCGTGCATGACGTGGCAGTCCCCCGACTCCCACCAGGCGAGCTGGAGGCGGTCGAGCACGCACGCGACGGGTACGACCTGGGCCAGCAGCGCCGCGGTGGTCGCGAGGTTCACCTCGTCGGAGGCTGCGTCCACGGTCAGGTGGGGCCGCACGGCGTCGCCGAACTCACCGCCGTACGGCGGCCGGTCGGGGAACGCGGCCACCAGCCGTGCGGTCAGGTCCCGCAGCCGGTCGGCGGGGTCGGGGACGAGGTGGATGATCCCGTTGGGGAACTGCGCGAGGTCCGCCAGCCGGACCGGGATCGGCGGCGTCGTCGCGGCCAGCTCGGCGATCTCCCGCAGGCGGCGGTGCGACGGCGTCGGGTCGAAGGGGCCGAGGGCCGTGACGTGCGCGTGCCCGAAGCGCGGGTCGTGCGACACGAATCCGGCGTCGTAGTGGGCGGTCCGGGCGCGCACCCAGTCCTCCAGCTCGGGCACCGGCAGCTGCAGGACGGAGTGGCCGGGCACCGGACCAGACTGGCATCTAGGCTGGCGCCGCCATGGACCTGACACGCATCGCTCCGCCCCCCGCCGAGATCGCCGCGCTCGCGCAGGAGCGTCTCGCCGGCCTGGCCACCCCGCCGGGTGCCCTGGGGAGGATCGGGGAGGTCGGGGCCTGGCTGTGTGCCGTACAGGGCGAGGTGCCGCCGCACCCGCTGGACGACGTACGCCTCGCGGTGTTCGCCGGCGACCATGGTGTCGCCGCCCACGGGGTGTCGGCCTACCCCGCCGCGGTGACGGAGGCGATGGTGCGCACGATCGTCGCCGGGCGCGCCGGGGTCTCGGCTCTCGCGAAGCAGCACGGCGTCGCGGTGACCGTGCTCGACATCGCGGTGGACGCCGACCTCGCCGACCTTCCGGCGGCGGTCACCGCCCGCAAGGTGCGGCGCGGGTCCGGCGCGATCCACCTCGTCGACGCCCTGTCCCGCGACGAGACCGAGCGCTCTCTCGCCCTCGGCGCGGACGTGGCGCGGGAGATGGTCGCGGACGGTGCCCAGCTCCTCATGACCGGCGACCTCGGCATCGGCAACACGACGCCCGCGGCCGCGCTGGTCGCGGCGCTGCTCGGCCTGCACGCCGACGAGGTGACCGGTCGCGGCACCGGCATCGACGACGACGGCTGGGCACGCAAGCGCGACGTGGTCGCGCAGGCGCTGGCGCGGGTCGAGGGCCGCACGGGTGACCCCGTCGACGTCCTCACGGCCCTGGGCAGCGCGGACCTCGCGGCCACGACCGGGTTCCTCGTCGAGTCGTCCGCCCGCGGGATCCCCGTGGTCCTCGACGGGCTGATGTCGCTCGCGTGCGCCGTGGTGGCCGAGGCGCTCGCTCCGGGCGCGAGCACCTGGTGGGTGGCCGGGCACCGCTCGACCGAGCCCGCCCAGACCCACGCCCTGAAGTCGCTCGGCCTCGACCCGCTGCTCGACGTCGGGATGCGGCTCGGCGAAGGATCCGGCGCCGTCGCAGCGTTGCCGGTGCTGCGCTCGGGCATCGCGGTGCTGCGTGACGTGGCGCTGCTGTCCGAGATCCTGCCGCCGTCGTGATGCTGCGCGACGCCTGGCTCCTGGCCGCTGGGACCCTCACCGCCGTACGCGTCCCACCACCGGCCCGGGTCGACCAACACGTCGCGGGTCTGGCGATGGTCCTCGCGCCGCTGGCCGTGCTGCCCCTCGCCGCCGCGGCTGCACTCGTCGTGCTGGTCAGCGACCTGATCGGGCTCCCGCCGCTCGCCACCGCGTACGGCGTCGTGCTGGCGCTCGCGCTCGGCACCCGCGCACTGCACTGGGACGGGCTCGCCGACACCGCCGACGGCCTCACGGCCTCCTACTCCCCCGCGCGCTCGCTCGAGGTGATGCGCACCGGCCCGGTCGGTCCGGCCGGCGTCGTCGCGGTGGTCCTCGTCACCGGGCTGCAGGCCGCCGGGCTCACCGCGGTCGTCCGCCACGACGACGCGTGGTGGGTGGTCGCCCTCCTGGTCTGTGCCTCCCGTGCCTGCCTGGCCCTCGCCTGCCTGCGCGGCGTGCCCGCGGCGCGCGCCGACGGCCTCGGCGCGAGCGTCATCGGCGCGGTGCCTGTCATCGGTGCTGCAGCCTCACTCGTCGTGGCGGCGCTCGCACTCGCCCTCGCCGGGCGCGCGCTCGGATCGGCGTGGCCGACCACGATCGGACTGGTCGTGATGGTGGCTGTGGTGCTCGCCCTCCTGCTGCGCTGCGTACGTCGCCTCGGCGGGATCACCGGTGACGTGCTGGGTGCGGCGGTCGAGATCTCGTTCGCGGTGCTGGTGCTGGCCGCTGCGACGGTCTGACCGGGGAGCTGTTGCGGGAGCTTGCGTGAACGGCGTGCCACCGGGTGCACGACGCAGTCAGGGTTGCGGAAGACCTTGTGGCGTCGCGGGTCCACGGCGAGGCAACGGTGGAGGTCGCGGCGCTGAGCCGCGACAGCCTCGGCAGCGACGCTGGATCGCTTGTACGGGCGATGCGGGCCGAACTCCGCATCGACGTGCCAGGCGCTCCGGACGAAGATTCGCCCCCGGATCGGTGCGCTCATCGCGGCATCCGGATGCGTTCCCGGCTCCCGTGGCTCGTCGTCGAATGCCTCCTACTGCGAATGACGTCTGGACGACAGGCTGCGCACCCAATCGACCGTCGCGCTCGGGTAGAGCGGGAACGGCTCATCTCGATCGTCGATCGGCCGCCAGACAACCGGCACCGCGGTGCCGTCGATCTCAGTGAGCGACGCGTCCCTCAGGGCAGGTGAGGGATCTAGTCGACCCACGTAGAGGAAGACGATCTCGTGGCCAACGTGCCATCGATGCGGAAGATGCTCTCAACAGCAGTCAGGAACGCCGGGTCCCGAATGGTTGCGCGGAGTTCTTCGTCCACCTCGCGCACGATCGCATCGTGGTGTGTCTCACCGCTTCAACCGTGAGCCACCCAGGCATGGCCGACCGACGCGGAGCTCGGTCGGCCGAAAGTACGAGACGCACAAGCTCTGGAGCCGATTCGCTCGACGTCCAAGTCAGCAATCGTGCAGTCACGGATCAGCGGACTGCAATGGAGGAGCAAGAGATGAGATCTCGGCAGAACACACCGCCACCGCGCTGGAATCCCTGCACGTGCCCGGGGGCGCGGCAACGACAGGGGCCACCGCGACCCGAGCGCTCTACCACCGGGTCGTGGGCGCGACAGCGATCGCGTTGGCGGCATCGGTGGCGATCCAGAACGTGGTGGTGGTCTGGGCCGGGGCGCCGAGCTACGGGGACCCGATCAAGGATGTGCTTGCCTTCCACGCGGAGCATCGGGTCGCGGTCGAGATCGCGGTCGGTCTGGAGGCGCTGAACCTGCCGCTGCTGCTCGGGTTCCTGACCGGTCTCCACGGCCTCGTCGGGCGTCGCGGGGGTGCGGGCGCGGACTGGTCGCGCCTCGCGCTGGCCGCGGGCGCGACGCTCTCGGCGGTCTTCGCGCTCTACGCCGTTCTGTGGAACGGTGTGGTGCTGTCCGCGGGCGAGCTCGCCGCGCCGAGCCCCGAGTTCGAGCTTGTCTGGCAACTGCATGCAGCAGCGTTCGCGCTGGCGCTTCCGGCGCTCGGCGCCACATTCATCGGCGCTGCGCTGGCGGCGCACACGAGCCGGCTGACGCCGCCGTGGCAGCGTCTGCTCGGAGTGGCAGGGGGAGGCCTGCTGCTCGCCGCCGGGGCGGCGAACCTCGCGATCGCGGACGGCTCGGCGCTCCTGTTCGTGGGGTTGCCCGGCTATGCCGCCTGGCTCGTGTGGCTGCTTGCGACCGGCGTACGGCTGGTGCGCGCTCGAACAGCTGACCGCACTGACGACGCATCGACCTCCACCGAGGAGGAATGACGGGAGCTGGTTCCTATCTGCGTCGGTGAAACCTGAGGTCGCCGTCGGGGAGGCGGTCGGCGCGGTAGCCAATGTCGTGGATCCGGTGGTGATGGTGCGAGCAGAGCAGGACCGCGTTAGCCAGGTCGGTGGGTCCGCCGGTGTGCCAGCGATCGAGGTGGTGGGCGTCACCAGGTGCCGGGGGTGTCGCAGCCCTCGGCGCGGCAGGTCTGGTCGCGGATCAGCAGTGCCTTGCGCTGCGCCGGGGAGAACAGCCGCTTCGCACGTCCGAGGTCGATCGGCAGAGAGTGGCAGTCGAGGACGGTGGGGAGGATCTTCGCGGTGCACGCGAGCCGGCGGGCCTGGGCGGCGGTGATCCGATCGCCGGTGAGGTCGTCGCCGGGAACGGGGCCGGCACCGATGAGGTCGGCGACACCCAGCTCGGCCCGCAGGGAGGCGAGCGGGACGGTGACGATGACGGTGGTCGCGTCGCCGCCGTGGATCGGCAGGCGGGGAAGATCGGATGGATGCTGGTCGGATCTGACGCCGCGGTCCTCCTCTCGTCGGGCGCTCCCCCGCTGCGGGGAGCTTGTGTCCGACACTACGCTCCATCGTGTGTTATAGAACACACGCTCGATCAATATTGGGTCATGACAGCCTCAGGCGTCGAGACGGGTCCTTGAAGGTCGCGACCGGTGCTCGTCCTGCCGCGACGTGTCAAGGGTGCGCAGGCTCCGCGCCAGCACCGGGATCATCACCGCCGCCGCAACGAGGTGCAGCACGACGAGTGCGACGCTCGTGGAGCCCGCAGCCCCGACCAGCCAGGGCGGGACCAGCGACACCGCGGTCAGCGCGACCGTCGTACGCACGAAGTGCTGCCGCGGACGAGGGCTCCACCGCTCCAGAGCCGCCGCGATGACCACCCCGGCGACCGAGAACACACCAGTCATGAACGCGATCCCCGACAGCGGGATCGTCTCACCGCCGTCGGGCACCTCGAGCTCCACGCCGATGGCCCGTGCAAGCGCCGCGGTGACCGCGGTGAGCGCCACGGCCGCGAGCGCGGCGAGGAGGCCGGTCCGCGCCACCCGGCGCATCATGCCGACTCACCCGCCGGCAGGCGCTCCGGGAGGCCGAGCCGCGGGAAGTGGTCGCGATCGAAGATCGTGACCTCGGTGATCTGCCCACCGGAGATGCGCAGCACGTCGATCGTGATCGGCATGTAGGCGCCTTCACCCTCCTGCCAGATGTAGTAGCCCACGGCGGGCTGACGGTTGACCGAGGTGACGACCGGACGCAGGCCGGCCATGTCCGGGTAACCACCTGCCACCCAGTCCGCGATGACGGCGTCGCGTCCCACGATCAGACCCTGCGTGGGCGGCATCGCGAAGCGGACGTCGTCGCGCAGCATCGTGGCGATGGTGTCGACGTCGGCGGCGGCGCTGGCCTCGGTGAAGCGGCGTACGAGCTCACGGTTGTCCGGGTCGTCCTCGGCGCCGGTCCACTCCTGGCGCTCCGCCGGCAGGTGCTCGCGCATGCCGGCGCGGGCCCTCTGGAGTGCGCTGTTGACGGAGTTGACCGAGGCGCCGAGCAGGTCGGCGACGTCCTTCGCGGGCCACCCGAGCACGTCGCGCAGGATCAGCACCGCGCGCGGTCGCGGCGCGAGGTGCTGGACCGCGACCAGATAGGCCAGCTCGATCGTCTCCCGGGCGACGGCGAGGGCCTCTGGCTCGTCGGCGCCGACGGCGGGCAACTCGTCGAGCAACCGGTCCGGGTAGGGCTGGAGCCACATCACCTCTCCCCCAGTGGCCGGCTTCGGTCGGCGCTTCTCGAGCAGGTCGAGGCAGGCGTTGGTGGCGATCCGGTAGAGCCAGGCCCGGAACGTCGAGCGCCCCTCGAAGGTCTCCCGCCGGCGCCAGGCGCGGAGGAACGTCTCCTGCACCGTGTCCTCGGCGTCCTCGAACGACCCGAGCATCCGGTAGCAGTGCACGTGCAGCTCCCGTCGGTGGCGCTCCGCCACCCCCGCGAACGTCGCCTCGTCCATCGCGTCCAGCTCGCTCACGTCCCACTCCTCCAGCCGCGTCACCGCAGTCATCGCACCCATCCTCCAGTCTCGTCGTGTCCTGTCGTAGGTATGACTGGCACGGGCGCGAGAACTCATCACCGTCCGGATGCCATCCCGGGCGGTCGTCATCCACCGCACCTGTGTGCGCCGACCCGGAGCCCCCGGTCCTCTGGGAAGATCGTCGCCATGCGGATCCTGGTCACCGGCGGCGTACGGTCCGGCAAGTCGACGCACGCCGAGGCGCTGATCGGCGACGAGGCAGCCACCTACGTCGCTGCCGGCCCGACGCCCGATGCGGAGGCCGATCCCGACTGGACCGCCCGCATCGCCGCGCACCAGGCGCGCCGGCCCGCGTCGTGGACGACCGTCGAGACCCAGGACCTCGCCGACGCCGTACGCCGTGCGGAGCAGCCCGTGCTGATCGACTGCCTCGGCACCTGGCTCACCGCGGTCATCGACGCGGAGGCCGCGTGGGAGCAGGACGCCGATGTCGTTCACGGTCTCGTGGTCGCCCGCACCGACGAGGTCGTCGCCGCCGTCCGCGCGTGCGAACACCACGTCGTCGTCGTGACCAACGAGGTCGGGCTCGGCGTGGTGCCCGAGCACCGGTCCGGCCGCCTCTTCCGCGACCTCCTCGGCACCGTCAACCAGCGGGTCGCCGCCGCCTGCGACGAGGTGCACCTCGTGGTGGCCGGTCGCGTGCTGCGGCTCTGAGCGGACGCCGGGGGCGCTGGACGGCCGCCCGGAGCGTGTGGTCGAGGCACGGCAGGGCCGAGGTCACGGCCGGGAGTTGTTCTGCGCGCCGTGCCCCGTGCACGCAGGGGGTTGTCGCCGACCGTCCACTCCACCCCTGAGGGCGAATCCGGTGAACGGGTTCGCACGTACGGTGCGGTGCGCCCGAGGTGACGGCACCGCGTGTGCACCCCTTCGGGTGGAAGGTTCCGGTTCTGCCACGACCGGCGGACAACCCGCCTATGGTCGCGGCATCGGCTCCGCCAGGGCGTCGTGATCCGTCGTGAGGACCGTGCCTTGACCCGCTCTGCCATCTCGTTGTTCCGTCGTGCCAGCGGCATTCTCGTGACGTTCGCGCTGGTCGTCGCCGGCCTCGTCGCCGGCCTCGTCGCCGTGGCACCAGCAGCCTCGGCAGCGCCGACCTGCGATGCCACCACGTGCTCGATCACCTATGGCCTCACGCGCTCGTTGCAGACCTTCACGGTCCCGGCTGACGTGACCTCCGTGACGGCGACCGTGACCGGTGCGTCGGGCGGCGGCGTCTACAGCGGCAAGGGCGGGCAGACGACGGCGACACTGGGCGTGACACCGGGGCAGAACCTGTTGCTCCTCGTCGGGGCCGGCGGTGGCTACAACGGCGACGGGGTGAACGCCCGGTCGTACGGCGGCGGTGGCGGCGTCGACCCCAACGCGTTGTACGCCTCGACCGGTGGCGGCGGTTCGTTCGTGTACAACGCCGGCGGCGGCCTGCTGCTCGCCGCGGGCGGCGGCGGTGGCTCGCAGGGTCCCCCCACCGCGGAACTGGCCCCCCAGCGTTCCGGCGGCGACGGCAACGGTGCCGCGACCCCCAGCAACGACGGCAACGGCCGCACGGGCCGCACCGACAACACCTTTGCGGGCATGGCCCCGGCCTATGGCGGCACACAGAGTGCCGGCGGGGCGGGCGGGCGGTCGATGGCGAACAGCAGCCTCGCTCATGGCACCGGAAGCAACGGGACCGGGCCGGCGAGCGGCGGTGCCCCGGGCGACGGCGGCGATGGGGCCATCGGAGGAAGCTCCCCCGGCGGCAACGGCGGTGGCGGAGGCGGCGGCTACTACGGCGGTGGCGGTGGTGGCTACATCATGGGCGCCGGCGGCGGATCGGGCTTCGCGGCGGCGTCCGCATCGGCTGTCAGCTCGGCGGTCGGCGTCAACACCGGCGACGGCTCGATCACCCTCACGTGGACCAGCTCGGTGCCCACCACGACCTCACTGTCGGCATCTTCCGCCTCCGGCGCAGTCGACGGCGACAGCGTGACACTCACGGCAACCGTCGCATCGGGCGGCGGTACGCCGACCGGCACCGTCACCTTCAAGGACGGTTCCGTGACGATCTCCGGCTGCGGTGCGGTCCCCCTGTTCGGCGGCACCGCGACCTGCGTGACGTACTTCGCGGCAGGAACGCGCTCCCTGACCGCCGCCTACGGCGGTACGGGCCTCTTCGCGACGTCGACGGGCTCCATCGGGTCCTACTCGGTGGCGGCGCTCCCGCAGGTGACGACCAGCTCCCTGGCGAACGGCACTGTCGGCAGCGCGTACTCAGTCGCACTCGCAGCCGCAGGGGGCTCCGGCGGCCCGTACACGTTCTCCTTGCAGTCCGGCTCGCTGCCCCCGGGACTCACCCTGTCCGGCGCCGGGATGATCACGGGGACGCCGACCACGGCCGGCTCCGTCGTGTTCACGATCAAGGTGACCGACAGCGCATCCCACGTCGGCACCCGCTCGCTGAGCCTGCAGGTCGAGAAGGCCGCCCAGGCGGTGGCGTTCACGCTGTCCCCGGGCACCGCGGTCGTCGACACCACCTACACGATCACCGACATCGCCTCGGGGGCCGGCACCCAGCCGGTCGTCCTCACTGGCAACGCGGTCTGCTCGGTCAGTGGGACGACCGTGAGCTTCGACCACGCCGGGACCTGCAGCGTCACCGCGACGCAGGCCGGCGACGCCAACCACACGGCCGCGGCACCCCTCACCCACACCGTCGCCGTCGGCCGGGCCGGGCAGTCGATCGCCTTCACCTCGACCGTCCCCACGTCCGCCACCGTCGACGGTGACGCGTACACGGTGACGGCCACGGGCGGCCCGTCCGGCCAGCCGGTGACCTTCACCGGCGGTGCGGGTTGCACCGTCACCACCACCACGTCCCCCACTGTCGGCGAGCATGCGGCCACGGTGTCGTTCGGCAACGCCGGGACCTGCGTGGTCACGGCCGACCAGCAGGGCAGCAGCGACTACTCCGCGGCAGCAGCCCACACTCAGCAGATCGCGGTCGGCAAGGGCGCGCAGGCGGTCAACTTCGACTCGACGCCTCCGTCCGACGCCCGTGTGGACGGCAGCTATGTCGTGGCCGCGAGCGGCGGCGCCTCCGGCCGCCCGGTCACGCTGAGGATCGCGTCGGCCAGCGCCGACGTGTGCTCACTCGTCGGCACCACGGTCACCTTCGACCACGTCGGCACGTGTGTCGTCACCGCCGACCAGGACGGCACCGCCGACTACGACGCCGCACCGCAGAACGAGCAGAGCATCGCGGTCGGCAAGGCCGACCAGGACGTCGTCATCAGCAGTGCCGCGCCTGAGTCGGCGAAGGTCGACGGCAGCTACGACGTGGTCGCCACCGGCAACACGAAGTCCGGCGTGCCGGTCACGATCACCGTGACGAGCGATCCCGCCACCGCCTGCTCACTCGCGGACGACACCGTCGCCTTCGCTCATGTCGGCACCTGCACCGTCACCGCGACGCAGCCGGGCAACGCCGACTACACCGCCGGCACGGCCCAGCAGGTCATCACCATCGGCCAGGCAACCGGGACGGTCGCCTTCAGCTCCACCGAGCCCGGCACGGCGAAGGTCGGCGGCAGCTACGTCCCCACGATCACTGCCGGGCCTGGATCGGGTACGCCCGCGCTCGCCGCCGATGGCGGCGCCGCGGCGTCCTGCGTCCTGTCCGAGGACGGCACGACGGTGGAGTTCCACCACCCGGGCAGCTGCACCGTGACGGTGTCGCAGCTCGGCGGAGCCGACTACACCGACGCTGCGACCGAGCAGGTCTTCTCGGTCGCGAAGGGGATGCAGGCGGTCGCCTTCATCCTCGATCCGAGCGCGCCGACCGTCGGTGGGACGTACGACATCCGGTCCACGACCAAGGGATCGGGCACCGCGCCCCTCCTGCTCACCGGCAACGACAGCTGCACGGTCGACGGCACCACGGTCACGTTCGTGCACGCGGGCACCTGCACCGTCACCGCGACCCAGGCCGGCGACGACGACTGGGTGAGCGCCACACCTGTCGAGCACAGTGTGGCGGTCGCCAGGCGTGACCAGGAGCTCCTGGTCACCTCCGACACCCCCTCCAGCGGCGTCGTCGACGGCGGCTACACCTTGACCGTCACCGGCGGAAGGTCCTCCGAGCCGATCGCGATCGTCCTCGGCGCGGGCAACCTCGACCCCGCGTGCACCGGTGAGGTCACCACGTCCGCGCCCGACGGCGTCCAGCGGGCGAGCGTCGCGATCACCTTCACCCGCGTGGGTTCGTGCACCGTGGCCATCACCCAGGACGGCGACGACGACCACACCGCTGCGGCCCCGTCGGCCTTCAGCATCGCGGTGCTCGGCAAGGCGACCACCACCACGCTGTCGCTGTCATCGCCCGCCATCGTGCACGGCCAGCCCGCCACGGCAACGGCGACCGTGGGTGGAACGAGCACGGGAATCGTGACGTTCTCGCTCGACGGCGCCCCCTTCGCCCGCACCGAGCTGACGAACAGCGCGGTCACCACGGTGCCCCTGCCGGGCGACCTGATGGACGTCGGAAGCCACGCCGTGGCCGCGACCTTCGCACCTGCCGACCCGAACACCTGGGCCGCTTCGGCCACCGCTGCGGACTCGACCATCGCCGTCACCCCCGCCAGGTCCTCGGTCAGCGTGAAGGTCGGCGCCACGTCGCTGGTGGCGACGGTGACGGTGGAGGCACCGAGCACCGACGTCGCGACCGGTTCGGTCACCTTCTACGTCGGTGGCGAGCCAGTCGGCACGGCCGACATCGTCGACGGCGTGGCCACCCTGGCCTACGTGCTGCCGCCCGGTGACTCGAAGGCGGTCTCGGCCGTCTACTCCGGACGTACGGGCGGCACCGGAGGCAGCGAGGTCGATGCCTCGTCAGGTTCCACCGCGCGCCGCAACCCGACGGTCACAGCCGTGGCCAGCAGCAGCACGGCCATCACGCCCTTCGGTTGGTACTCCCAGCCGGTCACCGTCCAGTTCGTCTGCTCCGGGGGTGACGGAGCGGTCACCTGCCCCGGTCCCGAGGTCGTCACCCGCAACGGCATCACGACCGTCACCGCGACCGTCGTGGCCGGCGATGGTGGGGCGACCACGGCGAGCATCACGGTCAAGCTCGACCAGACCGCGCCGAACGTCGCGATCAGGGGCGTCGCCGACGGCAGCGTCTACTCAGGCACCCTCCCCAAGGTCAGGTGCGAGGCGGATGACCGGATGTCGGGCATCGCGGAGTGCACGCTCACGCGGACCACGCGTGGGGACAAGGTCACCTACACCGCCGTGGCCGTCGACCGGGCCGGCAACGCCACGCATGCAAGCGCCACGGTCGGCCGCTCGCCGGTGCTCATCACCGGCGCCAGGCATCGAGACGGCGTCCCCGTGGTGAAGGCGGGTCGCCGCTACACGCTCGTCTTCACCGGCACTCTGCGTCCGACCTACGTCCACGCCAGGCCGTTCCCGGGCAAGCCCCGCAGCGACGGCGGCCGCTTCGTCAAGATCGGCAAGAACCGGTGGGCGCTGGGCGTCGTGTTCACGAAGGATCGTCGCGGACACAAGCTGTGGAGCTTCGGCATCAGGGTGGGGAAGAAGACCTCGGTGGTGACCGTGAAGGTCACCCCGTAGGACGTGCGACCTCCGGGTGGCCCAGCCGACGTCGGCGAGGCTGGGCGCCCGGCGCGGTGCGGGTCCGCTCCCGTGCCGTCCTCACACCAGCAGCACGTAGGACCCCAGCGCGACCAGCCACGACATGAACGACCCGAGCAGGAAGTATTCCGTCATCTGGTGGATCCGCTCCTGGTCACGGCGCGACGACAGCTCCGGGAAGCGCAGCAGACCCTTCGCCGCCACGACGACGCTGGCTGCGGTCACCTGGCCGCCGAGGGCCAGCGCGAGGATGAAGACCCGCTCGAGCGGGCCGAGCAGTCGGCCACCCTTGAGCCGGGTCGGCGGCATCGCGCCGTCCGCGAGCGGGTGGAGGGTGCCGGTGGACTTGAGCACCAGCCGGACGAGCACGTTGCCGGTGGAGAGTTGGATGCCGAAGGCGCCCGCCATCAGCAGGAATCGATCGGCGCTCACGTCCTCCAGGACCGGCAGAGTCACCGAGTCGAGCCAGCGCGACAGCGGGCCGGTGGCCTCAGGCGCCAGGCCGGAGCACGCCACTGCGGCGGACAGCGCCACCACGAAGACGCCCAGAGGCAGCCACGCCGGCCCCGGGTGTCCGAAGCCCCACGTGACGGTGAGGCCCCACAGCAGCACCACGGCGGCGATCACGAGGAGTGCGCCGACATCGCGACCGGACGTGAGCCCCGCGAGCAGGCCGACACACAGCGCCACCAGTGCACCGACGCACTCGGGAAGGAAGCGCGTGCGTCGCACGGCGTGGGTCAGGTCAGTCACCGCGAAGCCGATCAGCAGGATCCCGAGCCAGCTCATCGTCGTTGTCTCCTCACAGGTGTCGCAGCAGCTCGTCGGCCGTCAGCACGACGCCGATCCCCTCGGCACGGACCCGCTGGGAGACCGCAGAGGGACTGATCCCCAGGTCGTCGGCGATGTCCTGCTGCCGCTTGCCCCTCATCAGACCATCCAGCACCGACATCGACCGCTCCGACAAGCCGCTCACGATCTGGTCCCTCGACATCAGCGCGGCGTTGACCAGCGCCTGGTCGGGCCCGGGCTCGTCGTCGGCAGCGACGTACGCCGTGCGCACCGCGCGCAGCGCCGCCTTGCGCTCGTAGCCCTCGGCCATCTCGATCGCGGCCCGGGCTGCCCACCAGCCGGGACCGTCCTCGACGCGCGGGTCCTCGGCCAGCACCAGCACCCGTCCCCAGCCGATGCCCTGTCGCACGTCGACGTCCGGCAGCAGCGCCATCCGGAGCCGGAGCGTCGCGGTGATCGCGTCTCCGAGACCGGCGAAGATCCCCTGGAACTCGTCGCCCACCGTGATGCGCAGGGGCACCGGCGGCGCGTACGTCGTGTTGATCGCCTCGATCGCCTGCTCGAAGCGAGCGTGGGCAGCCGCCCGGTCGACGCTCCGGCGTGAACCCACCAGGTCACCGATGACCGTCACTGAAGCCTCAGTCTTCACTTCATCCATATGAAGAACATACCTTCTTCCTCACTGAGTGAAGCAAGTGTCTTCATTCCCAGAACACCCGCTCGACCACGGCGTGCGCTCGCCGGGTGGTGCGGAGGTAGTCGTTGACCATCGCGTCCGACGACCCCGACGGATAGCCGAGGACGCGGGCGACCGAGGCCCGCTCGCGGGCGTCGCGCGGGAGCTGGTCGGCCGGCTTGCCGCGCACCAGGGTCACCGCGTTGCGCACCCGGCTCACGAGCCGCCACGCCTCGGCCAGCGTCTGGGCGTCGGAGTCGGCGATCAGGCCGGCCGCGGCGGCGGCGGCGAGGGCGGGCAGGGTCTGCGGCGTCCGCAGCTCCGGATGGGTGCCGGCGTGGCGCATCTGCAGGAGCTGGACGGTCCACTCGACGTCGGCCAGCCCGCCGCGACCCAGCTTGAGGTGGGTGTGGCGGTCGGCGCCGCGCGGGAGCCGCTCCACGTCGACGCGCGCCTTGATCCGGCGGACCTCCACCACGTCGGAATCGGAGATCCCCTCCGCCGGGAACCGCAGGGGGTCGATGAGCTCGGTGAAGCGCCGGCGTAGCCCCTCGTCGCCCGCGACCGGGTCGGCCCGCAGCAGCGCCTGGAACTCCCAGACGTGCGACCACTTGGCGTAGTAGGCGGCGTACGACTCGACCGTGCGCACCATCGGACCGTTCTTGCCCTCGGGGCGGAGGTCGGGGTCGACCTCCAGGGGCGGGTCGCTCGCCGGCAGCGACAGCAGCCGCCGCACCTCCGAGATCACCGCCTGCGCGAAGGAGGCGGCCACCTGCGCCTCGGCGCCGGCGACCGGCTCCTGCACGAACATCACGTCCGCGTCACTGCCGTACGACAGCTCGAAGCCGCCGTAGCGGCCCATCGCGACCACCGCGATCCGGCTCGGCGCGGTCTCCAGGCCGCGCTGGCGGCGGACGGACTCCGTCGCGATGTCCAGCGTGGCCTGCAGGGTGGCGTCGGTGAGCCGGCTGAGGCCCTGCCCGACGACCGCGACGTCGGTGCCGGCCACCAGCTCGCCGCACGCGATCCGCAGCAGCTCGCGACGGCGTACGGCCCGCACTGCGACCACCGCTGCCTCGGGCGACTCGGCCCGCTCGACCAGCGCCTGCATCTCGGCCAGCGCAGCCTCGGCGCTGAGCGGCTCGAGCGACTCCCCCAGCATCTTCACGCCCTGGGGCTCGCGCTCGAGCAGGTCGGTGGCATAGCGGGAGGTGCCGAGGACGTACGCCAGCCGCTGGGCCACCTCGCCCTCGTCGCGCAGCATCGTGAGGTACCACGGCGTACGTCCCAGGCTCTCGCTGATCCGCCGGAAGCCGAACAGCCCGGCATCGGGGTCGGGCGCGTCCGCGAACCACTCCAGCAGCACCGGCAGCAGCGTCCGCTGGATGTCGGAGGTGCGCGAGACCCCGCTGGTCAGGGCCTCGAGGTGGCGCAGCGCCGCCTTGGGGTCGGCGTAGCCCAGCGCGGCCAGGCGCGCCTCCGCGGCCTCCAGCGAGAGGCGCGCCTCGGTGCCGGCCAGCTTGGCGACGGCGCCGAGCAGCGGGCGGTAGAAGAGCTTCTCGTGCAGCCGACGCACCTCGCGGCGGTGGTAGCGCCACAGCTTGTCGAGCTGCACGGCCGGCTCCGAGAAGAGCCCGATGGACCGGCCCAGGCGGCGCAGCGACGCCTCGTCCTCGGGCAGCACATGCGTGCGCCGGAGCTGGTAGAGCTGGATCCGGTGCTCGAGCGTGCGCAGGAAGGCGTAGGCCTCGTGCAGCTTCTCGCCGTCCGCCCGACCGACGTAGCCGCCCTGGGTGAGGCTGGTCAGGGCGCTGAGGGTGGCGCCGTCGCGGAGCGAGGGGTCGGCCCGGCCGTGCACCAGCTGGAGGAGCTGGACGGCGAACTCGACGTCGCGCAGGCCGCCCGAGCCCAGCTTGATCTGGCGCTCGGCCTCCTGGGCGGGGATGTGCTCGATGACGCGGCGCCGCATCGCCTGGACGTCGGTCACGAAACCGGTGCGCTCGGCGGCGCTCCACACCATCGGCTCGATCGTCTCGAGGTAGGCGCGCCCGAGCGCGAGGTCGCCGGCGACCGGCCGGGCCTTGAGCAGCGCCTGGAACTCCCAGGTCTTGGCCCACTTCTCGTAGTAGCCGCGGTGGCTGGCGAGGGTGCGCACGAGCGGGCCCTGGCTGCCCTCGGGACGCAGGTTGGCGTCGACCGGCCAGATGGTGCCCTCGCGGGTGTGGTCGGAGCAGATCCGCATCAGCTGCGAGGCGAGCTGGGTCGCGGCCCGGAGCGCGGTGCCCTCGTCGGCCCCGTCGGTCGGCTCGTAGACGAAGATGACGTCGACGTCGGAGATGTAGTTGAGCTCGTGCCCGCCGCACTTGCCCATCGCGACCACCGACAGCCGCGCGGACGTCGCGATCTCGCCGACCCGGGCGCGGGCCACGGCCAGTGCCGCCTCGAGGGTCGCCGCGGCGAGGTCGGAGATCTCGGCGGCCGCGTCGTCGATGCCGACGTGGTGGGCCAGGTCGCGCGAGGCGAGGCGCAGCAGGATGCGGCGGTACTCCACGCGAAGGGCGTCGACGGCCTGCGCGTCGGGCAGCGTGGCCACCGGGGCCTCGACGTGCGGGTCGGCGCCGACCGCGGTCAGCATCGCCTCGCGCACGGCGTACGCCGCAGCCCGCGTGCTGCCCAGCGTCGGGTCGGTGAGCTCGCACCAGTGCTCGGGGTGCCGCACCAGGTGGTGGGTCAGCGCGACGCTGGCACCCAGCACGCTGCACAGTCGCATCGCGGTGCCCTCGTCGTCGGCGACCTCGGCGAGCATCGCCGGACCCGCGCCGGCCTCCTGCTCGTCGAGGGAGTCCGCGAGCCGGAGCAGGCCCTCCAGGGCGGCGTCGGGGTCCGCTGACGCGGCGAGCTTGGCGGTGAGCGGGGCACCCGCCGGACCGAGCCGTTCGATGCCGCGCGCGGCGGCGGCACCGTCGACGAAGCCGAGCCGGACGAAGGTCCCCGACGAGGTCACCCCCGCACCTCCCCGGCGACGGCGGCGAAGCGCGCGACCAGCGGCTGCCAGTGCGACGCGAGGTCCGGAGCCACCTCGTCGATCGCGGCGAGCACGGCGTCCTGGTCGAGGCCCAGCGCGAGGTGGTCGTCGCGGTCGGACTCGGCCCAGTGGCGTACGACGTCGGTGTCGACCTCGGGATGCGCCTGGATCCCCCAGGCGCGGGGACCGAAGCGGGCCACCTGGACCTCGCCGCCGGGGCTGCGCGCCAGCACGACCGCGTCCTCGGGCAGGCGCACCACGACGTCGTTGTTCCAGTGGACCGCGACCTCGGCGCCGCTGCGTCCGCCGACCCAGGCGTCGTCCGCGGCGGCCTCGCTCCAGCCCACCGGCTGCGGTCCGACGGCGGGTCCGAGCGGGTTGCGCCCGACCTGCCCGCCCAGGGCCGCGGCGACCACCTGGTGGCCCAGGCAGATCCCCAGCAGCGGGGTGCCGGCCGCGACCGCGTCGCGGACGCCGTCCTTCAGCGGAGCCAGCCACGCGACGGTGTCGTCGTCGTGCGCGCCCATGTCGCCGCCCAGCACCAGCACCCCGTCGTACGACGTCAGCGCGGGCAGCTCGTCGCCGGCGTAGGGCCGGCAGACCTCGAGCGTGCAGCCGGCCTCCGACAGCCAGGTCCCCACGAGGTGCGGCGGGCAGGACGCCTGGTGCTCGACGGCCAGGATGCGCGGCCCCGCCATCTCAGAGGACCGGCAGCATCCGGTCGCGCTCGTAGGCGGAGACCTGGATGCGGTACTCCTCCCACTCCGCGCGCTTGTTGCGCAGGAAGAAGTCGAAGACGTGCTCGCCGAGGGTCTCGGCCAGCAGTTCGGAGTCCTCCGCGATCCCGATCGCCTCCCACAGGCTCTTGGGCAGCGGCGAGATGCCGAGCGCCTTGCGCTCGCGCTCGGTCAGGCTCCAGACGTCGTCCTCGGCCTCGCGCGGCAGCTCGTAGGCCTCCTCGATGCCCTTCATGCCCGCGGCCAGCACGACGGCGTAGGCGAGGTAGGGGTTGCAGGCGGGGTCGACGGTGCGCAGCTCGATGCGGGTGGACTGACCCTTGTTGGGCTTGTACATCGGCACCCGGATCATCGCCGAGCGGTTGTTGTGGCCCCAGCAGATCGACGAGGGCGCCTCGCCGCCGCCGAGCAGGCGCTTGTAGGAGTTGACCCACTGGTTGGTGACGACGCTGATCTCGCTGGCGTGGCGCAGGATGCCGGCGATGAACTGCCGGCCCGTCTTGGACAGCTGGTACTGCGCACCGGCCTCGAAGAAGGCGTTGCGGTCGCCCTCGAAGAGCGAGACGTGCGTGTGCATGCCCGAGCCGGGGTGGGTGGTGAAGGGCTTGGGCATGAACGAGGCCCAGATGTCCTGCCCCAGCGCGACCTCGCGGACCACGGTGCGGAAGGTCATGATGTTGTCGGCCGTGGTGAGGGCGTCGGCGTAGCGCAGGTCGATCTCCTGCTGGCCCGGTCCGCCCTCGTGGTGGCTGAACTCCACCGAGATGCCCATCGCCTCGAGCATCGTGATCGCCTCGCGACGGAAGTCCGAGCCGCGCGACTGCGCGGTGTGGTCGAAGAAGCCGCTGCGGTCGACCGGCACCGGCTCGTCGCCCTTCCCGGGCACGTTCTTGAAGAGGTAGAACTCGATCTCGGGGTGGGTGTAGAAGGTGAAGCCCTTGTCGGCCGCCTTGCTCAGTGTCCGCTTCAGCACGTGGCGGGGATCGGCGTACGACGGGCTGCCGTCGGGCATCACGATGTCGCAGAACATGCGCGCGGTCGCCGGACCGTCGTCGCCACCGCGCCAGGGCAGGATCTGGAACGTCGAGGCGTCGGGGTGCGCGAGCATGTCGGACTCGTAGACACGGGCGAAGCCCTCGATGGCCGAGCCGTCGAAACCGATGCCCTCCTCGAAGGCGTTCTCGAGCTCGGCCGGGGCCACGCTCACGCTCTTGAGGAAGCCCAGCACGTCGGTGAACCACAGCCGCACGAACCGGACGTCACGCTCCTCGAGCGCGCGGAGTACGAAGTCCTCTTGCTTGCCCATGGGCCCAGCCTAGGGGTCGCCCTCCGGCGCAGCGCGCTCCCGCCGCCGGTTGAGCAGCGAGCGCCCGCCGCCGGTTGAGCAGCGCGCTCCCGCCGCCGGTTGAGCAGCGAGCGCAGCGCGCGTGTCGCCCTGGCGCAACGAGGACGGCGGGTTCCTGCCCGAGTGACCCCTCCTGGACTCCACCGTCTTCATCGTCTTCGTGCTGTTCCTCGGCCCCGCGCTGGCCTTCGACTTCGTGAGCGGCTCCCTGCGGGAGGCCGGCGACGTCCCGAAGGTGATGGGGCTCGGCATCAAGGACATGTCGGCCTTCATCGTCCTGGGCCTCATGCTGGGCCAGTTCATCGCGCTCTTCAACTGGACCAACGTGGGCTCCGCGCTGGCCGTGGCGGGCGCCGATGGGCTGGAGTCGATCGGGCTCATCGGCTATCCCGCGATCATCGGCTTCATCCTGCTCGCGTCGGTGCTCAACCTGTTCATCGTCAGCGGGTCGTCGATGTGGACGTTGATGGGCGCGGTCTTCGTCCCGCTCTACGCGCTGCTCGGCTACGAGCCCGGTTTCGTCCAGGCGGCGTTCCGCGTCGGCGACTCGGCCACCCAGGTCATCACCCCGATGAACCCCTACATCTGGATCTTCCTGGTGATGCTCAAGCGCCACGAGCCGGAGGCGGGACTCGGCACGGTGATTTCCCGGATGCTGCCGTTCGTGGTGCCCTTCTGGATCTCGTGGGTCGCGGTGCTGACCGTCTTCTACGTCACCGGCGCCGACGTCGGGCCGGGCGTCGGCATCCGGATCGAGTGACCCCGGGCCCGTCCCTGATCGCGCGTCAGCGGCAGAGGTTGACGTCCTGCGAGCCGAGCACGCCGTCCCAGACCTCGCGCATCGGGCCGAGCCAGCTCTGCGTGGTGGGCACGAACGCGATGCTCCCCGGCACGCGCTCGTGCACGCCGTCCACCTCGACCTCCTCCACGACGAGCGGGATCGTCACGTCGCGACGTCGGGTGCCCTCCCAGCAGGCGGACGCCCTCTTCTTCGTCACGGCCTCCTCGAGGGTGACGGTGTCGCCGACCTGCTCGCCGTTGTAGCGCCAGGCGACGGTGGTCAGGTAGCCGGTGTGGCCCTCCCACGGCGCGATGACGGTCGCGGACAGGCCGCTGGTGCGCCTGGTCGCGACGTCGAAGGTGACGGTGCCGTCCTCGACGCGGCGTCCCCTGGACTGCCACACGAGGATGTCCTCGGCGGCGTCGTACCAGCCGCGCGTGCTGACGAGCCGGATCCGGCAGCCCTCGCAGCCGTCGACGGCGAAGGTGAGGCGGGTGCGCGGCTCGGCGGAGCGCCGGGCCGCGCCCGGGGCGTCGGCCGTGGCGTCGGCCGTGGCGTCGGACTGGACGCATCCCGCCCCCGGGAGGTTGCACCCGTGACGTCAGTCGTCGCCCAGGGTGTTGCGCTCGAGCTCGGCCAGGGTGGGCCGGCCGCGGTTGCAGAAGACCTCGAGGTCGACGGAGTTGCGCCCGTCGCTGAAGACCGCGTCCACGTCGTCGTCGGGCCCCTTCTCCCAGCTCACCACGCGCCATCCGGCGGACCTGTCGGGGCGCGCCGCGATGCCGTACGCCCAGGTGTCGCGGCACTCGACGACGAAGGCGCCCCACTCACCGGCGACCTCGTCCTCCACGGCCGGGCCGTCCGGCGCGGTCGTCGGCGGCTTGACCGTGTCGTTGCGCTGCACCTCGTCGCCGACCGGTCCACGGTCGCGGATGGTGGCGCCCACGGTGGACACGGCGAACACGCCGACGAGCACGGCGACGGCCGTGGTGGCGGCCCACAGGCCGATCAGCAGCATCCGACGTCTCACCCGCCCATCGTGCCCGTGGCCAGGTCAGCGTGGGGCCATGAGGTGGTTAACGTGCGGTTAAGGCGGGCGCCCGGCTGCGTGCCGGGCGGTACGGTCACGGCGTGGCCGAGGTGCTGATCATCGAGGACGACGACCGGATCCGGCCGTTGCTGGTGCGGGGCCTGCGCGAGCTCGGGCACACCGTGACCTCCGCGCCGACCGGGATGGCCGGGCTCCAGCTGGCCGTCGACTCCTCCCCCGACCTCGTCGTGCTCGACCTCGGGCTGCCCGACGTCGACGGCACGCAGGTGCTGTCGATGCTGCGCGCCGTCAGCACCGTGCCGGTGATCATCGCCAGCGCCCGTGACGACGACCCCTCCCTGGTGGGCGCGCTGAACTCCGGGGCCGACGACTACGTCGTGAAGCCGTTCACCAGCGCCCAGCTCGACGCCCGCGTGCGGGCGGTGCTGCGCCGCGTCGCGGCCGGGCGCGAGCGACCCGTCACCCTCACCGTGGGCGGGCTCTCCGTCGACCTGGCCGGGCGCCGGGTGCACCTCGACGGGCAGGAGGTCGACCTGACCCCCCGCGAGTTCGAGCTGCTCGCCCACCTCGCCCAGCGGCCCGGCGAGGTGGTGACCAAGCGCGACCTGCTGGTCGAGGTGTGGCGCCAGCCGTGGGGAGGTTCCGACAAGACCGTCGACGTCCACCTGTCGTGGTTGCGCCGCAAGCTCGGCGAGACCGCGGCCGCCCCGCGCTACCTCACCACCGTCCGCGGGGTCGGCGTACGACTCACCGCCCCCGATCCCTCCCAGGCGGGCTGACGTGCGGCGCAGCCTCCTGGTCACCGCTGCCGCGGCGATCTCGATGGTCCTGCTGGCGATGCTGGTGCCGATGGCGATCCTGGTCCGCAGCTATGCGCTGGAGGACCGGCTGGCTCGGGCCGCCCTCGAGGTGCAGGCGGTCGAGACGGTGGTGTCGGGGCAGGACAAGGGCGCCGTCGCGGTCTACGTCGACCGGCTCAACGACGCCGAGGGACCCTCGCAGGTGACCGTGCTCTATCCCGACGGCGAGGGCATCGGCCCCCAGCCCGGGGAGGACGACAAGGTCCTCGACGCCCGCAACACCGGCCGCGCCCGCGTCGACGACGTCGCCGGCGGCTCGCAGATCCTGGTGCCGGTGTCGCGCGGCGGCAACTCCGGCCTGCCGGAGCAGACCCCGGTGATCCGGGTCGTGGTCGACGAGCCCGGCCTCGCCTCGGCGGTCGGCGTCGCCTGGGGCCTGCTGGGCGTGCTCGGTCTCGTGCTGCTCGCCGGATCGCTCCTGGTGGTCGACCGGCTCGGCCGGTCCTTCGTGCAGCCGATCCGCCAGCTCGCCGAGCACACCCAGTCGCTGGGCCGGCCCGGAGCGGTCGCCCCCCTGCCCGCGATCGAGGGTCCGCCGGAGGTGCAGGAGCTCGCCGGTGCCGTCGACCGGCTGGTCGGGCGCATCGAGCTGCTGCTGGCGCGCGAGCGCGAGTCCGTCGCCGACCTGTCGCACCGGCTGCGCACGCCCGTCACGGCGCTGCGCCTGCGCGTCGAGGCCGTCGGCGACCTGGACCTCCGCGGCCGGCTCGGCTCCGACCTCGACGCCCTGCAGGCCACGGTGGACGAGATCGTGCGGGACGCCCGTCGCTCCGAGCGGGAGGGCCTCGACCCCCGCACCGACGCGGTCGCGGTGATCGCCGACCGGGTGCGCCACTGGGAGCCGCTCGCCGAGGACCTGGGCCGCCCCTACGACGTCGACCTCGCCGGCTCGGGGCCGCTCCTGCGTGCCAGTCGCGCCGACCTGGAGGCGCTCGTCGACGTGCTGCTGGACAACGTCTTCTCCCACACGCCCGACGACGCCGCCGTACGCATCACCCTCACGGCCGCCGACGACCGGATCGACCTCGTGGTCGAGGACGCCGGCCCCGGGCTGCCCGCCGGTCTCGACGCCACCGGCCGGGGGGCGAGCGGCGCCGGGTCCACCGGCCTCGGCCTGTCGATCGCCGCCCGCACCGCGGAGGACTCCGGCGGCCAGGTGACCACGGGCTCCTCGGACATGGGAGGAGCCCGGGTCGCCGTCACGTTGCGGACGGCCTGACCCGGGCTCCAGGGGTGTCGCAGCTCAGCGCACGGTGACCTTCAGCGAGCAGGCGCTGCCGCCGACCGGCTTCACCGACAGCGTGAAGGTGTCGGTGCCGGCGGTGTTGCGGCGGAAGGTCTCCAGGTCGAGCTCGCCCTCGTCGTCGGCCCGCAGGACCCGCGAGGTGGCGACGGTGCCGTCGTGGCGGAGGACGACCCGCCACTCGCTGCCCACCCGTGCGTTGTCGAGGTCGGCCCCGACCTCGAACCCGCCTCGCTCGCGGTCGACGTTGAGCTCGAAGGTCGCGCCGGCGCAGGTGCCGCGCCGCTCGACGTCGGCGTGGGCCGGGGCGGCCACCAGGACGGTCGTGCCCGCGGTGGCGAGCAGGGCGGTGGTGGCGATCAGGGTCTTGTTCATGGTGTGTCTCCTGTGCGTTGCGGTGCGGGTGGGTGGATCAGGAGCCGAGGGTGGCCGTGCAGGGCTCACCGTCGGCGGGGGTGAACGTGACGGAGTACGTCGCGTCGCCGGGGTTGCCGGAGCTGAACGCGTCGACGTCGATCTCGCCGTCCTCGTCCGTGGTGCGGGCGCCGGTCAGCAGGGAGGTGTCGCCGCGCAGCAGCGCGACCTCCCACGCTTCGCCGGGACCGGAGGACTGGAGCTCGGCACTCACCTCGGTGCCGCCGTCCTCCGCCTCGGCGCTGAGCTCCCAGGTCGCGGAGCCGCAGGTGCCGCGCTCCGTCGCCTGGGCCTCGACCGACCGGTCGATCGCCCAGCAGGCGCCGAGCCCGATCACGACCGCGGCTGCGGCGGTGCCGCCGATGACTGCCTTCTTCTGCACGATTCCTCCTCGTCGTACGACGCCGGGTGGCGTCATGACCAGAAGGTTCGTCGGAGGGGGCCTAACCGCGCTCCAGCCCAGGGCTAAGGGCAGGCAAAGGCCCTCGGGGGCCGGGGCGTCGGGGTGTCGCCAACTCACCAGTTGGCGCGCCAACTCACGAGTTGGCAAGCCGGGCCGCGCCTCAGCCCCGCGGCACGTCCCGCTCGATCTCGGCCAGCCAGGCCGTGCCCTTGGCGTCGCTGGGCATCCGCCAGTCGCCGCGCGGGCTCATCGTGCCGATGGCGCTCACCTTGGGGCCGTTGGGCAGCGCGGAGCGCTTGAACTGGTTGGCGAAGAACCGCTTCACGAAGACCTCGAGCCAGCGCCGTACGGTCGGCAGGTCGTAGGCGACGCGCGCGTCGTCGGGATAGCCGGGCGGCCACTCCCCCACCTCGACGTCCTGCCACGCGTGCCAGGCCAGGAAGGCGATCTTGCGCGGCCGGTAGCCGAGGCGCACGACGTGGGCGAGGGTGAAGTCCTGGAGGTTGTAGGGGCCGACCGAGTCCTCGGTGGCCTGCGGCTTCTTGCCGTCCTCGGTCGGGATCAGCTCCGGGGTGATCTCCTGCTGGAGGATCTCGCCGAGGACGACGTTGGCGGCCTGCTCGAACTCGCCGTGGCTGATCACCCAGCGGATCAGGTGCTGCACGAGCGTCTTCGGCACCCCGGCGTTGACCGTGTAGTGCGACATCTGGTCGCCCACGCCGTAGGTGCACCAGCCGAGCGCGAGCTCGGACAGGTCGCCGGTGCCGACGACGATGCCGCCGCGCTGGTTGGCGAGGCGGAAGAGGTAGTCGTAGCGCAGCCCGGCCTGCACGTTCTCGAAGGTGACGTCGTAGACCTTCTCGCCGTCGGCGTAGGGGTGGCCCATGTCCTTCAGCATCTGCTCGGCCGCGGGCCGGATGTCGAGCTCCTCGAAGGTGACGCCGAGCGCCTCGCAGAGCCGGGTGGCGTAGGCCTTGGTGGTCGCACCGGTCGCGAAGCCGGGCATGGTGAAGGCCAGCACGTCGCTGCGCGGCCGACCCAGCCGGTCCATCGCCTTGCAGGCGACGATGAGCGCGTGGGTGGAGTCGAGGCCGCCGCTGACGCCGATGACGGCCTTGGGCGAGCCGATCGCGGCGAGACGCTGCTCGAGGCCGGAGACCTGGATGTTGTAGGCCTCGTAGCAGTCGAGCTCGAGCCGGGCCGGGTCGTCCGGCACGAACGGGAACCGGTCGACCTTGCGCAGCAGGCCGATGTCGCCGGCAGGCGGCTCGAGCTCCCACTCGACCGTGCGGAAGCGCTGGACCCGCTCGTGGTGGGTGCGACGGTTGTCGTCGAAGGACCCCTGGCGCAAGCGCTCCTGGCGCAGCCGGTCGAGGTCGACGTCGACGACCGTCCGGCGCGGGCCGTCGGGGAACCGCTCGCCCTCGTCGAGCAGGTCACCGCACTCGTAGACCAGCGTCTGGCCGTCCCAGCTGAGGTCGGTGGTCGACTCCCCCTGCCCCGCCGCGGCATAGACGTACGCCGCCGCGCACCGCGCGCTCGCGCTGCGGACCAGCAGACGACGGTCCTCCGCGCGGGCGACGGTGATCGGTGAGCCGCTGAGGTTGGCGAGCACGGTCGCTCCGGCGAGTGCGGCCTCGGCACTCGGCGGCACCGGCACCCACATGTCCTCGCACACCTCGACGTGCAGGTCGAGCCCGGGGACGTCGAGGCACCGGAAGATCAGGTCCGGCCCGAAGCGCACGTCCTGACCGGCGACGGTGATCCACTCGAGCTCGCGGTCGTCACCCGGGGCGAACCAGCGGCGCTCGTAGAACTCGCGGTAGTTGGGCAGGTAGGACTTCGGCGCCGCGCCGAGGACCTGCCCGCGGTGGATGACGACCGCGCAGTTGTAGACGCGGTTGCCCTGCACCAGCGGCGCGCCGACCACGAGCGCGGTCATCAGGTCACCGCTGGCCGCGACGATCTCCGCGATCGCGTCCTGCACCCCGGCGAGCAGCGTGTCCTGGAGGAAGAGGTCGTCGACGGAGTAGCCGGTCAGGCAGAGCTCCGGGAAGACGGCGACGGCGACGTGGTCGTCGTGGCACGCGCGGGCCTGCTCGATGACGGCGGCCGCGTTGGCGGCGGGATCGGCCAGGTGCACCGGCAGGGTGCACGCAGCGATGCGCGCGAAGCCCTGGGCGTAGGCGGAGTAGAAGTCCACGCGCTCACTCTAGGGAAGTGCCGAGCGCACCATCGGTCGAGGATGGACGAAGCGATGTCCTGAGGAGGCCGCCGGCGGCCGTCTCGAAGGGTCCTGTCACGAGAACCCCAGCAGCACCACGAGGGCGCCACAATTCGCTGGCGCGGACCACCCCCACCTCGCCTACGGTGCCGACATGGACATCACTCCGTGCACCACCGACGCGGACTACGAGGAGTGGCGGCAGGTGCGGATCGCGGTCCTGCCCTACGAGCGCTGCGACTCCGTCGAGGAGCTGCGCCGGCAGGACGAGAGCGAGACGCGGCTGATGCTGCTGGCCCGCGAGGGTGGCGTCGTCGTGGGCTCCGGGTTGGCCGACCGGTCGGACTCGGCGGCCATGGGGTCGCTCGCCCCGCGGGTCGTGGCCGAGCACCGGCGACGCGGCATCGGCACCGCACTGCTGCGACGGCTGGGTGAGCACCTGACCGGGCTCGACCTGCCCCGCGCGCGGGCCACGGTCGACGACGAGGAGTCGCTGGCGTTCGCGCACTCCTGCGGGTTCGAGGACACCGACCACGAGGTCGAGCAGACCCGTGCGGTGCAGGACGCCCCGCCGCCGGATCGCGCGCCCCACGGCATCGAGGTGGTGCTCGAGTCGCAGGTCCCGGGACTCTGGGCAGCCAGCCTCGACACCTTCGGACGCGAGGTGCTCGCCGACTTCGCGCTCTCCACGACGATCGACGTCACGCCCGAGCGGTGGGTGACCTCGTGGCTCGGCGACCCGATGTTCCTGGCGGTCCACGACGGCCAGGTCGTCGGGTGCGCCGGGCTGATCGTCGACACCGACGTGCCGGGCCGCGCCGAGAACGCGTTGACGGCTGTGCGCCGGGACTGGCGCGGCCGCGGCCTGGCCGTCCACCTCAAGCTCCGGACGCTTGCCTGGGCCCGCGATGCGGGGATCTCCGAGGTCTACACATGGACCCAGGACGGCAATGCCGCGATGCGCAGCCTCAACGAGCGCCTCGGGTACGCCACCACGCGTCGCAGCACGATGGTGGCGCGCGCACTCCCGCTGGACTAGCGTCGCCGACGTGCGCCGCCACCTCCGCACCACCTCGTTGTCCCTGTCCCTCGCCGCCCTCGCGGGTGGCCTGCTCGCCGGCCTGCCGCCGTCGGTGGCCGACTCCGGCGGCGCGTCCGAGACCCGAGCCGGGACCCGTGCCGAATCAGGTGTCGAGGCCCGCGTCCCGCAGCTCCGCGTCAGGGCGGCCGCCCGCGGCCTGGAGCACCCGTGGGACGTCCAGCAGGGCCCCGGCGGACGGCTCGTCGTGACGGAGCGCGACCGCGCCCGCATCGACGTCGTACGCAACGGCAGGCGGCGCACCCTCGCCCACCTGGCGAAGCTGGTGTGGGTCTCCGGCGAGACCGGGCTGATGTCGGTCGCCGTCGACACCGGCTCCCGCACGCTCTGGGCGTGCCACGGCGCCACCACCGACGGCGGCCACGAGGTGCGCGTGACGCGCTGGCGCGTCGACGCGACGTGGCGCCGGCTCTCCCACCGCACGGTCGTCCTCTCGGGCCTGCCGTCATCCTCCGGTCGGCACGGCGGCTGCCGCCTGCTGCTCGAGCGCGAGGGCGACGGCCTCGTCGTCGGCACCGGCGACGCGGCGATCGGCACCAACCCGCGTGACCTCGACTCGCTGGGCGGCAAGGTGCTGCGGGTCCACCGGCGCACGGGCGCGCCGATGCCCGACAACCCCTACGCCGACGCGTCGTCCGCCCGCCGTTTCGTGTGGACCTACGGCCACCGCAACGTGCAGGGCCTCGCCCAGCGCGCGGACGGGTCGCTCTGGTCGGTGGAGCACGGCAGCTACCGCGACGACGAGGTCAACCTCCTCGTGCCCGGTGGGGACTACGGCTGGAACCCGGTCCCGGGGTACGACGAGTCGGTGCCGATGACCGACCAGGGCCTGCCCGGGGTGCAGCAGGAGGCCGCCTGGTCCTCCGGTGACCCGACGATCGCGACCTCGGGCGCGGCCTGGGTGCGCGGCTCCCAGTGGGGCAGCCTCGAGGGCACGCTCGCCGTCGCCGCCCTCAAGGGCTCGGAGGTGCTCTTCATGCGCTTCGACGCCGCCGGCGCCCTCGTCTCGGTGACCCGGCCCGCACGACTGCAACGCTTCGGCCGGCTGCGCTCGGTCACCTCGGCGCGCAACGGCGACCTGCTGCTGACGACCGACAACGGCACCGACGACCGGGTCCTGCGGGTCTCACCCCGATGACGGGAGGGTGCCGACGTGACCCTCGACACAGCGCCACGACCCCTGGTCGGCACTAGCCTGAGACGTGGTCCGTGGACTCCACCAGGGAGCCGCGAGATGACGAGGAGCGACCCATGTCAGGACAGCCCGAGGAGACGGCGCCCTACGGCTCCGGCCCCGCCGCCGCCCCGGCCCCGGCCCCGGCCAGGCGCGTACGCACCCATCACCTGCGGGAGATGAAGGAGCGCGGCGAGAAGATCACCATGCTCACGGCGTACGACATGTACACCGCCGCCACCTTCGACGAGGCCGGCATCGACCTCCTCCTGGTCGGTGACTCGGCGTCCAACTACGTCTTCGGCAACGAGACCTCGCTGCCCGTCACGGTCGACGAGCTCCTCCCCCTGACGCGCGCCGTGGCGCGCTCGGCGAAGCGGGCGATGGTCGTCGGCGACCTCCCGTTCGGCAGCTACCAGGCCTCGCCCGAGCAGGGCTACCTCACCGCCGTGCGCTTCATGAAGGAGGCGGGCGCCCACGCCGTCAAGCTCGAGGGCGGCGCCGAGATGGTGCCCGTGATCGAGAAGTGCACGCAGGGCGGCATCCCCGTGATGGCGCACATCGGCTTCACGCCGCAGAGCGAGCACACCCTCGGCGGCTACCGCGTCCAGGGGCGCGGCGAGGCCAGCGACCGGATCGTCGCCGACGCGCTCGCGGTCCAGGAGGCCGGTGCGTTCGCCGTCGTCATGGAGATGGTGCCCGGCGACGTGGCCGAGCAGATCAGCAAGGAGCTCACCATCCCCACCATCGGCATCGGCGCCGGCGCCGGCTGCGACGGCCAGGTGCTGGTGTGGCAGGACGCCTTCGGGCTGCGCACCGGCAAGATGGCGCGCTTCGTCAAGCAGTACGCCGACGTGCACGCGGTCCTGCTCGACGCGGCCCGGGCGTACGCCGACGACGTCCGCGGCGGCACCTTCCCGGGCGCCGAGCACACGTTCTGACGCCGCGCCGTCAGGTCCAGCCGAGGAACCTGGCGCCGCCCAGCACGGTCGCGATCCACACGAGGCCCAGCACCACCGGGACCATCGCGACGGTCCGCGGGCGGGTGGTGAACCACGCGATCGCGAGCAGCATCGCGGCCAGCCACAGCAGGGCCAGCAGCGTGATCGCCCACCACGGTGCACCGACCGCGACCGGGGTGGCGCCGATCAGGAAGGCCGCGCACGCCAGGCCCACGAGGCCCACGAACGGCCACGGCGACAGGGGCTCGCGGACCGGGGGTTGACGCACGCCGACACGCTAGCCGGTGACAACGGCACCGGGGCGGGGCAGGATCAGGCATCCACCGACGCGAGGAGTGAGCTGTGAGCGAGACCCCGGTCAAGAAGACGGCGGCCAAGAAGGCCCCCACCCAGAAGGCTCCCGCGAAGAAGGCGGCGGCCGCGAAGGCTCCCGCGAAGAAGACGACTGCCAAGAAGACGACCGCCAAGAAGTCCCCCACCACGAAGACGACCGCCACGAAGACGACGGCGAAGAAGACGACGGCGAAGCAGGCTCCCGCGAAGCGGACGACGGCCAGGCGGACGACGCCCACCCGGACCGCACCCCCGGCCCCCAAGCCGGTGGCGACGGCGGCCCGGAAGTCGCCCACCGAGCGCGCCGTCGACGCCGGTGCCCAAGCCCTCAGCACCGCGGCACTCATCCAGAAGGTCGCCCAGGAGACGGCCGAGCGTGTCGCCGCCGAGACCGCGGCCCGCGTCAGCCAGCAGTACGAAGCGGCGATCGCCGAGCTCACCAAGAGCCTCGACAAGAACACCAAGCGGGCGCTGAAGAGCGTCCGCACCGCCGCCGACCTGGCTCAGTCGGTCTCGCCCCTCAAGGGCAAGAAGCGGAGGAAGTGATCAGCTGTCGGGCGTGCCGTCGGTGAGGCCGTCGCCCGAGCCGGAGCCGTCGTCGTTCCAGGCCGGGTCGTTGTCCCAGGCCTCGTTGCGCTCCTGCACCTTCTCCAGCGCGCGGGAGGCCTCCTCCGACGAGGCGTAGGGGCCGAGCCGGTCGGCGTTCTTGCAGCCGTCGGTGCCCTCGACCGTGTGGTGCTTCAGGCAGAACCAGTATTCGTTCTCGCTCATACCTCGAAACTACACTCGCGCACGTGTCTGCCGTCGCCCCTGCCCTGATCTCCCCGCGGCGCGTCGTGCCCGCGCACGTCGTCCGCCCCGAGTACGTCGACCGACCGGCGCCGCAGCGCTTCACCGGCGAGGAGGTCAAGGACGCCGAGACGATCGCCCGGATGCGGGTCGCCGGCCGGCTGGCCGCCCAGGCCCGTGAGCTGGTCGGTTCGCACGTGGTGCCCGGCGTGACCACCGACGAGCTCGACCGGATCGGCCACGAGTTCCTGTGCGACCACGGCGCATACCCCTCGACCCTGGGCTACCGCGGCTTCCCCAAGTCGCTGTGCTCGAGCGTCAACGAGGTCATCTGCCACGGCATCCCGGACTCCCGCGTGGTCGAGGACGGCGACATCGTCAACATCGACATCACCGCCTTCATCGATGGCGTCCACGGCGACACCAACGCCACCTTCCTCGCCGGCGAGGTCGACGAGGAGTCGCGCCTGCTCGTCGAGCGCACCCGCGAGTCCCTCGACCGAGCCATCAAGGCGGTCAAGCCGGGCCGCCGGGTCAACATCATCGGCCGGGTGATCGAGGCCTACGCGCGGCGCTTCGGCTACGGCGTGGTCCGCGACTTCACCGGCCACGGCATCGGCACGTCGTTCCACTCCGGCCTGATCATCCCCCACTACGACGACGAGCGCTTCGACGACGAGATCCGCGTCGGGATGACCTTCACCATCGAGCCGATGCTCAACCTCGGCACCCCCGACTACGACATGTGGGACGACGGCTGGACCGTCGTGACGAAGGACCGCCGGCGCTCCGCGCAGTTCGAGCACACCCTGCTCGTCACCGAGACCGGCGCCGAGGTCCTCACCCACCCCTGACCGGGACACACACCCGATCGGCATCCCGGCCCGCTGCGTCTACCTCCACCCCAGGTCGACGCGCGGATCGCGTGGGTCGGCCCCGGCAGCGCTAGGCTTCCGTCCCGAGTGGGTCGGCCGGGCGGCCGCGGTCCGCCGTCCTGGGCTTCGGCTCTGGGCGGCTGGTCGAGGAAGGTCCGGGCTCCACAGGGCAGGGTGGTGGCCAACAGCCACCCGGGGAAACCCGCGGGACAGTGCCACAGAGAACAGACCGCCTCTCCCTCACGGGAGCGGTAAGGGTGAAACGGTGGTGCAAGAGACCACCAGTGCGCCGGGCGACCGGCGCAGCTAGGCAAACCCCACCCGGAGCAAGATCAGACAGGATGCGTTCGAGGGCGGCCCGCCCGAGCATCCGGGTAGATCGCACCAGGCGGCCGGCAACGGTCGTCGCAGATGGATGGTCGCCCCCGCGCCTGAGCTACTTTTCAGGTGAGGGACAGAACCCGGCCTACAGGCCGACCCACTCCCAACAAGCCTCTGACCTGCACCGGAGCCATCAGACGGCCCCGCCAGTCCGCACAGAGTCCGCACGAGCGCCGAGAACGGCGTCAACGGCGTCCCTGGTGCGGTCGTCAGAGTCCGGCCAGAGGTGCGAGTAGGTGTCCAGCGTCTCCGCGGCCGAGGCGTGCCCCAGCCGCGCCTGGACCGTCTTCACGGACTCGCCGTGGCGGATCAAGAGCGAGGCGTAGTAGTGCCGCAGCGCGTGCAGGCCCTGACCGGCTGGGATGCCCGCTGCTCGAGCCGCTGGGCGCCACTGGTGGCCGAACGCCTGCCGAGAGATCGGGAGACCAGAGAGCGTGAACAGCAGGCCACCCGGTTCGACGTCGTACGCCGCCAGGTGTTGCTGCAGCGCCTCGAGCACGACGTTCGGAACCGGGATGGTCCGGTAGCTCGCCTCCGTCTTCGGAGGGCCCCACACGGGGGTCGTGCCGGTACCGACCAGCTGGCGATCGATGGTCACCTCACGGCGCAGGAAGTGCACCCGGTCGAGCGTCAGGCCGCGCAGCTCCCCGCCACGCACCCCGGTCCCGGCTGCGAACGTCACGAGCGCCCGGAGCTCGGCCGGCATGGCCGCCGTCAACGTCTCGACCTGGTCTGTCATGATCGGGACGACCTTCGACCGCTCACGCTTCGGCAGCCGCGTGCCCTCGCACGGGTTGGCCGGGATGCGGCGGTCGCGCACGGCGGCCTTGAAGACCGACGACACGATCGAGTGCACGACGGACACGGTTGACGGCGCCAGAGGGCGCTGGTCCGCTCCCCCGACACTGAGCCGCTTCACCCACGCCTGGACCTCGCTGGGCAGGATCGTGGACAGCGGCCGGTCGCCGAGAGTCGGGTAGGCGTGCCGGCGCAGCATCGTCTCGACGTGCGCCTGGCTCGAGGGACGGTGCACCTGCGCGTCGCGCCACTTCTCGGCGTACTCACGGAAGGTCATGCGACCGGCGTTGGGGTCGACGTACTGTCCGGTGACGACGGACGTGGTGACTTCGTCGAGCCACCGCTGGGCATCGACCTTCCGGGGGAAGTGCTTGGAGTGTTCACGACCGGCGGAGTCCCTGTAGCGAGCCCTCCACTGGCCATTCGGGCGCTTGGCGACACTGGCCATCAGACGATCCTTCCCTTGCTCTTGGCAGGCAGCATGAGGCCGCGCTTGCGCGCCTTGTAGATCCACGACTGCGCGGTCTTCTTGGTGACGCCTGCCAGATCCGCGATCGTCACGGCCGGCGGCAGGCCTCGAGCGATGGCTGCGTCGTACGCCTTGCCGACGTCCGAAAGAAACCCATCCGTCAGCCCAGCCTCAGGTGCTTGCAGACGCAGCGGTGGCAAGACGAGCTCCGTAGGAGCTGCGTTGCGCGACCGGTCTCCCATTCTTGGCTGGCGGATGTCTGACTTCGGGTACTGGGCAAACCACGACAGCGCGACCCAGTTGTGGATGGTGGCCTGCCGATCTCCCCAGGTTGTTCCGAAGTGCGACGCCAGCCGGCTCAGATCTGGGCCTGCCACTCCGCGGCGTGCCTTGCTCGACCAGGTTGAGAGCCACTGCTCCAGCACGGCCAGCGGAAAACGGCGGATCGCGCCGGGCTGGATCGCCTCGCCCCTGCCGTCGATATAGATCTCAGTGACCCGGTCTATCCCGTCAACATCCGACAATCGCACATAGGTGCGACCAGGAAGACCAAGGTCGTCGTCCTCGACCTCGACCCAACCTCCGTTGCCTTCGCTCGCTCGCAAGGTAGTACTTCCTTCGCCGTCGGTGGTACTTCCAACTATGTACCTCGCGGCCAGAGTAGTCCACGGTGGTAGTACCTGACAAGTACTACCCGGGAGCGAAGATGCCTGATTACATGACCACCACCGAGGTCGCTGACCTGCTGCGCACCCCAGTCGAGACTGTTCGCTACTGGAGGCACGTCAGCAAGGGCCCCAAGTCCTTCAAGGTGGGCCGTCGCGTGCTCTACGCCCGCGAGGACGTCGAGGCCTTCCTCGCCGAGGCGCGAACCGGCGTCGGCCCGGACGCAGTCTGATGGGCCGCCGGGTGCTCGAGGTCGAGTTCGCCGGCGTTGGCTCCCTGGTCCGGGGCTACGGCTCCCGCGACATCGTCATCTCCGTGACCGGTCGAGCGCCGCTCTGGTCCTCCGTTCGCCGTGGCTGGAGCCTGCAAGAGTCATCTGCTAGGGACGTCGTCGCGGCAGCCGAGGCGCTGAACTACGACGTCGTCATCACCGGTCGACGCGCTGTGGAGCGGAACCCGGCCAACACCCCGCGGGCGGCTGCACCTGACCCGGGCGGTCTCTGGTGACCCCGGAGAAGATCGATCGGATCGCCCAGCTGCTCATCATCGATCTGCTACTCCAGGGCTCGGCCCGGTACTGGCTCAAGCGCGCGGACGACTTCGCCGCGGTGGGCACGCCGGCCTGCGACGAGATCGCCCGGGCGTGCCGCAACAAGGCCGTGATGTGCCGCTCGGAGGACGAGCGGAACGAATGGGTCGAGCTGCTGGCCCTCGAGCTGGGTGACGTCGCATGACCTGGACCAAGACTGGCGATGAGTTCGCCGACGACTGCGCCAACGTCGACCTGTCAGACGCTGCCTACCGCACACACCACGAGGCGATCAGCTGGCTCTACCGAGTGGAGCGGATCGACTGCCGGGTTCCCACTCGGCTGGTGCCCAGGTTCGCCGGCTCACCCCACGTCGAGCTCGCGATCCAAGAGCTGGTGAACCACGGATGGTGGCGGATCAACCAGCAGGACTACGAGATCGTCCACCACTCCGACGTCATCCGCAGTTCGATCGTGGCACAGCAGAACAACCGCGCCAAGAACAAGCGGAACCAGGCTGCCTACCGTGCTCGAGCCAAGCCATCTGTAAGCGATGACGTAACCGGTTACCCAGACAGACAGACAGACAAACAGGCAGCTACGACGGAGGCACCAACAACCGGGTGGCCGGACACGATGGAGGTCACGCCATGACGATCACTACGCGCTGCGAGCACTGCCACTCGCCGGCCGTCGAGCACGCCGGCATCGTGCGAGTCGTGCACCTGAGCTGGTGCCCGAGGGCACCGCGTTCGGTCTCCATACCGCTGCTCCCCCCCGGGGAGGGGCCAGCACGTCCAGACGCTGGCCCATCCACCCCAGCTCCAAACTCCGCATCTCTCTCTCCGCACCCCCCCCTCCCCCTCCCCCTCCCAGCGAGAGGCGAGGTGCTGGCATGACCAGCGACAACCCGCTGAAGGGCATGGACCCGGGGGGCCCTCAGTCACGGCGAGGCACGTCTCCTGGGACCTCTGCCCCGCTTTTCGGCGTCTCTCCCCGGCAGATCGTTGGACGCATCCCCGGGGGGAGGGGTCGACACGTAGGCCCCGCAGGCCATCCACCCCAGCTCGCTTCCTTTCGTCTGTCCCTGAGCTTTTTTTCGGTGGAGGTGGATCGCGATGGCTGGCCGCAAAACCCGACTGCGCTCCGTCGCTCCAGACGAGCAGCCCGCCAAGGTCAAGCCGAAGACGTTGGCTGAGGCCGTCGAGGGCGACGACTACCTGATGATTCTGATCGCTCAGCGTCGCGAGGTCTCAGGGGGTTTTTCAGTGCGCGGAGAGAGAGATCCGAGGAACGGAGCTGGGGTGGACGGGGGTCGTGCATCACGTCCGACCCCCACCCCCGGGGGGTTGTGGTGAGCGCGCTCTCTCCCCGTCTCCGTCGGTTCCTGACGAACGCGGTCATGGCGCACGGCAACGCACTGGCTCGAGCTGGGCAGATGGATCCGGCCCTGAAGGCAGAGGTGCGCGACCTGATCGCTGAGCTGGTGCTGACCCCTGAGGAGGACTGGAAGGGACTGGAGGGGACATCGGATGCGCCGGCCGCTGGATCCGGCGACGCTTCTGGTGGGACAGGTGGTCGCTCCACGGCGGTGAGTCGGTCCGAGGCGGCCGAGCTGCTTCAGATCTCGACCAAGCACCTCGACCGGCTCATCGCTGCCGGCCACCTCCCCAGCCAGAAGGCAGGCCGTCGCAGGTTGATCGCCCGCGAGGACATCGAGACGTACATGCGGGAGGCATCGTGACCCAGACCAAGAACTTCTCGGACGTGGTCGTTAAGAACGCGGCCAAGGGCGAGGTGTCGGCCGTCTTCTCGACGTTCAACCACCTCGACCTGGACGGCGATGTCACGCTGCCTGGCGCGATCAAGGACGGTGCCGAGGTCGTCATCTCGGCGTACGGCCACCAGTCGCACTACGGCGCACTGCCGGTCGGCCGCGGGAAGATCCGCACGACGCCCACCGTGGCCATTCTCGAGGGCCAGTTCTTCATGAGCACCGAGTCCGGCCGCGACACGTTCGAGATCGTCAAGGAGCTCGGCGAGCTGGGTGAGTGGTCCTACTCGCTCCACGACGTGGTGTCGGAGCGCGGGACCTGGCAGGGAGAGCCGGCGAACCTGCTGAAGTCGATCCGGGTCAAGGAGGTCTCACCCGTTCTCCTCGGCGCTGCGGGCCCGGGGGCCACCCGGACTCTCGTCGCCAAGGCCGCCAGCCACGTCGACCCAGACCTCCACAGCATCGCCACCGCGCTCCGCATCCGCACCGGGATGCAGGCGCTCCAGAGCAAGTACCTGAAGGAGACCCCGTGAACACCTGCACCTGCTGCGCCGTCCACAACCAGGGTGTGCACCGGACAGGCGACCTCGTCAGTCCGTCCGACCATCTCAAGCCCGCCAGTACCCCTGGGATCGTCCGGGCAGAGGCGGCCCTGGACAGGGCGATGGAGCGCGAGGCCAAGGCCCGGGCCGAGTGGAGCCGCCTGGAATTGGCGCGGCGTGCGCACGAGAACCAGCTCATGGTCACCTGGCGAAACCACCCCGGAGGCATCAAGGCCGCGCCGGCGCACCTCCTCGCGGAGATGGAGGGGATGGCCGACCAGTCCAAGAAGCAGCTCGAAGAGCTCCACCGACTCGGCCTCGAGACCGTGGCCGCGCGGGCGCGCGTGGCCCACGAGAACCACAAGGCCACCCAACTCATGATCGCCAACTGGTGAAGGGATCCACCATGAAGAGCAAGAGCATCGGACAGGCGTTCGTCGACGGAGGCGGCGCCACCAAGCCCCTGAAGGGGTGCAGCGGCCCCGAGATCGAGGTGAAGGGGGTCGACGTCAAGACGCTGATGACCACCTCGACGTACGTCCCGGATACCGGCCGGGATGGCGCGGTCAGCGTCTCCATCGCCACCCGCACGCCGACCCTGATGGACCTGGTCACGGCCACGCCCACCGACTCGGACCCCTACACGTTCATGGAGGAGACCACCTTCACGAACAACGCGCTTGAGGTCGCCGAGGGGGGCACGTACGGGGAGGCGGCCCTGGGCTTCACCGAGCGCACGGTCGACGTCTCCAAGGTCGTGGTGTGGCTGCCCGTCACCGACGAGACGCTGGAGGACACGGCCGGCCTTCCCGGCTACATCGACCAGCGCCTCGGCTTCATGCTGCGTCAGCGGACCGAGCTGCAGATGCTCGTCGGCAATGGCACGGCGCCGAACATGCGCGGGATCCTGAACACGGCCGGCATCCAGACCCAGCCCAAGGGTGCCGACACGATCGCCGTGGCCGTCCGCAAGGCGCGGACCAAGGTCAAGACGCCCGGCTACGGCAACGCGGACCTGCTCGCGCTCAACCCGGCCGACTCCGAGGACATCGACGTGGCCGCCGCGGTCGACCTCCAGGCGCCGTTCATCGACACGTCGAAGATGTGGAACGTCCCCCGCTACGAGAACGACGGACTCACGGCCGGCACTGGGCTCATCGGCGACTTCGCCAACTACACGGCGCTCAAGGTGAAGAAGGCGATCACGCTCAAGGTCAGCAACAGTCACGGCACGTTCTTCGTCGAGGGCAAGCAGGCGATCCGCGCGGAGATCCGGGTCGCGTTCGTCATCTTCCGCCCGGCCGCCTTCGTGACCATCACCGGGATCTGATGATGAGCCCCGCGGAGAAGGTGCTTGTGGTCGCCACGGCGATCGTGGAGGCCGAACTCGACCGCCTGCTCGAGGTCGCCGAGGGACCGAACTACGTCACCATGCGGGAGCAGCCGTGACCGACGCCGACCGTCCCCTGGCCTGACCACTAGAGAAGACCAGTCGAATGAACCGTGCCGAGGAGTATGCGCAGTGGCGGGACAGCCCTGAGCGCGCCCGTGCGCTCTCCGTGAGCCGGTGGGAGCCTCCCGCCGAGGTTCGGGTGTACCGGACCCGAGCACCGGAGCGTGAACCGGTCGAGTGGACCGAGGCCGGCTGGCGAATGTGGCGGATCGACCCGACCACCGGGTTGCTGCGGAATCCGTGGACGAACAGTGGCACCTGCTGGCTGTGGTCCCCCGCGGTGATCCAGGAGGCCGAGTGCTTCTGGAACACCGGGTGCCGGGGTCTGGTCGCCAAGGACTGCAGCTGTGGGATTCGGAGCATGCGAGCGGTGTCGCACCTGGCTTCGTTCTTGGCGCGCGACTCTCAGCTTGGCCGGCACCCAGACAAGGCGGCCGTCGTCGGCCGGGTCCGGCTCGGAGGAAGAGTGCAGTACGGCTTGCTCCCGGGCTTGGGCTCCATCCCGGGCTACCAACGATCACAGTTCGCCGAGATCGACGGACCGCTCTATGTAAGCCCGCGCGCGGCCGAACACTTCGAGACCATCGCGGGCCACTACGACTCCGCACGGACGCCCGTGGTGGGACCGGACTTCGTCACCGGTGCGAGCGGACAGCAAGACTGGCTCGAGCGTCTCGCAGGCGAGTTGCCAAACGATGCGACCGACGGCCAGCTCGACTCGACGTACGTGCCTGACGACCGCCGACTTCCTCGATGCTCCTAGCCGTTCCCGGTCTTGTGCCATAGTTGGCCCACTGACTACACGCGACGAACACAACGGCTCGGGGGTGAGCTTCCTCGTGGGCCGTTACTGGCAGAAGGCCAAGGACAAGCACATAGGGGTGTTGCTCGAGGCATTCGACGAGGCGGGCTGGAAGATCGATGATCCTCCTACCTACTACAGGGTGCGTTGCCCATGTGGAAAGCACATGAGGTGGATTCACCTGACACCCTCGGGAGCAAACTACGTGCGTAACGCGTTGAAGTGGCTAGAGCGACAGCCATGCAGTCGAAAGGAGGAGACAAAGTGATCTCGATTGACGTAACCGTGGACCTCAATGTTCGGATCGACGAGGACGCTGAGCCAATCGACGAGCAACTCGGTGCCGTTATGGAGGAGCTCGTCAAGCTGGCGGACAGTGATTGCGGCATCTCCGACCCGGCGGTCTCCTATGACAGCGACCTCCGGCTTGTGACCATCGAAGTGGTCGCAGAGAGTGATGACTTCGACGACGCCGTGGTCACCGCTGACTCCTGCATTCGGTCTGCCATCCACGCTGCCGGAGGCGCTACTCCCGGATGGACCGTCGAGAGACTGTCGCAGAAGGCCGAGCTAGCTGACGCCTGACACAAGGGTTTCCAGAAACGCAGACCACCCCCGGCGATTGTCGCGCCGGGGGTGTTGTCTGTCGTGCTCGCGCTCTGAGGCGTAGCGTGCGGCGCATGGCCGCACCCATCAGACCCGCCAAGCGCGAACCCTGCCCTGAGTGCAGCGGGACCGCATTCCACGTAGACACGATCAGCCCGGACCGCCTAGGCGACGGGCTGGAGCGGGTCACGTGCGATCAATGTGGGCACGTCGTCAGCAACAGATGACGACCCCCGCCCCGATGCCTGAGCGCCTGACCAAGGCCGCCGACCTGGCCGCCGAGTGGGACATGTCCGAGGGCGAGCTGAAGCGTCTGGTGCGTCGCAACGGCTGGCCGTACGTGCGCCTCACGCGGACCGACTGGCGTTTCACCGATGAGCAGTTGGCGCAGATCATTCGGACGCAAACGACGTCGGCGAGGGCTCCCGAGAAGCCCTCGCCGACGGGACAGAGCAAGCTCAGCCGCGCACGCTCCTACTGATGAGCCGGCGGGGGTCAGGCCATCAGGACGCCGCCGATGTGTCGGGCCATCTGCCCCACCTCGGCTACCGACAACGGCGGGATCATGCCGAGGTCGCCGGCAACGGTCTCGACGGTGTGGTGCGTGCCCCGAGCGGCGTTGATCGCGTCCAGCGACACGGTGAGGGCTCGCAGTGCGTCGGGTGACGCCGTGACGAGTTCGTCGACGTCGAAGGTCTCGTCAGCCCCGGGTGCTCGGGTGCCCCACTTCGACGGGTCCGGGATCGGCCCGCGACCACCCGGAGCCACGAGCTCCCGCACGCGGATGTCGAGGGCGACTGAAACCGCCCACAGCTCGTTCATCGTCATGCTGCTCGCGTCACCGGCGTACGACGTGAGCCTGTGCAGTGAGAGGCCGGCTGCGTCCGCGAGCTGCTCGTAGTCCCAGCCGCGGCGGCTCAGCTCCTCAGCGATGTTGCCGGCGACGACCTCTCCGGCGTTGATGGTCTCGGTGGTCTGCATCTGGTCTGATGTGTTCATGGGGGGTGCCTTCTAGGTGGGTGCTGCTCCTAGGCCTCGGCTCGGTGTTCGTAGCACCGACCGGGGCCGACTTACGTGGGCGGCGGTCCGCAGATAGTCCGCAAGACAGCCGCATGAGGTCACCGCCTGCCAACGGTCGGCAGGACGTTTGCGCAGGTCAGTGGCACATAGCCACCGCCAACCAACGCAAGCACTCAGGCGGGGCCCGTTCCCGGCCTACAGGCCGACCCACTCCCTGTCCCGGCTGCTCGCGGCCAGGACCTCCCCCAGCCCGTCGTGCACCTCGAGGACCGTCGGACGGTCCGCGGGGTCCGTGGCCAGGCACGCGGCCACGAGCTCGCTGAACGGCGCCGGCACGCGCAAGCGCAGGGAGGCGATCGGCGGGGCCGTACGCACCAGCTGCAGGAAGTCGCCGCGGCCGAACGCCTCGCGCTCGTCCTCGTCGCGAGGAGCGAAGGGCGCGACTCCCGTCGTCGCCTCGTGGAGCGTCGCCCCCAGGCCCCACACGTCGGACGCGGCCGAGACGACCTCGCCGAGCGCCTGCTCGGGGGCGAGGTACTCCTGGGTGCCGGTCCCGCGACGCACCGGGCCAGGCGGGCGGGCGATGCTGAGGTCGATGAGGGTCGCCGTGCCCCCGTGGGCCATGACGTTGCCGGGGCGGATGTCCAGGTGCAGGTAGCCGTGACCGTGCAGATAGCGGACGGCGGAGGCGAGCTGCCGGCCGAGGTGGCACAGGTCGGTCACCGGGAGTCGTCGCTGCCGCATGTCGATGATCTCCTCGAGGGTCAGGCCGACGTCGGTCTCGAGGATCACCACCGGGGCGTCGCCCTCGACCGTCTCGAAGGCGCGGGGCAGGTGCGGGTGGGCCAGCTCCTTCAACAGCCAGCCCTCCTGCAGCAACCGGCTCCGCACACGCAGCACGTCGGCCCGGTCGGGCCGCACGGTCTTGGCCACGCAGCTGCACAGCCGCTCCTCGGACCACACCTCGTAGACGTCGAGCGCGGAGCCGCGCGACAGGAGCCCGACCACTTGGTAGCCGGGTGCGATGAGCGCGCCCTCCTCGAGCACCGGTGGCTCCGCCCGGCCCACGCTCATCACACGCCCACCGGCTCGGCCGGCACGGCGTCACGCCCGGTGACGACCTGGGCGTGCCACAGCTCGGCGTATCGGCCGTCGCGCTCCAGGAGCTCGTCGTGCCTGCCGCGCTCGACCACCTCGCCGCGGTCCATGACCAGGATCAGGCTGGCCTCCCGGACGCTGGCGAGGCTGTGCGAGATCACGACGGTGGTGCGCCCGGCCATCAACCGGCGCAACGGCTCGGTGACCCGCCGCGCCGACAGCACGTCCAGGCCGGTCGTGGGCTCGTCGAGCAGCAGCACCGGGGCGTCGCGCAGCAGGGCGCGGGCGATGGCCACCCGCTGGGCCTGACCGCCCGACAGGCGGCGCCCGCGCTCCCCCACCCGGGTGTCGTAGCCGTCGGGCAGGGCGGTGATGAAGGCGTGGGCGTCGGCGTCCCGCGCGGCCTGCTCGACCTCGGCGCGGGTGGCGGACGGTCGTCCGAAGACGATGTTGTCGAGCACGGTGCCGTCGACGAGCAGGGTCTCCTGCAGCACCACCGCCACGTGACGGCGTACGGACGCGCGCGTCAGGTCGCGCAGGTCGCGGCCCCCCATGCGGACACAGCCGGTGTCGGGGTCGAGGCTGCGCCTCAGCAGCCCGGCCAGGGTCGACTTGCCCGCCCCGCTGGCGCCGACGACGGCGACCACGTCGCCCGGCGCGGCGGAGAAGGTGAGACGGCGCACGGCGGGGACGCTCGACCCGGGGTAGGTGAAGCCGACGTCCTCGAAGGACAGCTCCCCGCGACCCGCGTCGAGGCTGACGGCTCCGGGCCGGTCGGGGGGCAGGGTCGGCTCGTCGAGGAGCTCGATCACGCGCTCGGCCCCCGCGGAGGCGGAGAAGGCGTTCGTGATGGTGCTGCCCAGCCCGCGCACCGGGCCGTAGAGCCGGCTGAGGAAGGTCAGGAAGGCGAGCAGGCCACCGACGGTGAGGCGGTCCTGCGACAGCAGCCACGCGCCCGTGCCGATGACCACGAGGGCGCCCAGGAGCTCGATGAAGTCCAGCGTCGGGCTGTAGAGCGAGCGCAGGCGTGCCGAGGCCATCTCGGCGCGGTACTTGCCCTCCGCCTCGGCGACGTAGCGCTGCACCTCGCGACCGCCCTGGTCGTAGGCCTGCACCAGCGGCAGCGTGCTCAGCGTCTGCTCGAGGGAGGTGTTGAGCGTGCCCGAACGGCGCTGCTTCTCCCGGGAGATCTCCTTGAGCCGGCGGGCGAAGTAGCGCGACGTGGCCCAGAACAGGGGCGTCACCACCAGCGCGACCAGCGCGAGGAGCGGCTGCAGGACGAAGAGCGCGGCGGAGAAGAAGACGAGCTGCAGCAGGCTCGAGACCGCGCTGCTCGCCCCGGACACCAGGAAGGACTCGATCGCGGACACGTCTCCCGACACCCGGCTCATGACGTCGCCGAGGCGGCTGCGGGAGAGGAACTCCAGCGGCAGCCGCTGCAGGTGCTCCAGCAACGCGGTGCGTACGTCGACGAGGAACCGCTGGCTGAGCCAGGTGGACAGCAGGCGGTCGGCGCCGTCGCAGACCGCCTGGACGAGCGTGAGGCCGACGTAGGTCGCGGCGACCAGGGGGAACAGGCCGAAGTCGCGCGGGATGAGCACGTCGTCGACGACCACCTTGAAGAGCCAGATCTCCACCGACAGCAGGGCCGGGCTGATGGCTGCGAGCAGCAGGGCGACGAGCATCCAGCCCTTGCGAGGAGCGGCGTAGGGCCAGAAGCGGCGCACCACGTCGCGCACCCGCAGGCCCGACCGCGCGGGCCGGGTGGGGGTGCGCGACATCGGGTCTCCTGGGGTGAGTTGCAGGAACGGGGAGGGACGGGCGAGGTGGGGGCCTCGCCCGTCCCAGGGAGCTCCGGTCAGTGACCGGTGCGGGTGCGGGTGCTGGTGCCCGTGTTGGTGTTGGTGTTGGTGTTGGTGTGGGTGCCGGTCGAGTTGCGGCCGCGGCCACGACCACGGCCCCGCGTCTGGTAGGCGCTGAATCCCATGGCTCCTCCTTCCATCGATGGTTCGTCCCGGTCCTGCGAGGTGTCTTCCTGGGACCGGCTGATGGCTCGACGCTATGAGGCAGCGGGTCCAGTTGGGCAGATGTCCGTTGGTACTAGGACCCCCCGGCGCCGCCGTGCGGCAGGTCGTGCGGGCTCTCCTCGAAGCGCGACGAGAGGGCGTAGCGCAGGAGCACCACGTCACCGATCTGCAGCGTCTCGGCGAGGCGCGCGCGGTGCCCCGGGTTCCAGGGGAAGGCACCGTCGCCCACGAAGCGCCGGGCCTGCGACGTGCCGACGAAGAACGGGGCGACCACGAGGTGGAGCTCGTCCGCCGCCGCCGCGGTCAGGAACTGGGTGTGCACGTGGCCGCCGCCCTCGACCATGAGCCGGCGCACGCCGCGGTCGTAGAGGTCCTCGGTGAGGCGGCCGACCTCGACCCGGGCGCCGCCGTCGACGACGGTCGCCACCCCGTCGAGGCGGCGGCGGGCGGCAGCGACCGAGCCGCGCGGGCAGTAGACGATCTTCTCGGTGTCGCCGGTCGCGAAAAAGTTGCTGGCCACGTCGAGGTGCCCGTGGCGGGTCAGGGTCACCTTCGTGGGCGACTCCGCGAGGCCGCGCTGGCGGCGCTGCGCGCGACGGGCGGGGTCGCGGACCAGCAGCCGCGGGTTGTCGTCGCGCACCGTCCCGGCGCCCACCAGGATCGCGTCGCACTCGGAGCGCACCCGGTCGACGCGGTCGAGGTCGGCCTCGTTGGACAGGACGAGGCGCTCGTCGGTGCCACTGCCGAGGTAGCCGTCGAGCGAGATGCTGCAGCTGAGGATCGTGTAGGGCCGCTCAGGCATGCGACCCGCCTCCTGCGGCCGCGACCTCGGCGGTGGGCGCGGGCGCCGGGGTGCGCCACGCCACCGCCAGCACGACGGCACCCGGCAGGTTGGCGACCAGCACCATCGCGCCGTAGGCCACCGCCGTCGCCAAGCCCGTGGCGGCACCCAGCCCGGCCGCCGCGAACACCCAGGCGGCCATGCCCTCACGCGGTCCCCACCCGGCCAGGTTCAGCGGGATGCCGGCGGCGACCAGCACCACCAGCGCCAGCGGCACCAGGCTCGCGACGGGAGCGTCCACCCCGACCGCGCGGGCCGCCACGACGTAGGTGGCGACGTAGCCGACCGTGGCGACGCACGACGCCGCGACCACCCCCGGCCACGACCGCCGCACCAGGAGAGAGAGCCGTACGTCGTCGCGCACCGTGCGCGCCACGCGACACCACCACGCGTCACTGCTCGGCGCGAGCAGCACCAGCGACACCAGGATCGCGGCCGCCCCGGCCACGATCGCGAGCACCCAGGGCAGCAGTGGGCGCACGGGCGACGGGAGCAGCACCAGGACGACCACGGCCAGGGCCGCCTGCACGACCTGCCCGGCGAACCGCTCCCAGGCGACCGTCCGGAGCGCCCGCCCGGTCTCCCGGGTCGGTCGGCCGAGCCGCAGGCCGCGGTGGACGTCGCCCAGCACACCGCCGGGCAGGACCGTGTTGAGGAACTGCGCCCGGTAGCAGGCCGCCACCGCCGTCGGCAGCGGCACGTCCATCCCGAGCTCCCGCGCGACCAGGTGCCAGCGCCAGGCACACGCCAGCGTCGTGACGGCGGCGATGCCCGTGCCGAGTGCGAGGGGCCCGACGTCGACGGCTCGCAGGCCCGCCAGGACGGAGCCACCACCCACCCGGTGCACGACGTACGCCAGCACGCACGCGCCCGCCACCCACCGCCAGGACGTCCTCATGCCGCCACGTCCCGAACGACGTCGGCCACGAGCGCCGCGGTGGCCGGCCACCCCGCGAGCCCGCGTCGCCTCTCGCGAGCCGTCGCGCGCAGGTCCTCGCGGAGCGAGGCGCCCGTGAGCCACAGGCGCAGCGCCATGGCCAGCGCCGGGCCGTCGCCGGCGGGCACCAGGATGCCGGGGTAGCGCCCGCGGGCGGTCTCCCCCATCGCCTCGCGCACGCCCCCGACGTCGGCGGCAACGACCGGCAGTCCGCGAGCGAGCGCCTCGGTCACGACCATGCCGTAGGTCTCGGTGCGGCTGGGCAGCACCAGGAGGTCGGCCCGTGCATAGGCCTCGTCCAGGTCGGGCCCACCCAGGGCGCCCGCGAGCGCGACCCGGTCCCCCAGCCCGAGCTCGTCCGCCGTGTGCCGCAGGTGTGCCGCGGCGGCGGGCTCCACCGACGTCGAACCCGCGCAGGTCCAGCGCCACCGGAGGTCGGCGAGGCCGGCGAGAGCCGCCAGCAGCCGGTCCTGGCCCTTGACCGCACAGATGCTGCCCACAGTGAGCAGCGAGCCGCCGTCCGCCGACCCGCGGGCGGTGGGAGCCCGGTCGACGCCGGGGTGGGCGACGTGCACGCGCGCCGGGTCAAGGTCGTACTCCTCGACCAGCCAACCGCGACACCACGCGCTGGGCGTGAGCACCGAGGCGGCGGCCGCCGCCACCTCGCGCTCCGCGCGCCGGGCCCCCCGGTCGTCGACCCCCGCCGGCAGGTGCATCAGCAGCACGATCCGGAGCCGGCGGCTCGCGGACGTCATGACCTTCGGCAGTCGCGACGCCAGCAGGCCGTCGACCACCACCGAGGCGTGGTCCGGGATCCCGTCCAGGGCCCGCTCGAGGTTCGTCGCGCCGGGCCCCGGCTGCCACGGCCAACCACCGTCGACCTCGACGACGCGCACCCGATGGCCCTGGTCGCGCAGGGCTGCGCACAAACGGCGGTCGTAGGTGTTGCCGCCGCTCGCCCGCGTCGGGTCGTCGATGCCCGCCGGGACGACGAGGTGCAGCACGGCCGGCGTCACAGCGCCCGCTCGTAGCTGGCCCACGCGACGTGGGACTCGTGGAGGGTGACGACGACGGCGCTGACGTGCGGCACCGGCCCCAGCGCGCCGGCCGCGACCTGCTCGGCCAGCCGGTCCGCCACGTGGCGGGCGAGCACCTCGGTCGTGGTGTTGCGCCCGGCGAACGCGGCGACGTCGTCGAGGTTGCGGTAGGACAGCTCCGCCACGACCCGCCTCAGCTCGTCGGTCGCGCGCCCGATGTCGACGAGGATGCCGTCGTCGTCGAGCGCGTCGCCGCGGAAGGTCGCATCGACGACGAAGGTCGCACCGTGCAGCCCTTGCGCGGGCCCGAACACCTCGCCGCGCAGGCTGTGCGCCACCATCATGTGGTCGCGGACCGTCACGCCGAACACGCCGCCACCTCCTCGTAGGTCACCGCGTGGCACAGCGCCGGCAGTGCGCCCGACACGAGTCGCGGCATGACCTCCGGCAGTGACTCGAAGGGCGACTCCCCCGTCAGCAGGCAGTCGAAGGCGTCGTCGTGCAGCAGGTCGAGGGCGAGGGCGAGGCGCTGGGCAGTCGTACGCCGGTCCCGGCGCGCCGGCGCCACCCGGCCCACCTGGCTGGCCCGGAGCGTGAGCCGGCCGGAGTGGAAGCTGCCCCCCAACGACACCGTGGTCGGCGCGTCGCCGTACCAACTGAGCTCGAGCACCGTCCCCTCCGCCGCGAGCAGGTCGAGCGAGCGCTGCAGGCCGGCCGAGGTGGCGCTGGTGTGGAGCACGAGGTCGGCGCCCGCCTCCGCGTCCTCGGGCAGGGAGAAGTCCACGCCGAGAGCGGCGGCCACCGGCGCCCGGGACGGGTCCACGTCGACGAGCGTCACGCTCGTGCGCGGCACGCGCGAGGCGAGGCGGGCGACCGTGCAACCGAGGACCCCCGCGCCCACGACCACGATCCGGTCGCCGACCAGCGGGGGCGCGTCCCAGAGGGCGTTGACGGCCGTCTCCACCATCCCGGCCAGAACGGCGCGGGCCACCGGCACCCCCTCGGGCACCGGCGTGACCGCCGCGGCCGGCACGACGTACGCCGTCTGGTGCGGGTGGAGGCAGAAGACGTGGCGCCCGAGCAGCGGGTCGGGCCCCTCCTCGACGAGGCCGACGCTGAGGTAGCCGTACTTCACGGGCCCGGGGAAGTCCCCGTCCTGGAAGGGCGCCCGCATCGCGTCGTGCTGGCTCGCGGGCACGTGTCCCCCGAAGACCAGGCTCTCCGTCCCGCGGCTGACCGCGGAACGCACGGTCCGCACGACCACGTCGTGCGGGCGGGGCTCGGTGAGCGCGAGGTCCCGGATCTCGCCCACCCCCGGCTCACGGACCCAGAAGGCCCGCGCGTGTCGCTGCATCCGTCCACCTCTGGTCTTTGCGGGTGAACCGGACGGCGCCCGGCTCCGTTCCCACTCTTGAGCTGCCTGGAGCTGCCTGCAACGGGGTGAACGGAGGAGAGGTGCCGACGGTTCAACGCCGGACCCCGACGGTGCTGTCGGGGGCCCTGACCCTGCTCGCGCTCGTCGTCGTGGTGGTGGCCCTCGTCGTGCCCGACCGGCTGGAGGACGTGACCCCGACCGCCTTCCTCCGGCTCCCGGTCGAGCTGGTCGTGCTGCTCGGCCTGGTGCTCGCGCTCCCGGACCGCGCTCGCCCGCTGCGTCGTCTCCTGGTCGCCGGAGCGGGGATCATCCTGGCGCTGCTGACGGTCCTCAGGGCCCTGGACATCGGGTTCGTGGAGGCGCTGAACCGGCCCTTCGACCCGTTGATCGACTGGCGCTACGGGCCGGACCTCGTCGAGACCGTCCGGGGCTCCGCTCCCGGCGCGCTCGGTGTGCTGCTGCTGGGCGGCGCGGTGCTCACCCTGCTCGGGATCGTGGCGCTGGTGCCGCTCGCCGTACGCCGCCTCGCGCGAGTGGCCCGTCGCCACCGACCGGCGGCCGCGCGCCTGGTCGCCGTCCTCGCCTCGGCGTGGGTGGCCGCCAGCCTCCTCGGCGTGCAGGTCGGCTCGCACCCCCTGGCCTCGGACGACGCCGCCTCCTATGCCTTCGACCAGGTGGCGCGCGTGCCGTCCGAGCTGCGTGACCAGCGCGCGTTCGTCCGCGCCGCGGCGAGCGACCCGGAGCGCGACACCCCGGCCGGCGAGCTCCTGACCGGGCTGCGCGGTAAGGACGTCCTGCTCGTCTTCGTCGAGAGCTACGGTCGCGTCGCGCTCGACGACCCGGGACTCTCCGGGCCCGTCACCGACGCGCTCGCCGACGGCGCTCGCGACCTGGGACGACAGGGCTGGTCCGCCCGCAGCGCCTGGCTCACCTCGCCCACCTTCGGCGCGCTCAGCTGGCTCGCGCACTCCACGCTCCAGTCGGGACTCTGGGTCGACAGCCAGCGGCGCTACGACCACCTCGTGACCACCCGCCGGGAGACGTTGTCGAGCCTGTTCGGCCGTGCCGGCTGGCGCACGGCGGCCGCGGTGCCGGCGAACACCCGCGACTGGCCGGAGGGCGCCTTCTACGGGTTCGACCACGTCTACGACTCGCGCAACCTCGGCTACGCCGGCCCACGGTTCGGCTACCCGACGATGCCCGACCAGTTCATCCTCGACGCGTTCCGGCGCCTCGAGCTCGCTCCGCGTGACCGCGCACCGGTGATGGCCGAGATCGACCTCATCAGCAGCCACGCACCGTGGTCGCGCACCCCCCACCTGGTGCCGCAGGACGCCATCGGCGACGGCTCTGTCTTCGAGGGCATGCCGGAGACGCTGCCTTCGGAGTCCGACATCTGGCCGGATGCCGACCGGGTGCGGGCGGCGTACGCCGACTCCATCGGCTACTCCCTGCGCTCCGTCAGCGCGTTCCTGTCGGCGTCGGCCGACGACGACCTCGTCGTGGTCCTCGTCGGCGACCACCAGCCGGCGACCATCGTCTCCGGGGACGACGCCGGTCACGACGTACCCGTCACCGTGCTCTCCCGCGACCAGGGTGTGGTCGATCGGATCACGCCGTGGGGCTGGGACCTGGGGCTGCGCCCCACGGCCGACGCCCCCGTGTGGCGCATGGATGCCTTCCGCGACGAGTTCCTCGCCGCGTTCGGTCCCGAGGGCGACACTGGGACCCCGCCGGCGAGCACCCGGTGAACCGTTCCCGCACGCCGCGCGTCTTCTCCGGAGGGAGGGGTGACATGCCGAAGGACGAGGTCGCGCTCATGCAGCACGTGCACGACGAGCACGCCGAGGTGCTCTGGCGCTTCTGCCTGAGCCTCGTCGGTCACGACCGGGCCCGTGCCGAGGACGTCACCCAGGAGACCCTCCTGCGCGCCTGGCGCCACGGCGCGATCCTCGACAGCCCTCCGGCGGCGGTGCGCTCATGGCTGTTCACGGTCGCGCGCAACATCGTCATCGACGACTGGCGCGGCCGGCGCGCGCGGCCCGAGACCTCGGTCGCCGAGGTCCCCGAGCAGCGCCGCGCCGTCGAGGACGACGAGAGCGACCGGCTCCTCCTCTCGTGGGTGGTCGCGGAGGCGCTCACCCACCTCTCCGAGGACCACCGCACCGTGCTGCTGGAGTGCTACTACCGCGGCCGTCCCGTCGCCGAGGTGGCCCGACGTCTCGGCGTCCCCCCGGGCACGGTGAAGTCCCGCACCCACTACGCCCTGCGCGCCCTCCGGCTGGCCCTCGAGGAGATGGGGATGAGCGCGTGAACACCCACCTGAGGTGCTCCTTCGCCCACCACGACGCGTCCTACGTCCTCGGCGCACTGAGCCCGACCGAGCGGCTGGAGTTCGAGCGGCACCTGGAGACGTGCGACGAGTGCTCCCGCACCGTCCGGGCACTGGCAGGCATGCCCGGGCTCCTCGACCTCGTCGACCCGCGGGTGCTCGAGGACCCGCCGGTCGACCCGCCCCTCCCGGCCACGCTGCTGCCCGCGCTCAACCGGGCGGTGGAGACCCGTCGGCGGCGGCGCACGGTCGTGGTCGCGGGCCTCGCAGCAGCGGCGGCCGTGGTCGTGGCCGTCAGCGTCCCGACGGTCCTCGACCGCGGCGACGACCCCGCCCCCGTGACGGGCACGGGCACGGGCACGAGCACGAGCACCAGCGCGCCCTCGGCCGACGTGGAGACGCTCGCGATGGCCCCGCTCGGCGACGTGCCGGTCAAGGCCGACGTGGCCCTGGAGCAGGTCGCGTGGGGCACGCGGCTCCTGGTCACGTGCACGTACGACGCCGACTGGGTCGACGTCGCGCTCCCCGACGAGGTCGACTACCTGCTCTTCGTGACCGCGCGCGACGGGAGCACCGAGCAGGTGGGCAGCTGGGCCTCCGTCGACGGCACCACGATGCGCGTGCCTGCCGCCACCTCCGTGGCGCGCAGCGACATCGCCGCCGTCGAGGTCCGCACCACCGGCGGCCGGGTGGTGCTACGGGTCGAGGCGTGAGCGGAGCGGGTTGTCCGCCGCCAGCAGCCGGGCACCCGCCAGCACCGCGACGACCTCCGACACCGCCGCGACCCACACCGCCCACCCGGTCCAGTTCGCCGTGACGCCGAACAGCCCGACGGTCGTGGCGAGCACGAACGCGAGCAGCGTGGAGAGCCCGAAGCCCACGGCCAGGAAGGCCGGCACCCAGTGCTGCCACACCAGCAGCAGCACCGCGATGACGGCGCCACCGACGGCGTTCAGCATGAAGGAGGGCCCGAGGACGTCGTCGTCCCGGGCGAAGTCCAGCCAGAGATAGAGGTGCACCGCCGCCGAGACGAGCACCGCGAGGGCTGTCAGGATGCGCATCGCGATCACCTGTTCTGCTCGAGGGTCATGTCGAGGTGTACGGCGTGGGGGTCCGTGCGGTTCACCCGCGCGGGGCGGCGGCGCCACAGCCAGACCACGTCCCAGCCGAAGGACTCCGCCAGCAGCACCCACGCGAGCACCAGCGCGGCCAGGGTCACGCCACGCGGCGCGTAGCCCGACGCGGTCAGCGCCAGTGTGATCCCCGCGACGGCAGCGACCACCTTGCGCCAGTAGCGCGGGGGCAGCGGTCGCTGCATCCACGGCACCAGCCACGTCACCACGGCGTAGGCGTAGCGGACCAGCCCCATCGCCAGCACCCAGGCGCCGGCGGAGCGGGCGACGTACGCGCTGAGCACGAGGATGAGGAAGGCGTCGGCCTCGCCGTCGAGCCTGCCGCCGAACGCCGAGGCCGTGCCCGTGCGCCTCGCGACCCGTCCGTCCACGAAGTCCAGCGCCAGCGCCACCACGGTGACGGGGACCAGCGCGGGGACGACGTCCACGGAGGTGAGGAGCGACTCGGCCACCAGCGCCGCGACGCCGCACGCGAGCACCGCCCGGGTCATGGTGACCAGGTCGGCGGGACCGAGCACCTCGACCCGGTCGACGACCGCGCGACGCCCGGTCGCGACGGCGAGCACGACGCCGCACGCCAGTCCGGTCGTGGCGCCACGTGGACCGACTCCGGGGAGGACGAGCAGCATCACGAGCAGGCTCAGGACCGCGGCCAGCAGGCCGCGACGCACACCGATCACCGTGGCCTCCTCACGCGACGCCGTCGTGAGGAGTACGACGCGGAGCCGCGGGGGGTTCACCGCGGGGGACGGCTCAGGCCAGCCGGAAGGCCACCTTCCGCGCCAACGGGTCGGCCCGCACCAGTTCGACGGTCACTTCCTCGCCCAGCGGGAGCTCGGCGTCGCCGGCGACCGAGGCCTCGATGGCGGGGTCCTCGATGGTGACGTCGCCTTTGGTCCTGTCCTTCTCGGAGATCTCGACGACGACGGCGGAGAAGGACTGGCCGACCCGCTCCGAGAGCAGCTCGGCCTCGCACAGGTCGACGATGGCGTTCTCGTACTGGTTGGCCCGCCGCCCCGACTCGCTCATCGTGTCGGGCAGCCCGACCATCGCGGCCAGCACCCAGTCGGGCACCTCGGTGCCCGCACACAGCGCCACGCAGACCTCGCCGGCGTAGCGGTCGGCGAGGCGCCGCAGGGGTGCGGTGACGTGGGCGTACTCGGAGGCCAGCGCCGAGTGCTGCGCCAGCTCGGGGAGCTCGCCGTTGAAGGTCACGTAGCCCGCCCCGCGCATCAGCCGGGTGCACGCGACGACCATCGCGGCGTGGGTGGGCCTCGAGGGGTCGAGCGTGCGGATGAAGTCGGGGTAGAGCTGCTCGGCCGGCCACTCGATCCCCAGCGCCCGGGCGGTGCGGTGGAGGCGCTGGACGTCGCGGGGATCCGCCGGCGGCAGGGTGCGGAGGATGCCGACGCGCGCGTAGACCATGAGCGAGGCCGCGGCCATCCCGGTCAGCAGCGAGATCTGGGCGTTCCAGCTCTCGACGGGCGTCAGCCGGCGGAACTCCAGGTCCCAGTGGCCCTCGGCGCTCTCCACGAGGTCCTGCTCGGGCAGCGGCAACGACACGCCCCCGCGCGCCGCCTCGCGGGCCAGCCGCAGCTCGCCCACCTCCTTCAGCAGGCCGATGAGCTCACCGGCGCGCCCGGCGTCGAGGTCGGCTTGGACGCCCTCGTAGGACAGCTTGGCGCGCGACTTCACCAGCGCTCGCTCGACCTTCACGTCGGTGCCCTCGCCCGTCTCGTCGACCTTGATCGTCCACAGGAGGGCCGGTCGCACCTCGTCGGGGAGCAGCGACGCCGCGCCCTCGCTCAGCACGGTCGGGTGGAGCGGGATCTTGGAGTCGGCGCCGTAGAGGGTCTCGCCGCGGCGGTTGGCCTCGACGTCGACGGGGTCACCGGCAGTGACGAAGGCGGCCACGTCGGCGATCGCGTAGTGGACGACGTACCCGCCCGGGTGGTCCGGGTCGCGCTCGATGTGCATCGCCTGGTCGAGGTCGCGGGCCGACTCGGGGTCGATCGTCACGAGCTCGATGTCGGTGCGGTCGAGGCCGGGCAGGCGCGGGTCGGCCGCCGCATCGGCAGCCGCCTTCTCCACGGCCTCGGGGAATCCCGGCGAGACCTTCAGCTCCTGCTGGATCGCGGCGATGCCGTCGCGCATCTCCTGCGCGGAGACGCTGTCGCCGCTGGAACGGACCTTCACCACACGGTTGCTGGGCATGGCCACGACCCTAGCCACACGTGGCGACGGAGCGCTGCCTACTCTGTGCGGCGTGCTGATCCTGCTGCCGCCCAGTGAGGGCAAGACCGCGCCGCGCCGGGGCAAGCCCCTCGACCTCGCCGCGCTCGCGTCACCCTCGCTGACCGCGACGCGTACGGCGCTGCTGGAAGCGCTCGTCACCCTCTGCCGCGACGACCCGGACCACGCCGCCGAGGTGCTGGGCCTCGGCCCCGCACAGCGCGACCTCGTGCAGCGCAACGCGGGCCTCGCGAGCGCTCCGACGGCGCGCGCGGACGCGATCTACACCGGCGTCCTCTACGACGCCCTCGACCCCGCGACCCTCTCCCCCGCGGCGCGCCGGCGCGCGACCTCGCGCCTGGCGGTGACCAGCTCGCTGTTCGGGCTCGTGCGCCCGGGCGACCGGATCCCGGCCTACCGCCTCTCCGGAGACGCCGTGCTGCCAGAGCTCGGCTCGGTCGCCGGCGTCTGGCGCGAGGTCCTCGGCGAGGCTGTCACCGACGGCATGCGACAGGGACTGCTCGTCGACCTCCGCTCCAGCACGTACGCCGCCTTCTGGAGGCCGACCCCCGAGGTCGCCCGGCGGGTCGCGACCGTCCGCGTGCTCCACGAGTCGGGCGGGAGGCGCGCCGTGGTCAGCCACTTCAACAAGGCCACCAAGGGCCGCCTGGTCCGCGCGCTCCTCGAGGACGGTGCCGATCCGCGCAGCCCGAAGGCCCTGGCCGACACGCTCCGCCGCCTCGGCTGGAGGGTCGAGCTCGGCACACCGACCGCGAAGGGCACCCAGCTCGACGTCGTCGTCAGCGAGGTCTGAGCGGCGGCTAGCGCAGCGGGATCACGTCGGTCGCCTCGAGCGGGTCCATCCCGCACAGCGCCAGCAGGTCGGCGATGATCGAGCGCACCTGCGCGAGGATGACCTCCGCCGACAGGTCGGCGCTGTGCTCCACCGACGCCGTCGCGCGGCCGAGGGCGATGAGGTCCTCGACCACGGCCGTGGCCATCCGGTCGGCCACCAGCTCGTCGGCGACCCGCTCGGCCAGGGTGGCCAGGTCCCGCAGCAGGGCGCCGTACGACGTGGGCACGGCTTCGCGGCGGTAGGTGGCCACCGCCACCCGGCGCACCACGACGCGGGTGTTGCGCAGGGCCACGTCGAGGGGCTCGACGAGGTCGGCGAGCTGGCGCTGGTGCTCACCGTGCCGCCGCCGGAAGGGCGAGGAGCTCACCACGGACAGCCCCTCCTGGGACGCGGCCCGCAGCTCGGCGATGAGGACGTCGGTCGAGCGGGCGTCGCGCAGCGTGGCGAGGGCGAGGTCGACGTCCCCGTCGCCCAGGCGGTCAGCCGCGGAGCGGAGCAGGTCGGCGATCTTCCGCACCACCACTGCTGCCTGGTCGCGCGGCTTGCGCAGGGGTGCCCGCGGCACGACCGTGGCCGCCACGAGCGCCACGGCCCCGCCGATCAGTGCGTCGGTCCAGCGGAGGAACGCGTCCCCCGGCGCCGGGGCCAGCGCGGCCACGACGATCCCCTGGACCGCCGCCTGGATGATCATCAGCTGCCCCGCGTCGAGCAGCAGCGCGATCGACATCCCGGCTGCCACGATCAGCGTGATCTGGAATCCGCCGGAGCCGATGAGGTGGGTCGTCACGTCGCCGAGCAGCACGCCCAGCGCCACGCCCACCGTCACCTCGGCGACCCGGCGCTGGCGCTGGCCGTAGGACATGCCCAGCGAGACCACCGCCGCGATCGGGGCGAAGAACGGCAGCCGGTGCTCGAAGACGTCGGCGGCCAGCCACCACGCCACGCCGGCGGCGATCGCACACTGGCCGATCACCCAGCCCTTGGCCCGCAGCCGGGCGACGCGGGCGCGCAAGGACGTCCGGCCGCGCGCTGCCATCAGCTCCGCGTCGAGGCGCATCGGCGAGAGGCCTCAGAGACCCGAGTCGTCCGAGCGCACCAGGATGCGCTGGCACTCCTCGCACCGGACGACCTCCTCGGCCGGGGCCGAGCGGATGCGCGAGATCTCGGACGGGTCGATGGTCATGTTGCAGCCGCCGCACTGGCGGTCGCGCAGCAGCGCGGCGCCCACGCCCTTCTGCTCGCGGAGCCGCTCGTAGAGCGCCATCAGGTCGGCGGGCATCCCCTCGACCGCGGGGCCGCGGGCGCTCGCGACCTCGGCGAGCGCGGCGTCGATCCCGGCCTGCTTGTCGTCGCGGGCCGCGGTCAGCTCGGCCAGCCTCGCGTCGATGTCCTCGGCGCGGATGCCCAGTCCGGTCAGCACCTGCTGGGCCTCCTCGAGCGCCTCCATCACCTCGAGCTCGGCGTCCTCGAGCGTCGTGATGCGCCGCTCCAGCGACACCAGCTCGTGCTGCATCCGCTCGAGGTCCTTGGGCTGGGTGATCTGCCCGGAGTCCATCCGCGTGCGGTCGCGCTCGCGACGCGCCCTGACCTGCTCGACCTCGCGGTCGGCCTTGGCCTGCTCCACCGCCAGGTCGTCGACCACGATGCGCGCGTCGCGCACCTGGTCGGTGAGGGCGGTGCGCTCGGCCTGCAGCGAGGCGATCTCGGCCAGCTCCGGGAGGTGGGCGCGCCGGTGGCGCAGCTGGCTGGCGCGCCCGTCGAGATCGGCGATGACGAGCAGCGCGAGCTGGTGGGTGGGATCGGCCTTCAACGGCTCTCCTGAGGACTTCAGTAGCGAAACGACCACGGGTCGGTGCACTGCGTGCTGACCCGGGTCTCGACCCTATCGCCCATCGCGGTGCGCAGCCGACCCTCCACCACCGGGAGCCAGGTCCACTCCGCCGCCCAGTGCGCGACGTCGACCAGGGCCGGGCCCCCGTGCTCGAGGAACTCCCCCGCCCGGTGGTGTCGCAGGTCGCTGGTGACGAAGACGTCCACGTCGCTCCCGACCAGCTCGTCGAGCAGGAAGTCACCGGCCCCACCGCAGACCGCGACCCGCCGCACCGGTCGCTCCGAGTCACCCGCGACGCGTACGCCGTGGGCCGTGGCCGGGAGCGCCTCGGCGACCCGTGCCGCGAACCGCTCCAGGCTGGTCTCCTCGGTGGTGCCGGTGCGCCCGGTGCCGGTGGAAGCCCCCGGGGAGGACGGCCGGATCGGGGTGAGGTCGTGCAGCCCCAGCGCGAGGGCGAGGGACTCCGAGACCCCCGAGTCGGCCTGGTCGGCGTTGGTGTGCGCCGTCAGCAGCGCGCAGCCGCCGGCGGTCAGCGTGTGCAGCGTGCGCCCCTTGGGGGTCGTCGCCGCGACCGAGCTCACCGGGGTCAGGAAGAGCGGGTGGTGGACGACCAGGAGGTCGGCGCCCCACGCGACCGCCTCGCGGGCGACCTCGATCGTCGGGTCGACGGCGAGGAGCACCTTGCCGACCTCTGCGGCGGGATCCCCGGCGACCAGGCCGACGGCGTCGTAGGAGTCGGCCGTGTCGGGCGGATACCAGGAGTGCAGCAGGTCGACGACGTCCGCGAGGCTGGGCATGCGCTGATTATGGCGACCGGGCCGCGATCAGTTGACCTGCCGCCCCTGTCCCTCCCAGTAGGGCTGGCGCAGCTTGAACTTCTGCAGCTTGCCGGTCGCGGTGCGCGCCAGCTCCTCGCGGAACTCGATCGAGGTCGGCGCCTTGTAGCCCGCAGCCTTGTCCTTGCACCACGCGATGAGCTCGGCCTCGTCGGTGCTCGCGCCGTCGGCCAGCACGACGAGCGCCTTGATGGTCTCGCCCCACTTCTCGCTCGGGACGCCGATCACCGCGACCTCCGCCACGGCCGGGTGCGAGAACAGCACGTCCTCGACCTCGATCGAGGAGACGTTCTCGCCACCGGTGATGATCACGTCCTTCTTGCGGTCGCTGATCGTGAGGTAGCCGTCGTCGCCGATCACGCCGCCGTCGCCGGTGCGGAACCATCCGTCCACGAGCGCCTTCCCGGTCTCGTCCGGCCGCTCCCAGTAGCCCTCGAGGATCACGTTGGACCGCGCCAGCACCTCGTCCTGCTCGTCGGTGCGCAGGCGTACGCCGATGGCGGGCGCCCCCGCCCGCACCAGCTTCGCGGCCCGGTCCTCGGCGGACAGGTCGTCCCACTCGGCGCGCGAGCGGTTGACGGTGAGCAGCGGCGAGGTCTCGGTGAGGCCGTAGATCTGCACGAACTCCCAGCCGAGCTCCTCCTGCACCCGTACGACGGTCTTCGTCGGCGGCGGGGCGCCGGCCATGATGATCCGCACGCGGTCGCGGCCGGGGATCTCCCCCTCCCAGTCGGCGGCGGCGTCGAGGACGGCGGCAGCGACGGCCGGGGCGGCGCACATGACGGTCACGCCGTGCTGCTCCACCCGACGCAGGATCTCGGCGCCGTCGACCTTGCGCAGCACGACCTGCGGCACACCGAGCCCGGTCATCGCGAAGGGCATGCCCCATCCGTTGGCGTGGAACATCGGCAGCGTGTGGAGGTAGACGTCGCGGTCGGTGACCCCGGCGTGGAGGGCGAAGGTCACCGCGTTGGTCCAGAGGTTGCGGTGCGTCAGCTGCACGCCCTTGGGGCGCGCGGTCGTGCCCGAGGTGTAGTTGATCGTGGCGGTCGCGTTCTCGTCCGGCTCCCACTCTCGCGGCTCGACGCCGACGTCGGCGAACATCGATGCGTCCTCGCCGAGCACGAAGCGGTGCTCGACGTCGATCTGCGACACCGACTCCACCAGCTCCGGGTCGACGTAGAGCACCCGCGCCCCGGAGTGCGCCACGATGTAGGCGATCTCGTCGGGACGCAGCCGGAAGTTGATCGGCACGAGCACGCGTCCCGACCCGCAGACGCCGAAGAACGACGTCAGCAGCCGTGAGGAGTTGTGGCTCAGCACCGCGACCCGGTCGCCGACCTCGATGCCGAGCTCGTCGAGCCGCGCCGCCTGCCGGCGCGACAGCTCGTACGCCTCGGCGTAGGTGAGCGATCCCAGCGACTCGGCCGGCTGGTCCGGCTCGTCGATGAAGCCCACGCGCTCGCCGTAGACCGCGGCGGCGCGCTCGATGAAGTCGGTGACGCTGAAGGGGACGATCACGGGCAGCTCCCATCTCATGACCTGGCAGAGGTGGGGCAACTGTGGCATGCGCCACAAGCCGCGCACGACGAGGCGGGGACCGGTGTGCGACCGGCGGGGGGCTCGGCTCGCCGAGCGGTCCGGGCTGGGACAGGCGTGCGTCGGGACGGTTTCGAACCGCCGACCGCTCGGGTGTAAACCGAGTGCTCTACCGCTGAGCTACCGACGCGCATGCCGTCGCGACCACCGGGGCGGGCGACGAGGCTGGCACAGACTACGGGACGGTCCGGCCCGACCAGAAACACGGCGAGGAACGCCGGGAGAAATGAGTCGAGCCGCTGGCGTCTCGGGTCACCAGCGGCTCAACAAGTCCAAGATTACACGAGCTCGCAAGGCCGTCCGAGGAATCCGAGAAAGTGCCCGGGCCGGTCTAGACCGGTGGCGTGGACCACGCTGAGGAGACGGCCCTGTGGAGCTCGCGGAGGTGCTCGTCGAGGTCGCGGCCGTCGGGGTTGGCGTTGTGCACCGCCCAGCGCAACCGGCCCTCGCGGTCCACGACGTACGACGACCGGCGCGGGGCTCCCTTGACCTCGTCGAAGACCTCGTATGCCGAGGCCACCGCGCCGTGGGGCCAGTAGTCGGAGAGCAGCGGGAAGTTGAGGCCCTCGCTCTCGGCGAAGGTGCGCAGGGCGTAGACGGAGTCGCACGAGAGCGCGAGCACCTCGGTGTCGAAGGTGAGGAACTCGTCGAGCCGGTCGCGCACTCCGGCGAGCTCGCCGGTGCAGACGCCGGTGAAGGCGAACGGGAAGAACAGCAGCGCCACTGCCTTGCGGCCGCGGAAGTCGCTGAGCCGGACGTCCTGGCCGAACTGGTCGCGCAGCACGAAGTCGGGTGCCTCGTCGCCGAGGCACAGTCCCTGGCGTGTCACGCGTCGTCCTCGTGCTGGGCGAGCTCGCGCTTGAGGATCTTGCCGGTGGCGTTGCGCGGCAGCTCGTCGAGGAACACGATCTCGCGCGGCACCTTGAAGCGCGCCAGGTTGGCCCGCACGTGGTCGCGCAGCTCGTCGGCGGTCACCTCGCCGGTGCGCACCACGAAGGCGCGCAACCGCTGGCCGTAGTCGTCGTCGGGCACGCCGACGGCGGCGACCTCGTGCACCCGGTCGTGCGCCACGAGGCAGTCCTCGACCTCCTGCGGGAAGACGTTCTCGCCACCCGAGACGATCATGTCGTCGTCGCGTCCGGCGACGTGCAGGCGCCCGTCGGCGTCGAAGAAGCCGACGTCGCCCGACGACATCAGGCCGTCGACGACCTCCTTGGACCCGCCGTGGGTGTAGCCCTCGAAGAGCAGCCCGTTGCCCACGAAGATGCGGCCCGTCTCCCCCTGCGGGAGCTCGGCACCGTCCTCGCCGAGGATCTTCACGACCGTGCCGTACGGCGGCCGGCCGGCCGAGGTCGGGTCCGCGCGCAGGTCCTCCGGTGTCGCGATGGAGGCGTAGGCCACTTCGGTGGAGCCGTAGATGTTGTAGAGGTTGTCGCCGAAGCGGTCCATCCAGGCCTGCGCGAGGGTGGCCGGCAGGGCCGAGCCCGACGACGCGACCACCTCGACGCGGTCGAGGTGGATCCCCTCGAGCTCGGCCGGGTCGAGCGCGAGCATCCGCTGCAGCATCACCGGGATCACGACCAGCGACTGGCACCGCTCGTCCTGGGTCGTCCGCAGCGCGGTGAGCGGGTCGAACGAGCGGCGCAGCACGACGGTCGAGCCCAGCAGCATCGCCAGGGCGAGGTGCGCGAAGCCCCACGTGTGGAAGAGCGGCGCCGCGATGTGGGTGCGCCACCCCGCGCGCAGCGGCATCCGCGAGAGCAGCGAGACGGCCGCGTCGATGCCCGCCTCCTTGCGGGGGGCGCCCTTCGGCGTCCCCGTCGTGCCGGAGGTGAGTATCACGATCCGGGCGTGGCGGTCGGGCGGCTGCAGGTCGCCCTCGTCGTACGCCGACATGAGCTGCTCGAGGGTCTCCTCGGAGCCGCCGTCACCGTCGGTCCACGCCAGCACCCGCCGCTCGACGTGGGCGCCGGCGAGCAGGTCGGTGAACTCCTCGTCGTGGATGACCAGGCTGGGCGCCTCACGCTCGAGCACGTCGACGAGCTGCGGGCCGGCGAAGGCGGTGTTGAGGTAGAGGATGTCGGCGCCGAGCTTGGCGACCGCGATCGAGGCGTCGACGAAGCCCCGGTGGTTGCGGCACATGACGGCCACCGAGTCGCCCTCACCGACACCGCGCTCCGCGAGCGCCCGTGCCAGGGAGTTGGAGCGGCGGTGCAGCTCACCCCAGGTCAGCTCGCCCAGCTCGTCGACGACCCCCACCTGGTGCGGCGAGCGGGCGGCGAGGGTGGCGAAGCCGCCGGCCGGACCCGTCCCCCAGCGGTGCAGGACGAGGCCGAGGCTGACCAGGGTCCGCGGGCCGTAGGGGCGGATGACGCCGGCCCGCCCGAGGACGCGCACGGTGGTCCCGAGGCCGGCCACCCTGGACGTCAGCGTGGACGTCAGCGTGCCGGCGAGGCCGCCGGTCACGCGGGGGTCTTCGGAGCAACCAGGCGGGTCGCCTGCCACTCCTTGCTGACCGCCGCCGTGGTCGTCTGCGAGAGTCCCGCGATCGGCGCCGCCTCGGCGACGTCAGCCGCGTCGACCGTGCCCGGTCGGCCCACCTTGGGCGTCAGCAACCAGATCGAGCCGCCACCCACCAGGTCGGTCAGGGCGTCCACGAGGCCGTCCACGAGATCGCCGTCGTCGTCGCGCCACCACAGCAGCACCGCGTCCACGACATTGCCGTAGTCGCCGTCCACCATGTCGGCATCGATGCAGTCCTCGACCGCGACGCGAAGCTCGTCATCGGTGTCGTTGTCCCAGCCGAGTTCCTGGACCACCATGCCGGGCTTCAGGCCCAGCCGGTCTCCCATACCTGTCGCCTGGGCAGAATCGCCCACCGTCGAGCTCACGCAGTACCTCCAATGTTCGGGTGCACATAGTCCACCCGAACTGGGCAGACGCCGCAACCCCGGTCCGTTTGCCGAGCATGGCGCACGGCGTGCGTCGAGGACAATTGGGACTACCGGTGGGTAGATTTCGCGGCGGCGACTCGCGTGACACGATGAGCGAGTGAGTGACGCCGAGAAGTCCCCGGAGAGCACGACCAGGCCGACTCCGGCCATCGCGTCGGTGATCCACGAGGGGCTCCCCACCCAGCTGCCGGACATCGACCCCGACGAGACCCAGGAGTGGCTCGCGTCCTTCGACGCGATGCTCGACGACCGCGGCCGCGACCGCGCACGGTACGTCATGCTGCGCCTGCTCGAGCGGGCCCGCGAGAAGCAGGTCGGCGTCCCCGCCCTGCGCTCGACCGACTACATCAACACCATCCCGCCCGAGCGCGAGCCGTGGTTCCCCGGTGACGAGGAGGCCGAGCGCCGGATCCGCGCCTTCATCCGCTGGAACGCCGCGGTCATGGTGTCCAGCGCCAACCGCAAGGGCCTCGAGGTCGGCGGGCACATCGCCACCTACCAGTCCTCGGCCAGCCTCTACGAGGTCGGCTTCAACCACTTCTTCCGCGGCAAGGACCACGAGGGCGGTGGCGACCAGATCTACATCCAGGGCCACGGCTCGCCGGGTGTCTACGCCCGCGCCTTCCTGGAGGGACGGCTCAGCGAGGAGCAGCTCTACCGCTTCCGCCAGGAGGTCCAGCACGGCAAGGGCGCCGGCCTCCCGTCGTACCCCCACCCGCGCCTGATGCCCGACTTCTGGGAGTTCCCGACCGTCTCGATGGGCCTCACCGCCATCGGCTCGATCTACCAGGCGCGGTTCAACCGCTACCTCGACAACCGCGGCATCAAGGACACCGACCAGCAGCGCGTGTGGGCCTTCATGGGCGACGGCGAGATGGCCGAGCCCGAGTCGCTGGGCGCCATCCGCGTCGCTGCGCGCGAGGAGCTCGACAACCTCACCTGGGTGATCAACTGCAACCTGCAGCAGCTCGACGGACCGGTCACCGGCAACGGCAAGATCATCCAGGAGCTCGAGGCCAACTTCCGCGGCGCCGGCTGGAACGTCATCAAGGTCATCTGGGGCCGCGAGTGGGACGCCCTGCTCGCCAAGGACGTCGACGGCGTGCTGGTCAACCGGATGAACTCCACGCCCGACGGTCAGTTCCAGACCTACTCCACCGAGGACGGCGCCTACGTCCGCGAGCACTTCTTCGGCAGTGACCCGCGCCTGCGCAAGATGGTCGAGCACATGTCCGACTCGCAGATCGAGAAGCTGCCCCGCGGCGGCCACGACTACCGCAAGGTGTACGCCGCCTTCGACGCCGCGACCAAGCACACCGGTCAGCCGACCGTGATCCTGGCCCACACCATCAAGGGCTGGACGATCGACGCGCTGGAGGGCAAGAACGCCACCCACCAGATGAAGAAGCTGACCCTCCCGGACCTCAAGAAGTTCCGCGACCGGCTCTACCTCCCGATCAGCGACCGCGACCTCGAGGAGTCCTACGAGAAGACCGGCGGCGCGCCGTTCTACCACCCCGGCGCCGAGTCGCCGGAGATCGAGTACATGCTCGAGCGCCGCAAGGCCCTCGGCGGCTCGATCCCGCGCCGCGTCAACCGGGCCACGCCGCTCAAGCTCCCCGGCGACGAGCTGTACGCCGAGCTCAAGCAGGGCTCGGGCAAGAACAAGTTCGCCACGACCATGGCCGTCGTCCGCCTGCTCCGCGACTGGATGAAGGACCCCGAGATCGGCGAGCGCGTCGTCCCGATCGCGCCGGACGAGTACCGCACCTTCGGCATGGACTCGATGTTCCCGAGCGCCAAGGTCTACAACCCCGGTGGCCAGCAGTACGAGTCGGTCGACCGCAAGATGCTGCTCTCCTACAAGGAGTCGGCCCAGGGGCAGATGCTGCACGAGGGCATCTCCGAGGCGGGTGCGATGGCCTCCGCCACCGCCGCCGGGTCGGCGTACTCCACGCACGGCGAGCACATGATCCCGTTCTACATCTTCTACTCGATGTTCGGGTTCCAGCGCACGGGCGACTCGATCTGGGCGATGGCCGACCAGCTGGCCCGCGGCTTCCTGATCGGCGCCACCGCCGGTCGGACGACGCTGACGGGCGAGGGCCTCCAGCACGCCGACGGTCACTCGCCGCTGCTCGCCGCGACCAACCCGGCGGTCGTCCACTACGACCCGGCGTTCTCCTACGAGATCAGCCACATCATGCAGAACGGTCTCGAGCGGATGTACGGCACCGGGGGCGACGACGGTGACGGCGAGAACGTCATCTTCTACCTCACCGTCTACAACGAGCCGGTCTCCATGCCGGCCGAGCCGTCCGATGTGGACGTCGAGGGCATCCTCAAGGGGCTGCACCGGGTCTCGGTCGCCGAGGGCGAGGGTCCGCGCGTCCAGCTGATGGCCTCCGGCGTCGGCTTCCCCTGGGTCCAGGAGGCGGCTCGCCTGCTGGCCGAGGAGTGGGGCGTGCAGTCCGACCTCTGGTCCGTGACGTCCTGGAACGAGCTGGCCCGCGACGGTGCCGCCACCGAGCAGTGGAACCTGCTCAACCCCGGCGAGGAGCCGCGCTCCGCCTACGTCCGCGACAAGCTGTCCGGCGCCCAGGGACCGGTCGTGGCCGTGTCCGACTTCATGCGGGCCGTGCCGCTGCAGATCGCGCGGTGGGTCCCGGCCGACTACCGCGTGCTCGGTGCCGACGGCTTCGGGTTCGCCGACACCCGCCCGGCCGCCCGCCGCTTCTTCCACATCGACGCACAGAGCGTCGTCGTCCAGGCGCTCCAGGCCCTGGCCGACGCCGGCGAGGTCCCGGTGGAGAAGGTCGTCGAGGCCGCGCAGCGCTACCGGATCGACGACCCGACCGCGGTCAAGGACGTCAAGCAGGAAGGCGGCGACGCCTGAGGAGATCCGTGCGAGGAACGAGCACTGAGATCCTCCCTGGCGTCGGGTTGAGCGAGCCCGCGGCTGAGCCTGCGAAGCCGCGACGGCGTGTCGAAACCAGCCCCAGGATCCGTGCGAGGAACGAGCACGGAGATCCTCACTGGCGGTTGAGCAAGACCTGCGGCTGAGCTTGCGAAGCCGCATCGGTCGCGTCGAAACCAGCCCCAGGATCCGTGCGAGGAACGAGCACGGAGATCCTCACTGGCGGTTGAGCAAGACCTGCGGCTGAGCTTGCGAAGCCGCATCGGTCGCGTCGAAATCACCCGCTGAGGCAAGACCGCGGACCGGTTCAGCAACACCTGGTGACTCACGCCTCCCGCGCATACGCCGCGGGAGGGTGGCCCACCAGCTGCGTGAAGGCCCGGATCAGGTGGGACTGGTCGGCGTAGCCGAGCCGGTGCGCCAGCTCCGCCCAGTCGACCTCGTCCTCCCCGTGCGCGGCGGAGGTGACGTCGAGCAGGCGGAAGCGCTGCACCACCCACTTCGGGCCGATCCCGACGTACGACCCGAAGCGGCGCTGCAGCGTCCGCAGGCTCGCCCCGGCGAGCTCGGCCACCTGCTCGGCGCGCACGAGGGACGTGTCCTCCTCCACGCGCTCGACGAGCTCGGCCAGCGTGGCGACCTGTGGGTCCTCCCGCGGGTCCAGTCGCCGGAGCCATGTGGCCAGCACGCCGGCGCCGTCCTCCGGTCGCTCGCAGGCGACGGTGTGCCCGGATCCCTCCAGCCGTCGGTGGAACATCCGCGGGTGCACCCCGTGCACGAGCAGCCGCGGCGCGCCGGCGACGACCTCGGCCGAGACGTGGACGACGGGGCGGGGCACGACCTCCTGCACGTGCGGATCCGGGGTGTCCCACCGGACCCACCAGAAGTAGTCCACCAGGCCGGCGAGGTCGGCGGAGGGCTCCGCCCGCCCGACCTCGATCCGCTGCTCGGCGCGGCTCGGTCGCATGATCGCCGCCTGGGCGCGACCCGATCGGGTGGGCACGCGATCACCCTAGGTGGCTGTCGCCTTTGTCCAAGCGGCTCGGGACCGCACGGTGCGAGGGTGGGTCTGTACCCGCAGGACGAGCAGAGGAGAGACCGTGTCCCAGCAGGAGCAGACGGCCCGGATGGCCATGGTGACCCTGGACTGCGCGGAGGTCGCGCCGTCCGCCGAGTTCTGGTCGGCGCTGCTGGGCTGGGAGGTGGCAGCCAGCACCGACGACTACGCGATGCTCACGACGCCCGACGGCGGTCCGGCGCTCGGCCTCGGCCGGGTGGAGGGCCACCAGCCGCCGTCGTGGCCCGACGAGGGCGGCCGCAAGCAGTTCCACCTCGACCTCGCGGTCGACGACCTCGACGCGGCCACCGAGCGGGCGGTCTCGCTCGGGGCTCGGCTCGCCGACCCGCAGCCGGGCGAGACGTGGCGGGTGCTGATCGACCCGGCCGGGCACCCGTTCTGCCTGACCGACGCGGCCAGCTGGGGCTGATCGCGGGAGGCCGGTCGGCGGAGCGCTACGCGCCGGCGATGCGTCGTACGGCGTGCACCGGAGCGAGCGGCGACTCCCCGGCCTCGGCCTGGGTCGGTGTCATCAGCGCGCCCTCGTCGAGCAGCTCGCGCCAGCGCTCGCGGTCGTGCCGGCTGGGCTCGGTCGTGCGGATGAAGTCGCGCACGATCCTCACGAAGCGCTCAGGGTGGTCCTTGTGCGGGAAGTGGCCGGCGTCGGGGATGATCTCGATCCGCCCCGTCGGGGCCAGGGCGCTGGCGTTGCTGGCGTGGTCGACCGGGATCACGAGGTCGTCGGCGCCCCAGATCACGCACATCGGCATCGCCTCGGTGAGGTAGGCCCGGTCGGCCATTGTGACGATCTGGCCCTTCCAGTCCACGACGGCGCGCACCACGTGACGGATGGCCGCGCGGGTGCGCGGGTCCTTGAAGGAGTCGTAGATGTCGGCGACCTCGTCGAGGTCGCGCAGCTGGCTCACGCCGCTGCGCGAGAGCAGCCGCATGGTGGTCGTGGTGAGCTGACGGAGCCCGGGCGCCGACAGCACGCCCATCACCTGGTGGAAGCCGGGCGTGGTGATCGCCCTGATGGCAGGCGTGACCTCCGGGCCGAGGCCTCCCGAGCTGACCAGGACGAGGCGGTCGGTGCGCTCGGGGTACTGGTAGCCGAACTGCATCGCCACGCCCCCGCCGAAGCTGTGCCCGACGACGGTGGCGCTGTCGATGCCCAGCACGGTGAGCAGGTCGCGCATCCCGTTGGCGTAGCCGCCGACGCTGTAGTCCGCCCGCGGCTTGTCGGACCGGCCGTGACCGAGCAGGTCGGGTGCGATGACCGTGTGGGTGCGCGCGAGCGACTCCATCACCGGCGCCCAGGTCGTGTGGTCGCAGGCCAGCCCGTGCAGCAGCAGGACGACCGGACCCGACCCCATCCGGACGTACGCCCGACGGTGGCCGTGCACCGTGACGTACCGGACGTGCGGGCTGTGGTGACGCGGCACTCGACCTCCACCCCTTCGGGCCTGGACCGGGCCCGGACCGGACTCGGACCAGGACAAGTCCCGGATTCAACCAGAGCGTGGTTGGTCGCCGGTCGGGGCACCCACGCCGAGACCGACTCGTGACCTCACCGGCCACAGCCAGGCACTCCACGGCTTCGTGGGAATCCCACTACGGCCGACACGCCACTAGAGTCGTGCCATGCCTGCCTCCAGACGCCGCGCGGCCGAGGCCCTGCGCAACTCGTCCGGGGTCCTCAGCACGGCGGCGACGGGGCGGATGTCGAGCGACCTGCCGTGGTTCGACGACCTCAGCGCGGAGGACCGCTCCTGGGTCGGCCTCATCGTCCAGGCCGGCATCCGCGGCTTCGTCGAGTGGTACGACGTCGAGGTGGAGGCGACGGCGCACGACCCCCTCGACGTGGTGGTCTTCGGCGCCGCGCCGCGCGAGCTCACCGGCGTCATCTCGCTTCAGCAGACCGTGGAGCTGGTGCGGCTGAGCATCCGGGTCGTGGAGACCACCATCGACGCCCTCCTCGATCCCCAGGACGTCGGCGAGGTCCACGACGCCGTCCTCCTCTACGCCCGCGAGGTCGCCTTCGCCACGGCCGCGGTCTACGCCCGCGCGGCGGAGTCCCGCGGCGCCTGGGACGCCCGCCTCGAGGCGCTGGTCGTCGACGCGGTCGTCCGCGCCGAGGCCGACGAGACCGTGCTCTCCCGTGCGAGCGCGCTGGGGTGGGGCGCCCACGGCGACGTGGCCGTGGTGCTGGGCGCCGTGCCCCCGCACCGTGCGGAGCTCGACGTCTTCGAGTCCGTACGCCGCTCCGCGCGCGCGGGCGACATGGACGCCCTCTGCGCCACCCAGGGCGAGCGGCTCGTCGTCGTGCTCGGCGGCGTCACCGACCCGCTGAAGGCCGCGACCCGCCTGCTCGACCACTTCGGCGACGGGCCGGTCGTCGTCGGTCCCGTGACCGCCGACCTCGCCCATGCCAGCGCCTCCGCCCGCGCTGCCCTGTCCGCACACCGGGCCGCAAGCGGGTGGCCCGACGCGCCGCGGCCGGTCGCCAGCCGCGACCTCCTCCCCGAGCGCGCGCTGGCCGGCGACGGCCACGCCCGACGCCACCTGGTCGACGACGTCTACCTGCCGCTGATGGCCACCCGCGGCACCCTGCTGGAGACGCTCGGCGCCTGGTTCGAGCACGGCTCGTCCATCGAGGGCACCGCCCGTGCCCTCTTCGTGCACCCCAACACCGTGCGCTACCGGCTGCGGCAGATCTCCGAGGTCACCGGCTGGTCGCCGACCCGTCCCCGGGAGGCGTTCGCTCTCCAGCTGGCGCTCATCCTCGGCCGCCAGTCGGGCCGCACCGAGTTGTAGGAAACCTACAACGATCACCGGGTGAGTTTCGTCGGCGTCGGACCCGCGCCGGCGCCTCGCGACCCGTCAGAGTGGTCATGTGCTCGTCATCGTCGCTCCCGGTCAAGGGGCCCAGACCCCCGGATTCCTCACGCCCTGGCTGGAGGACCCGGTCTTCGCCGCCCGTTTCGACTGGCTGGCCACGGTCGCGGGCATCGATCTCGCCCACTACGGCACCGAGGCCGACGCGGAGACGATCCGCGACACCAAGATCGCCCAGCCGCTGCTGGTCGCGACCGGCCTGGTCGCCGCGCTCGACGTCTTCCCCCACCCCGCCGACACGTTCTCGCGCATCGGCGCCGTCGCCGGCCACAGCGTCGGTGAGCTGACCGCCGCGGCGGGTGCCCGGGCCATCACCGCGGAGCAGGCGATGGTGCTGGTCCGCGAGCGCGGCAACGCCATGGCCGCCGCGTCCGCCACGACCGCCACCGGGATGACCGCGGTGCTGGGCGGCGAGCGCGACGAGGTCCTCGCCGCGATCGAGCGTCACGGGCTCACCCCCGCCAACGACAACGGTGCCGGCCAGGTCGTCGCCGCCGGCACCATGGAGCAGCTCGCCGCCTTCGCGGAGGACCCGCCGGCCAAGGCGCGGCTGATCCCGCTCAGCGTCGCCGGCGCCTTCCACACCACCCACATGGCGCCCGCCGTCGAGCGGATGGGCTCCCTGGCCCGCTCGGTCTCGACCCACGACCCGCGCACGCCGCTGATCTCCAACCGCGACGGCCAGGTCGTGCACGACGGGCGCGAGGTGCTCCGACGCATCGTCGGCCAGATCGCCAACCCGGTCCGCTGGGACCTGTGCATGGAGACGATGAGCGACCTCGGCGTGACCGGCATCCTCGAGATGCCTCCGGCAGGCACCCTCACCGGCATCGCCAAGCGTGCGCTCAAGGGGGTCGAGACCTTCGCCCTCAAGACGCCCGACCAGCTCGACGCGGCCCGCGACTTCTGCGACAAGCACGGGGAGGCCTCGCAGATCGAGACCACCCCCACCTGGCGCATGGTCGTCTCCCCGGCCAAGGGCACCTTCCACATCTCCCCCGAGGCGGCCGAGCGCGACCTGCTCGGCGCCGGCGACGTGATCGGCGCCGTCGCCAGCCTGCGCGACCGCACCGACATCACCGCCGCCCACGGCGGCTCGGTGGTCGAGTGGCTCGTCGAGGACGGCGACCTCGTCTCCCCCGGTCAGCCCCTGCTCCGCCTGCACCCGGAGGGGACGCCTTCATGACCACTCTCACCACCACGACCGGCTCGCCGCACGCGGCCATCCTCGGCGTCGGCGCCTACCGGCCCGTCCGCCTCGTCCCCAACGCCGACGTCGTCGACGCGATCGACTCCAGCGACGAGTGGATCCAACAGCGCTCGGGCATCAAGACCCGCCGCTGGGCCGGCCCGGACGAGTCCGTCCAGATGATGTCCGTCGAGGCGTCCCGGATCGCCATCGAGCGCGCGGGCCTCGACGCCGGCCAGATCGACTGCGTCGTGGTCGCCACGGTCAGCCACCTCCTCCAGACCCCGGCCGTCGCCACCGCGATCGCCCACGAGCTCGGCACCGACCACGCCGCGGCCTTCGACATCTCCGCGGCGTGCTCCGGGTTCTGCCACGGCATCGCGCTGGCCTCCGACATCGTGCGTGCCGGAAGCGCGCGCTACGTCCTGGTCGTCGGCGTCGAGCGCCTCACCGACATCCTCGACCTCACCGACCGCGGCACCGCCTTCATCTTCGCCGACGGTGCGGGAGCAGCCGTCGTGGGACCCAGCGACACCCCGGGCATCGGCCCGGTCGTGTGGGGCTCCGACGGCGAGCAGTTCGACCTGATCCGGCAGCGGGAGGACTGGCGCGACGTCGTCGGCAGCCCAGAGGTGCCCGGCAGCGGTGTGATGCCGCACCTGACCATGCAGGGCAACCCGGTCTTCCGGTGGGCGTCCTTCGCGATGGCCAAGATCGGCCAGCAGGCCCTCGACGCTGCCGGCATCACCCTCGACGACCTCGACGTCTTCGTGCCCCACCAGGCCAACATGCGCATCATCGACGCCATGGCCCGATCGATGAAGCTGCCCAGCACGGTGCGGATCGCCCGCGACGTCGCCGACCAGGGCAACACCTCGGCCGCCTCGGTCCCGCTCGCCCTCGACCGGATGATGGCCGAGGGCGAGGCCAGGTCCGGTGACACCGCGTTGCTCATCGCGTTCGGCGCGGGGCTGTCGTACGCCGCCCAGGTCGTCACCGTCCCCTAGTCCGCAGCACCCGCACCACCCGCATCACCCACCGACCACCCCAAGCAGCACACCCAAGAAGAAGGGAAGGCCCCATGGCCACCACCGAAGAAATCCGCGCTGACCTCGCCGACATCGTCAACGAGGTCGCCGGCGTCGACGCCGACGACGTCCAGCTGGACAAGTCCTTCGTGGACGACCTCGACGTCGACTCGCTCTCCATGGTCGAGGTCGTCGTGGCCGCCGAGGAGAAGTTCGGCGTGACCATCCCCGACGACGAGGTCAAGAACCTCAAGACCGTCGGCG
>NZ_JAOPWY010000063.1 GCF_025965415.1 Nocardioides sp.
GCCCGCGTCGACGGACTCGAGCGCGCCGCAGCCGCGGCCCGCGGACGCGTCGACGACGCGATCGCCGACGACGCCTCGGCCGTCGCGGCCCGCGCGGCCGGCCGCCTCAAGCTCTCCGCCGACCACACGGTCGTCGCGCTCTCCGGCGCGACCGGGTCGGGGAAGTCCTCGACCTTCAACGCCCTGAGCGGGCTCGAGCTCGCCGCTGTCGGCGTACGACGTCCCACCACCTCGTGGGCCACGGCCTGCGTCTGGGGCAAGGAGGGGGCCGAGGAGCTCCTCGAGTGGCTCGGCATCCCGCCCCGGCACCAGGTGACCCGCGACTCGATGCTGTCCAAGGCCGACGAGGACGTCGAGATGCGCGGGGTCGTGCTCCTCGACCTCCCCGACCACGACTCCACCGAGGTGTCCCACCACCTCGAGGTCGACCGTCTCGTCGAGCTCGCCGACATGCTGGTGTGGGTGCTCGACCCGCAGAAGTACGCCGACGCCGCCATCCACGACCGCTTCCTCAAGCCGCTCGCCGGCCACAGCGACGTGATGCTGGTCGTGCTCAACCACATCGACACCGTGCCGGAGGACCGCCGCGAGACGATGGTGGACGACGTACGCCGGCTCCTCGAGGCCGACGGCCTGGCCGGGGTGCCGGTGCTCCCGGTCAGCGCGCGCCAGGGCTGGGGCATCGACGAGCTGCGCGGCATGATCGCCCAGCGCGTCGCGGCCAAGAAGGTCACCCGCTCGCGGCTCGAGGCCGACGTGAAGTCCGCCGCCCAGCGGCTGCAGGACGCGACCGGCAGCGGCAAGGCGCCGACGTTGTCGAAGGAGCGGGTCGCCGCGCTCGACGACGCCTTCGCCGACGCCGCCGGGGTGCCGACGGTCGTCAAGGCGGTGGCCGACTCGACCCGCCTGCGTGCCAACCGCGCCACCGGCTGGCCGGTCACGGCGTGGTTCTCGCGGCTGAAGCCCGACCCGCTCAAGCGCCTCCACCTCGACCTGGGCGCGTCCGGCAAGGAGCTGACCGGCGCCTCCCGCACCTCGGTGCCGAAGGCCACCGGCGTCCAGCGTGCCCGCGTCGACACCGAGGTGCGTGCCCTGGCCGACCAGGTGGGCGAGGGGATGGCGCCGTCGTGGGCGCACGCCGTCCGCGCCGCGTCGGTCTCGCGCCTGCCCGACCTCAACGACCGCCTCGACCGGGCCGTCGCCGCCACCGACCTCGGTGCCGACAAGATCCCGGTCTGGGCGGGCCTCGTGCGCGTGCTCCAGTACGTCCTGATCCTCGCGGCCCTGGTCGGAGCCGGCTGGCTCGCCCTGCTGGCCCTCGGCTCCTACGCCCGCCTCCCCGAGCCGCCGACGCCCGAGGTGGGCGCCTTCCCCGTGCCGACGCTGCTGCTGCTCGGCGGCCTGGGTCTGGGCCTGCTCCTGGCCCTGGTGTGCCGTTGGCTGGTCTCGCTCACGGCGAGGTCGCGGGCACGCACCGCCGACAAGCGCCTGCGCGACGCGATCTCGGAGGTGTCGGCCGAGGTGGTGGTCGAGCCGATCCGCGCGGAGCTCGTCTCCTACGCCGAGGTGCGCGACGGCCTGGCGGCGGCCCTGCGCTGAGGTTTCGTGGACCGCTGATCGTCCACAGCGGCACCCGGACGCGGGTTGTCCACAGCTCCCCGGCAGCCGGGCCGTGGGTGTCGGTCGGGGTGCCGAGCCTTGGAGTGATCGCGGCGGAACCACCGCCGCCGACACCAGGAGATGCACCGATGTACGACACCCAGATCACCCTGACCGGCTGGATCGGCGGCGACGTCGTGCTGCGCGAGGTCGCCGAGGGACGCCACGTCGCCTCGTTCCGCGTGGCCTGCACCCCGACGCGCTACCGCGACGGCGAGTGGGTCAAGGGCACCACGTCGTGGCACACCGTCAAGGCGTGGAACCGGCTCGCTCGCCACCTCGCGGCGTCCCTGCACAGCGGTGACCCGGTCGTGGTCCACGGGCGGCTGGTCGCCGACGTCTGGGAGCGCGAGGGCAAGCCGCAGACGTCCTTCGAGGTGGTCGCCTCTGCCGTGGGCCACGACCTCTCCCACGGCACGGCGACGTTCACCAAGCCCGTGCCGGCGGAGGTCCGGGAGGTCCCGGTCGCGGACAGCACGGAGCCCCAGGCGGCCTGAGGCGGCTCGGGAGCCGGGCTCCGCCAGTGGTGGACGCCGTCACCTGCTCGTCGCGGTGGCGGCCCGGGAGGTCTCACGACCGTGGCGGCGAAGGCGCGATTGTCGGCGCGGGTGCGCTGCCCCGTAGGCTCGCCCGCATGGCTGAGTACGTCTTCACACTGCGCAATGTGCGCAAGGCCCACGGCGACAAGGTCGTCCTCGACAACGTCACCCTCTCGTTCCTCCACGGTGCCAAGATCGGCGTCGTCGGGCCCAACGGCACGGGCAAGTCCTCCCTCCTCAAGATCATGGCGCAGCTCGACCACGCCAACAACGGCGACGCGATCCTGGACCCCGACGCGACCGTCGGGATGCTCCAGCAGGAGCCGCCCCTCTCGGAGGGCAAGACGGTCCTCGAGAACGTCGAGGAGGCCGTCGGCGAGCTCAAGGCGAAGATGAAGCGCCTCGAGGAGGCCTACATGGAGATGGGCGAGCCCGACGCCGACCAGGACGCCCTCATGGAGGAGACCGGCAACCTCCAGACCGAGCTCGACAACGCCAACGCGTGGGACCTCGACAGCCGCCTCGACCAGGCCATGGACGCGCTGCGCTGCCCGCCGCCGGACGCGCTGGTGGACAACCTCTCCGGCGGCGAGCGCCGCCGCGTCGCGCTCTGCAAGCTGCTCCTCCAGCAGCCCGACCTCCTGCTCCTCGACGAGCCCACCAACCACCTCGACGCCGAGTCGGTCCAGTGGCTCGAGGGCCACCTGGCCAGCTACCCCGGCGCCGTCCTGGCCGTGACCCACGACCGCTACTTCCTCGACAACGTCGCGCAGTGGATCCTCGAGCTCGACCGCGGCAAGGCGCACCCCTACGAGGGCAACTACACGACCTACCTCGAGACCAAGAAGGACCGCCTCAAGATCGAGGGCCAGAAGGACGCCAAGCGCGCCAAGGTCCTCGAGCGCGAGCTCGAGAGGGTGCGCTCCAACGCCAAGGCCCGCCAGACCAAGAGCAAGTCCCGACTCGCGCGCTACGAGGAGATGGCGGCCGAGGCCGACCGGATGCGCAAGATCGACACCTCCGAGATCAACATCCCCGCCGGTCCGCGCCTGGGCGACATCGTGCTGGAGGCGGACGACCTCGGCAAGGGCTTCGAGGGTCGCACCCTCATGCACGACGTCTCGTTCAAGCTCCCGCGCGCCGGCATCGTCGGCGTGATCGGTCCCAACGGAGTCGGCAAGACCACCCTCTTCCGGATGATCACGGGGGAGGAGCAGCCCGACGCCGGCGAGCTCAAGGTCGGCCAGACGGTCAAGCTGTCGTACGTCGACCAGAGCCGCGGCGGCATCGACCCCAACAAGAACGTCTGGGAGGTCGTCTCCGACGGCCTGGACTTCATCAAGGTCGCCAACTTCGAGATGAACAGCCGCGCCTACGTCGCGTCGTTCGGCTTCAAGGGTCCCGACCAGCAGAAGAAGGCCGGCGTGCTCTCCGGTGGTGAGCGCAACCGCCTCAACCTGGCGCTCACGCTGAAGATGGGCGGCAACATGCTGCTGCTCGACGAGCCCACCAACGACCTCGACGTCGAGACCCTGTCGTCGCTCGAGGACGCGCTGCTCGACTTCCCCGGCTGTGCCGTGGTCACCTCGCACGACCGGTGGTTCCTCGACCGCGTCGCGACGCACATCCTCGCGTGGGAGGGCGACGACGAGGACCCGGCCAACTGGTTCTGGTTCGAGGGCAACTTCGCGGCCTACGAGGAGAACAAGATCGAGCGGCTGGGCATCGAGGCGGCGCGCCCGCACCGCGTGACGCACCGGCGCCTCACCCGCGACTGAGCTGGGCTGGCCTGACTGGCCTGTCTGGCCTGATTGACCTGATTGACCTGATCGACCTCAGTGACCTCGCGCTGCGCGCGAGGTCACTGGGTGCGGATCTCCGACTCGGGGTGCCGTGTGACGAGGTGGTCGGCCACGCGGTCGAAGACGCGCCCCACGGCGGCGAAGTCCTCCTCGCCCACCAGGTCGACCACGTTGCGCCGCACGCTCTCGACGTGGCACGGCGCGGCCTTGACGAGGAGCTCGTAGCCACGCTCCGTCATGGTCGCGACGACCCCGCGGCCGTCCTCCGGGGTCGTGCCGCGGGTGACGTAGCCGACGGCCTCCATCCGGGCGACCGTGTGCGTGACCCGGCTGCGCGAGTGCGCCATGGCATCGGCGAGCTGGGCCATCCGCATAGCGCGCCCGGGCCGCTCGGAGAGGCGCACCAGCACCTCGTACTCGGTCAGCGACATGTTGAACTCACGTCGCAGGTCGTCGTCGAGACGCTCCAGCAGCAGCGTCATGCCCATCATCAAGGCACGCCACGAGTGCTGCTGGGAGGCGTCGAGCCATCGAGGTTCCCCCGTCACGGTCATGGCCGAAGCCTAGTGGGCGGGGCCCGATCGCGCTCAGCCCATGCGCTCCAGGATCATCGCCATGCCCTGGCCGCCGCCGACGCACATGGTGATGAGACCGGTGGACTTGTCGTGCCAGTCGAGGCTGTTGAGCATCGTGTTCTGCAGGCGTGCGCCGGTCATCCCGAAGGGGTGGCCGACCGCGATCGCGCCGCCGTTGACGTTGAGCCGGTCGAGGTCGATGCCGAGGTCCTGGTAGGACGGCACCACCTGGGCCGCGAAGGCCTCGTTGATCTCGACGAGGTCGATGTCGCCGATGCTCATCCCGGCGTACTTCAGGGCGTTCTTCGTCGCCTCGACCGGGCCGAGGCCCATGATCTCCGGCGAGAGGCCCGAGACGCCGGTGGAGACGATGCGGGCCAGGGGGGTGAGACCGAGCTCGGCAGCCTTGGTGTCCGACATGATGACGACGGCAGCGGCGCCGTCGTTGAGCGCGCAGCAGTTGCCGGCGGTGACCACGCCGTCGGGGCGGAAGACGGGGTCGAGGCCGGCGATGGCGTCGTACGTCACTCCCGCTCGCGGGCCGTCGTCGGTGCTGACGACCGTGCCGTCGGGCGTGGTGACCGGGGTGATCTCGCGGGCCCAGAAGCCGTCGGCGATCGCCTTCTCGGCGAGGTTCTGCGAGCGGACCGCGAACTCGTCGAGCTCCTTGCGGTCCAGGCCGCGCATCCGGGCGACGTTCTCGGCCGTCTGGCCCATCGCGATGTAGATGTCGGGGAGCAGGCCGTCCTCGCGGGGGTCGTGCCAGCGCCGTCCTGAGCCTGTCGAAGGGTCCTTCCCGCCCGCGGCGTACTCGTCGGTCCGCGCCTGCGCGTCCTCGAAGACCGGGTTGCGGGTGCCGGGGATGTGGTCGGAGGTGCCCTTGGCGAACCTCGAGACGGTCTCGACGCCGGCCGAGACGAAGATGTCGCCCTCGCCGGCCTTGATGGCGTGGAAGGCCATCCGGCTGGTCTGCACCGACGAGGAGCAGTAGCGGGTGATCGTCGCGCCGGGGACCTCGAGGCCGAGCAGCGTGGTGACGACGCGTGCCATGTTGTTGCCCGACTCGCCTCCGGGGAGGCCGCAGCCGAGCAGCAGGTCCTCGATGGTGGCGGGGTCGAGGTCCGGGATCTTGTCGAGCGCGGCCTGCACGACCAGCGCGGTCAGGTCGTCGGGACGGAAGTCCTTGAGCGAGCCCTTGTTGGCGCGGCCGATGGGGGAGCGCGCTGCGGAAACGATCACTGCCTCGGGCATGGATAACTCCGGTTACTCGTCGGTCACTGTCTGGGGGGCAGACTAGTCCGCGGCTACGACGCGTCCGCTCCCAGCCCGGACAGCAGCTCCTCGACGCTGTCGCCGACGAACCTGCGGCGACGTCGCGGGGGCAGCATCAACGACGCCAGCAGTACGCCGTCGAGCGCGGCGACGAGCGTCTCGGCGGAGGCGCCACCCTCCTTCCCCGCACCGCTCATGACCTCGCGCACCATGGCCACGAGGTCGTCGCGCCACAGCGTGAACCGCTCGGCCAGGCCGGGGTCGCGGGTGGCGGCGACCGTGAGCTCGAGGCGCGCGGCCAGCAGGTCGGGCTGGTCGAGCCAGCGGGAGAACAGGCGGGACACCTCGGCGACCGCACGCTCGTGGTCGCCGGGGCAGGCGGCGAGCCGGGCGCCCAGCGCGGCCACGTCCGCGCCCAGCCGGTCGGCCACGAAGTCGCCGAGCGCTCCGATGAGCGCATCGCGGGAGCGGTAGTAGGCCGAGGAGCTGCCCTCCGACAGGCCGGCCTCGCGGTCGACCGCGCGGTGGGTCAGTCCGCGGTTGCCCTGACGGGCCAGCACGGTCGTGGCGGCGGCCAGGATCTCGCGACGGCGCGGGGAGAGCTCCTCGGTCGCTGGGCTCACGGTCTCGCCTCCTCCTGCGCTCCGACGCACGTCCGCGACGGTGACGCAGGACACTACCGGGCCGACTTGCGATGCGGGCCTCGAGGAGTAGCCTTCTACATACGTAGAAACTCTACGTCTGTAGAAAGGAACCGATCATGCAGCTCATCGACCCCACCGCCGCCATCACCCTCCTGGTCGTCGTCGGCATCGCCGCCCTCGCCTCCGTCGCCATGGCCGCGGTCGCGCTTCCCTCGACCCTCAGCGTGACCCGCCGCGACCGCTTGGCCCGCCGCGAGTCCATCCCGGCCTACTACGGTCGCCTGCACTTCGCCCACTGAGCGACCCGACCCACGCCCTCATGAGCGGCGCATCTGCGACGATCGGGGTGTGCGTCACCTCTACCGCTGCCCGCTCCGCTGGGCCGACCTCGATCTCCTGGGGCACGTCAACAACGTCACCTACGTCGACTACCTCCAGGAGGCGCGGGTCGACATGTTCCGCACCCACGCCCCGGACAGCCGCGCGGACGACCTGGCCGAGGGCGTCGTGGTGGTGCGCCACGAGGTCACCTACGTCTCATCGCTGACGTTCTCCTTCGAGCCGGTCGCCATCGAGTGCTGGGTCACCGAGATCCGCGCCGCGAGCTTCACGATGGGCTACGAGATCTTCACCGAGGACGAGGCGGGTGAGCGCACGGTCCACCTCCGCGCCCGCACCGTGCTCACGCCGTACGTCTTCGCCACCGAGCGTCCGCGCCGCCTCCACGACGAGGAGAAGGCGTCGCTGGCCCGCCTCCTCGAGCCGGACGAGCCGGTCCGGGCCCCGCGCCACCCCGACGTGGTCGAGGTCCCCGGCGGCACGTACGCCGTCCACGTCCGCTTCAGCGACGTCGACGTCTACGGCCACGTCAACAACGTGAAGTACTTCGAGTACTTCCAGGAGGCCCGGATCCAGCTGATGGTCGACCAGGGCCGCGAGCTCGGCGACGGCTACCACCTCGTCGTCGCGCAGACCGACGTGGACTACAGGCGGCCGATCCTGTTCCGCCCGGAGCCCTACGACTGCCGCACGTGGGTCTCCCGGATCGGGAGCACCTCGGTGGTCTTCGAGTCCGTGGTGCGCGACGGCGACCAGGTCCTGGCCCGGGCCCGTGTGGTCGGGGTCTGCATCGACAACGAGACCGGGCGCCCGACGCCGGTGCCCGACCGGTTCCGCACCTTCGTGGCGGGGTAGCCGCGAGCGGGTCTCATTCGAGCGTGTTGACCATGAACTGCGCGGCGTGGGTCACGTAGTCCCAGAACCGCTGGTCCTGCTCGGGCGTGAGGTCGGCCGCGTCGAGCCCCGCGCGGAAGTGCACCAGCCACCGCTGCGCGGCAGCGGGCGTGACCTGGAAGGGCGCGTGCCGCATCCGCAGGCGCGGGTGCCCGCGGGTGTCGCCGTACGTCGTCGGACCACCCCAGTACTGGATGAGGAACAGCGTGAAGCGCTCCTCGGCCGGCCCGAGGTCCTCCTCGGGGTACATCGGACGCAGCAGCTCGTCCGTGGCCACGCCCTCGTAGAAGCGGTGGACGATGGTGCGGATCGTGTCCGCACCACCGATCTCGTCGAAGAAGGTGGTGGTCACGTCGTCATTGTCCCGCCCTCGGCCTGAGCAGGCCCCTTCGCGGGGGGTTGCTCGTCCTCGTCGGGGACGGGCGGGTGCGGTCGCTGGTCGTCGCGCATCCACACCACTCGCTGGGCGAAGGGCGTCTCGAAGCCCTCGAGGTCGAAGCGCACCTTGATCCGCTGGCGCATCTCGCGCGCGACCGCCCACTGCTCGAGCGGGGCCGTCTTCACCGCGATCCGTACGACGACGGCGTCGGGACCGAGGTCCTGGATGCCCCAGACGGAGGGTTCCTCGATCACCCGGCCCTTGAAGTCCTCGTCCTCCCAGATGTCGTGGGCGACCTCGGCCAGCACCCGCTGGACCCGGGCCAGGTCCTCGCCGTAGGCGACCTTGATGTCGAGCACGGTGCGCGCCCAGTTCTGGCTCATGTTGCCGACCCGGAGGATCTCGCCGTTGCGGACGTACCAGACGGTGCCGTTGACGTCGCGCAGCCGCGTGACGCGCAGGCTGACCGCCTCGACGGTGCCGGAGGCCTCACCGAGGTCGACCTCGTCGCCGACGCCGTACTGGTCCTCGAAGATCATGAAGATGCCGGACAGGAAGTCCTTGACCAGGGCCTGCGAGCCAAAGCCGAGCGCCACGCCGATGATGCCGGCGCTGGCGATCAGGGGCCCGATCTCGTAGCCGACCTCGGCGATGGCCATCAGCGCGATCACGGTGAACACGACGCCGCTGACGATGCTCTTGAGCAGGGAGCCCATGGTGGCCGCCCGTTGCACGCGGCGGGTGTAGCCGGGGTCGTCGGTCAGGTTGAGCGCCGCGCCCATCCGACCGCCGGTGATGGCCCGGCTGAGGCGGTTGGGGAGCATGCCGACCTCGGCCCGCTTGATGACCCGGTCGATGAGCCGGTGGAGGAGCCACCGGCTGATGAGTCCGATGAGGATCAGTCCCGCCAGCGCGGACGGCTTGCCGAGGACCCAGTCCGAGATCGTGGCGAGCGTCTGGCTGCCGGTCCGCTCCAGCACCCAGGTGCAGATGTTCTCGTCGGCCGAGCAGGTCAGGAGGGTGTTGGTCTCGCGCCCGGAGACCTCGGTCACAGTGATGATCGGGGCAATGAGGGGGTGAGGCATGCCCGCCAGTATGGGCGATACCCTTCTGCACGTGACCACGCCCGTCAGCCCCACCCAGACTCCCCGGCGCTCGTCCCCGCACGCCCACGCCCGCCGTGTCCGGCGCGCTGCCGTGCTCACCACGGCGCCGGTGCTGGCGCTCCTGGCCGCGCCGGCCAGTGCCGACGTGCCCGACGGCTGGGCCCCGGTCACGGACGTCGACGACCTGCACGCCCTGCTGCTGCTCGTGGGCGGCCCGCTGCTGCTCTTCGTGCTCATCGCCCTCGCGGTCTACCTGCCGGCGATGGTCCGCGGCGAGAAGCTCCTGCCGGACCACACCGGCAGCCAGCACCTGCCCGAGGGCCAGTGGATCGGCGGCCCCCGCCAGGGCGTCGCCGAGCTCCCGGCCGCCGACGACGACTCGAGGGCCGGTGGCGCACGTGGCAGCTGGTGAGCTGCTGAGCCAGGCCGACCGGCTCGCCCTCGACCGGGCCATCCGCCTCGCCGAGCAGGCGTGCCGCTTCGAGTTCTCCGTCTACGTCGGCCCGGCCGACGGCGACGACACCCGGGCCTGGGCCACGCGCCTGCACAACCGCCTCGTCGCTCCCGCGCGGAGCGTCCTGGTGCTCGTCGACCCGCGCCGCCGGGTGACCGAGGTCGTCACGGGGGGCGACGTACGCCTCCACCTCACCGACGCCGAGGTCGAGCTGGCCGTGCTGGCGATGTCGTCGGAGTTCGGTGCCGGCAACCTGCTCGGCGGGCTCCAGCGCGGGATCGCGATGCTCGCCGAGCACGCGCGTCCGCAGAACACCCTCCACGCCTGAGCCGAGCTGACGCTCGTGCACCGCGAGAGCATGCCGAGCTGACGCTCGTGCACACCCCGCGGCGTGCACGAGCGTCAGGTCGGCGACTCAGCGGGCGTCGTACTCCTGCGCGGTGAGCGCCCGGGCGATCTCGGCCCGCGCCTCACCGACGTAGCGCTGCGCGCCCTTGGGCGCGTTGTTGTCGGCGAGCCACTCGTCGAGGCGGGCCAGGGTGGCCGCCGAGCCGAGCGGCTTGGGGAAGCCGTACTCGAGCACCGCCGACGCCTTGTGGAAGCCGAGGGTGTCGATCAGGGTGTCCGCGGCCTCCAGGAACTTCTCGAGGTAGGGCTCGAGCACGTCCTCCTGGCCGAAGCGGAAGATCGACAGCGACATCTCGCGCATCGTCTCGTTGGGCGTGGCGGGGTCGACGATCGCGGCCCACCCGACCTCCTTGGCCTCGGCCGTCGGCTGCGCGACGCGGGCCGCGGCCGCCGACTCCTGGCCCGAGATGGTCTTGTCGACCTCGAGCTCGGCGTCGATCTCGGCGTCGCCGAAGCGTCCCGACCTGGCCAGCGCGGTGATCAGCACCCAGCGCATGTCCTGGTCGATCGCCAGGCCCTCGACGGCGAACGAGCCGTCCAGCAGCCCGATCAGGTCGTCGAGGGCGCCGTCGCTGCGGGCGGCACCGGCGTACGACCGGGCGAAGGTGAGCTGGTGGTCGCTGCCCGGCTCGGCGGCCAGGAGCAGCTCGCGCAGCCCGGACTCCCACGTCGCCCGCAGCTCGTCGCGGTGCGCGGGGTCGGAGTAGAAGTTCACTGACAGGGCGGTGGAGGCCGGGATGCGGGTCACGGCCCACGCGTCCGACTCCGCGCCGATGTTGGCCAGCACGAGGTCGACCCAGTCACGGGTGCGCATCTCGCCGTCGCGGGTCATGTCCCACGCGGCACCCCACACGAGCGCCCGCGGGAGCGAGTCCTCGAAGGTGGAGAGCCCGGAGATGGCCGTGGCCAGCGACCGCTCGTCGAGACGGATCTTGGCGTAGGCGTGGTCCTCGTCGTTGAGCAGCAGCAGCGCCGGCTGCTTCACCCCGACCAGCTCGGGGACGTCGGTGCTGGCGCCCTCGACGTCGATCTCGAGGTAGTCGCGGCGCACGAGCCGCCCGTCCACGTCGTCGTACAGCCCGATGCCGAGCCGGTGGCGCCGCAGCGTCGGCCAGTCGGGGTGGGCCGTCTGGCTGACGGCGAACGTGGCGTAGCTGCCGTCGGCGTCGAGCTCGAACGAGGGGGCTAGCGTGTTGACGCCGGCGGTCTGCAGCCACTCCTGCGCCCAGCTCTGCAGCTCGCGACCGGAGGCCTTCTCGAGCGTGGCGAGGAGGTCCTTGAACTCCGGGTTGCCGTACTCCCACTCCTTGAAGTAGGCGCGCAGCCCCTCGAGGAACGGCTCGAGGCCCACCCACGCGACGAGCTGCTTGAGCACCGAGGCGCCCTTGGCGTAGGTGATCATGTCGAAGTTGACCTCGACCGCGTGCAGGTCGACGTTGTCGGCCGCGATCGGGTGGGTCGAGGGCAGCTGGTCGGCGCGGTAGCCGGTCTGCTTGCGGGCGTTGGCGAAGCCGGTCCAGGCGTCGGTGAAGTCGGTGGCGTTGGCCTCGCACCAGTAGCAGGCCCACTCGGCGAACGACTCGTTCAGCCAGAGGTCGTCCCACCACTTCATGGTCACCAGGTCGCCGAACCACATGTGGGCCATCTCGTGGGTGATCACCGAGCAGCGGAACTCGTAGAACGAGCGCGGCTGGCGGCTGCGGGGGAGGTACTCGTCGCGCAGGGTGACGCAGCCGGCGTTCTCCATCGCGCCCATGTTGTACTCGGGCACGAACAGCTGGTCGTACTTCTCGAACGGGTAGGCCATCGCGAACTTCTCCTCGAAGAACGCGAAGCTCTGCGAGGTGATCTTGACGAGCTCCTCGTGGTCGAGGTGCTCGACCAGCGACTGCCGGCAGTAGAGGCCGAGCGGGATCTCGTCGTACTGGCCCTGGAAGGTGTCGAAGACGGCGTGGTACTCGCCGGCCACGACGGCGGTGATGTAGGTCGACATGCGCTTGGTGGTCGGGAACGTCCAGGTGGCGGTGCCCTCGCCCGCGGCGACCGGCTCGGGCGTGGGGGCGTTGGAGACGACGACCCAGTGGTCGGGCGCGGTCACGCGGAAGTCGAAGACGCCCTTGAGGTCGGGCTGCTCGAAGGTGGTGAAGACGCGGCGCGCGTCGGGCACCTCG
>NZ_JAOPWY010000081.1 GCF_025965415.1 Nocardioides sp.
TGCCCCGCGCCGACATCGCGACGGAGAACCTCGTCGCTGGCCTGATCGACCTCGGCTGGGAGTGCGACGACGTCACCGCCTACCGCACGGTGCGAGCCACGCCGCCGCCGGCGCCGGTGCGCGACGCCATCAAGTCGGGCCGGTTCGACGCGGTCGTCTTCACCTCGTCCTCGACCGTGCGCAACCTGGTCGGCATCGCCGGCAAGCCGCACCCCTCGACGATCATCGCCGTCATCGGGCCGGCCACGGCCAAGACCGCCGAGGAGCACGGCCTGCGGGTCGACGTGCTGTCCCCGACGCCCGACGTCGAGGTCCTCGTCGACGCGCTGGCCGACTTCGGTGCGACGCGGCGTCTCGCGATGCTGGAGAACGGCGAGCCCGTGACCCGGCCGAGCGAGCGCACCGCCTCGGGTCGTCGCAAGGCGCGGGCCAAGTAGTCATGACCGAGGAGCACCGGGAGCTGGAGACGCCACTCATCCGACCGCGGCGGCTGCGGCGCACCCCCGCACTGCGGCGGATGGTCGCGGAGACCACGGTCGTGCCCAGCTCCCTGGTGCTGCCGGTCTTCGTCCGCGAGGACCTGTCCGAGCCGCGCCCGATCTCCTCGATGCCGGGCGTCGTGCAGCACTCCCGCGACTCCCTCAAGCGGGCGGTCGCGGAGGCGGCCGAGCTCGGGCTGGGTGGCGTGATGCTCTTCGGCATCCCCGCGCACAAGGACGCGACCGGCTCGGGAGGCATCGACCCCGGAGGTGTCCTCAACCTCGCGATCACCGACGTGGTGGCCGAGGTGGGCGACCAGCTCACGGTCATGTCGGACCTGTGCCTCGACGAGTTCACCGACCACGGCCACTGCGGGCTGCTCACGCCCGACGGCGAGGTCGACAACGACCAGACGCTGGCGGCGTACGCCCAGATGGCGCTCGCCCAGGCCGCAGCCGGCGTCGACATGGTCGGCCCCAGCGGCATGATGGACGGCCAGGTGGCCGTCGTACGCCAGGCGCTCGACGCGGCCGGCCACAGCCACGTCTCGATCATCGCCTACTCCGCGAAGTACGCCTCCGCCTTCTTCGGCCCCTTCCGCGAGGCCGTTGACTCCTCGCTCGAGGGCGACCGCCGCACCTACCAGCAGGACCCCGCCAACGGCCTCGAGGGCGTCCGCGAGGCACTGCTCGACGTGGAGCAGGGCGCCGACATCGTGATGGTCAAGCCGGCCATGGGCTATCTCGACGTCGTACGCCGCGTGCGTGGCGCCGTCGACGTCCCGGTCGCGGCCTACAACATCTCCGGCGAGTACTCCATGGTCGAGGCAGCCGCCGCCCGCGGCTGGATCGATCGCGAGGCCGCCATCATGGAGACCCTCACCTCGATCCGCCGCGCCGGCGCCGACGTGACGCTGACCTACTGGGCGGCCGAGGCCGCCCGCCTGCTCCGCCGCTGACCCTCGTCACCGAGCGGTGCGTGAGCCACCTTCGCGCGGTCGAGAACGTGGCTGGGTCACCGCCGAGGGCGGAGGGTGACCGGGCAGGTCAGGGTGCGAGCAGGGCGTTCGCGCAGTCGAGCAGCTCGTTGGTCGCCGTGAGCGGGTTGTCGATCACGCCCTGGGCCACGCACTGCGCGGTCGCCTGGACCAACGTCAGCGTCTCGCTGATCGTCGCGGTCGGCACCGGCGGCAGCGTGGTGGGGAGCGTGGGGACCGACGTCGGGACGATCGTCGGCGTCTTGGTCGGGGTGGGCGTAGGTGTCGGCGTCGGCGTGGGTGTCGGGGTGGGCGTCTGCGTCGTGGTCGGGGTGGGCGTCTGGGTGGGCGTCGGGGTCGGCTTCACGGTCGGCGTGGGGTCCTTGTCGCCGTCCTTGTCTCCGTCCTTGCCGCCCTTCCCTCCCTTGCCGCCGTTGCCAGGGGTGGTGTCGTTCGAGCCGGTCAGCTCGGGGAGCATCACGCCGGAGGTCAGCGTCGAGGTGGGCACGGCGCTGAAGTCGCCGTCCATGTAGGCCTGCATGATCGACAGGACGAGGTCGACGTAGGCGTTGGAGTGGTTGTAGCGGTAGACCGAGGCGCGCTGGCCCTTCTCCGCCGACAGGTCGTCGTCACCCGAGCAGAGGTAGACCGCAGTGGCGAGCGCGGCGTCGTCGATGTCCTGGGGGTTGCGGGTGCCGTCGCTGTCGCCGTCCACTCCGACGACCGCCCAGGTCGAGGGGATGAACTGCATCGGGCCGACCGCACGGTCGTGGCGGGTGTCGTTGTCGTACTGCCCGGCGTCGGTGTCGCTGATGTCCTGGGTGTCGTTCTTGCCGTTGAGGGCGATGCCGTAGATGCCGGGGCGGGCCACGCCCTGGTCGTCGAGGGAGTTGCCCCCGAAGCGACCGTGGTCGGACTCGACGCGGCCGATGGCGGCGATCAGCTCCCACGGGATGCGGCAGCCGGCGTCGGCCTTGTTGATGACCGCCTCGGCGCGCTGGTAGGCGGCGAGGGCCGCCTGGGGGATGCTGCTGGCCGAGCCCGGGGTGAGAGCGGCGGCGCGGCCGACCGAGTCGCCGACGCTGGCCGGGGCCTCGATGGCCGCGGCGGGGAGCACGGTGCCGTCGGGGAGGGTGCCGGGGCCGTCGGCGTCCGCGTTGGCGGAGCCCGCTCCGACGCCGGCCAGGCTCGCGGTCCAGGCCGCGGAGAGCACGGCAAGGGGGACGATCGCGGTCGCTCGGTGGAGCCGGCCAAATGTCGACATGCGTGCATCTCCCCTGTGTCTCACTGGTGCCATGATGCCCCCTAGGGGCTCACTCACACCTCCCAACGAGCGATTGTCACCCCAAGTTACGCTCCGGTCACTTGTGGCTCAAGGCACATCCGCGGACGTGATCGCACACCGACTGGGGTTCGCTTGCGCGACTACGTGACAATGACCGGGTGACCCCCGCGACCATGGCCCCCACGACCGCGGCGAGCGAGGCGCTCTTCGAGCGCGCGCGCGCCGTGACCCCGGGAGGCGTGAACTCGCCCGTCCGCGCCTTCACGGCGGTCGGCGGCACGCCCCGCTTCATCACCTCGGCCTCCGGCGCCTGGCTCCACGACGCCGACGGCAACGACTACGTCGACCTCATCTGCTCGTGGGGTCCGATGCTGCTCGGCCACGCCCACCCCGACGTGCAGGCCGCGGTGGCCGGTGCTGTCGCCCGCGGTACGTCGTACGGCACGCCGACGGAGCCCGAGGTCGAGCTCGCCGAGGAGATCGTGGCGCGCACCCCCGTCGAGCGGGTCCGCTTCGTGTCGTCCGGCACCGAGGCGACGATGTCCGCCATCCGGCTGGCCCGCGGCGCGACCGGCCGCGACCTCGTCGTGAAGTTCGCCGGCTGCTACCACGGCCACGTCGACACGCTGCTGGCCGAGGCCGGTTCCGGTGTCGCGACGCTGGCGGTGCCCGGCACCAGCGGCGTGCCCGCCTCGTCGGCCGCCGAGACCCTGGTCCTGCCCTACAACGACCGCGCGGCCGTGCAGGCGGCGTTCGACGCCCACGGCCCGCGGATCGCCTGCCTCATCACCGAGGCCTCGCCCGGCAACATGGGCGTCGTCCCGCCGGCCCCCGGCTTCAACGCCTTCCTCGCCGAGACCTGCCGCGCCCACGGCGCGCTCTTCATCAGCGACGAGGTGATGACCGGCTTCCGTGCGACCGAGCAGGGCGGCTGGGGCCTCGACGGCGCGATCGAGGGCTGGACCCCCGACCTGATGACCTTCGGCAAGGTCATGGGCGGCGGCTTCCCGGCCGCGGCCTTCGGTGGCCGGTCCGACCTGATGGCCCACCTCGCCCCGGAGGGGTCGGTCTACCAGGCCGGCACCCTGTCCGGGAACCCCGTCGCCACCACCGCCGGCCTCGCCACGCTGCGGCTCGCGACGCCCGAGGTCTACGCCCACCTCGACACCACCGCGCTGACGATCCGCCGCGCCGTGTCGGAGGCCCTGGAGGCGGCGTCCGTGCCGCACACGGTGCAGGCCGCGGGCACGATGTTCTCGGTGTTCTTCCGCGAGGGCTCGGTGCGCGACTTCGCGGAGGCGAGCCAGCAGGACACGACGGCCTACGCCGCCTTCTTCCACTCGATGCTCGACCAGGGCGTCTACCTGCCCCCGTCGGCGTACGAGTCGTGGTTCGTCTCGGCGGCCCACGACGACCGCGCCGTCTCCACCATCATCGACGCGCTCCCCGCGGCCGCGCTCGCGGCCGCCACGGCAGGAGGTCACTGACATGGGTGAGCAGACCACCGTCCACCTGCTGCGGCACGGCGAGGTGCACAACCCCCAGGGCGTGCTCTACGGCCGTCGCGACGGGTTCCACCTGTCCGACCTCGGCCACACGATGGCCCGGCGGATCGCCGAGACGATCGGTGACCGCGACATCGTGCACATGCGGAGCTCCCCGCTCGAGCGGGCGCAGGAGACCGGTGCGCCGCTGGCGGCGGTGCGCGGCCTGACGCCGGTGATCGACCCGCGGGTGATCGAGTCCAGCAACAAGTTCGAGGGCATCAACTTCAGCGGCGGCGCCGCGACCTTCCTCCGGCGGCCCGGCCTGCTGCGCCACATGTACAACCCGCTCAAGCCCTCCTGGGGAGAGCCGTACGACGAGATCGCCGGGCGGATGGTCGCCGCGATCCACGACGCCCGCGACGCGGCGCGGGGGCACGAGGCGGTCATCGTCTCCCACCAGCTGCCGATCTGGACGACGCGACTCTTCCTCGAGAAGCGGAGCTACCTCCACCACCCCAAGGCCCGCCAGTGCACCCTGTGCTCGCTGACGAGCGTGGTCTTCGACGACGACCGGATGGTGCAGGTGCGCTACTCGGAGCCGGCCGGCGACCTGATCCCGGTCGGCGACCGCTCCGCCCCGTTCTCGGCCGGTGGGGCCCCCCGGGAGGACCGGCCCTGAAGACCGTGCGCTCGATCGTCGTGCTCGCCTGCCTGCTCGCGCTCGTGGGCTGTTCGAGCCTGTCCGGCACTGGCGACAAGGGCTACATCTCCGGCGAGGGGGTGCCGGTCGAGGTCGCCGCCGTCGACCGCGAGGCCCCCATCGAGCTGACCGGCACCGACCTCGACGGCAACGACGTCGACCTGGCCGCGATGCGCGGCAAGCCGGTCGTCGTCAACGTCTGGTGGTCGGAGTGCCCGCCCTGCCGGGTCGAGCAGCCCGACCTCAACGAGGCCGCGGCCGAGCTGGGCGACTCCGTCACCTTCGTGGGGCTCAACATCCGTGACGCCTCCGCGGAGAAGGGCCAGGCGTTCGTCCGCAACTTCGAGGTCCCCTACCCGTCCGTCTACTCGCCCGACGGGCGGGCGCTGCTCGCCTTCGCCGGCACGCTCAACCCGCGCTCCATCCCGAGCACGGTCGTGCTCGACGCCGACGGTCGGGTCGCGGCGTCGGTGCAGGGACGCATCCCGACCACCCAGACGCTGATCTCGCTCGTCGACAAGGTCCTCGATGAGTGAGTGGTTCCAGGACACGGCCCTGTCGGGGTCGTTGGTCCTCGCGCTGCCGGTGGCGCTGCTCGCCGGTGTCCTCTCCTTCTTCAGCCCGTGCGTGATCCCGCTGCTGCCCGGCTACCTGTCGTACGCCACGGGCCTCTCGGGTGCCGACCTCGAGGACGCCAAGCGCAGCCGCCTGGTCACCGGAGCGGTGCTGTTCGTGCTCGGCTTCTCGGTGGTCTTCGTGCTGCTCGGCAGCCTCACCGGTGCGGCGGGCGCCTGGCTCTTCACCCACACCCGCCAGCTCAACCTCGTGCTCGGGATCATCACGATCATCCTGGGCGTCGCCTTCATGGGCGGGATCGGCTTCCTCCAGCGCGACTGGCGCATCCACAAGGTGCCGGCGGTCGGGCTGGCCGCGGCGCCGCTGCTGGGCTTCCTCTTCGGGGTCGGCTGGACGCCGTGCGTGGGCCCGACGCTGGCCGCGATCAACGTGCTGTCGGTCAACGAGGCCACCGCCGGCCGCGGAGCCGCCCTGTCCGCGGTCTTCGCGCTCGGGCTCGGGCTGCCGTTCATCGCCGCGGCCGTGGCCTATCGCCGGATGATCAAGGCCTTCGCGGTCGTCCGGCGCCACCAGGTCCTCGTCATGCGGATCGGCGGGGCGATGATGATCGTGGTCGGCCTCCTGCTCGTGACCGGGTGGTGGGACCGGATCGTGCAGTGGCTGCAGCTCCAGGTCGTCCAGGGATTCACGGTGCCGCTGTGACCGATCCGCTGTCCCGGCCGTCCGACGACCGGCAGGCCACCTCCCTGCCCAGCGACCTCAACGCGCGCGAGCTCGCCCGCTGGGCCTGGCGCCAGCTGACGTCGATGCGTACGGCGCTCGTGCTCCTGCTGCTGCTCGCCCTCGCCTCGATCCCGGGCTCGGTGATCCCGCAGGAGGACATCGACTCGCTGGCGGTCTCGCAGTGGCGTGACAACCACCCCCGCCTGGCCCCGATCTGGGACCGGCTCGACCTGTTCTCGGTCTACGGCTCGGTGTGGTTCTCGGCGATCTACATCCTGCTGATGATCTCGCTCGTGGGCTGCATCGTCCCGCGGCTCTTCGTCTACGCCCGCGCGCTGCGCGCCAAGCCCCCGCGGGCGCCCCGCCACCTCTCGCGCCTGCCCGAGAGCACGTCATACACGACCGACGAGGAGCCGGACGTCGTCCTGGCCCGCGCCGCCTCGGTGATCCGGCGTCGCCGCTTCCGCGTCGAGTGGACGAGCGGCTCCGACGCGGTCGCGGCCGAGCGCGGCCACCTGCGCGAGGCCGGCAACCTGCTCTTCCACCTGGCCGTGATCGTGGTCCTGGTCGGTGTCGCCATCGGCAGCCTGTTCGGCTACAAGGGCGGCGTCATCATGTACAACGGCAAGGACTACGGCTTCTCCAACAACCTCACGCAGTACGACGACTTCGCCCCGGGCAGCCTCTTCGACCCGGCCGTGATGGAGCCGTTCTCCTTCAGCATCACCGACTTCGACGTCGAGTGGCTCACCGAGGGTCGGCGCGCGGGCATGGCGCGCAAGTTCGTCGCCCACCTCGACTACCAGACCGATCCGGGCGCGGAGACGAAGCAGTACGACCTCAAGGTCAACCACCCGCTCTCCATCGGCGGCACCGACGTCTTCCTCATCGGCCACGGCTATGCGCCCGTCATCACCGTTCGTGACGGCGACGGCAACATCGCGCAGTCCGGGCCGACGGTGTTCCTGCCGACCAACGCACAGACCTTCGAGTCCTTCGGCGTGGTCAAGGCGGCCGACGCCCAGCCCACGCAGCTCGGCCTCGAGGGCACCTTCTACCCGACCTTCGCCATGGGCAGGGACGCCGACGGCAACCTGACCATGCCGTCCTCGGCCTTCGGCAACGCGATCGACCCGCTGGTGTCGCTGCAGGTCTACACCGGCGACGTGGGCCTCGACGACGGCACCAGCGCCTCTGTCTACGTCCTCGACAAGTCGAAGGCGAAGCAGCTCCTCAAGGCCGACGGCCAGCCGTTCCGCATGGACCTGCGCCCGGGCGACACGGTCACCCTGCCCGACGGCCTCGGCAGCGTGACCTTCGAGGGCCTCCAGCGCTGGAACAAGATCCAGATCAGCCGCACCCCGGGCAAGTTCCTCGCGCTGGGAGGAATGGTCGCCGCCCTGCTGGGCCTGCTCGGCTCCCTGTTCGTGCGGCCCCGCCGGCTGTGGGTGCGGGCGCGCCGTCAGGACGACGGCAGCACACTGGTGGAGGTGGCGCGACTGGACCGCTCGTCCGGTGGCGATCCGGAGACCGGCCGCGACGAGCTCGCTGACATCGTGGCTGCACTGAAGACGGACCAGCGAGAGGACCGAGAGGCGACAACGTGACCGACGCACAGTGGGAGACCCTGAGCAACCAGGGCGTGGCGGCTGCCGGGGTGGTCTACTTCCTGGCGCTGCTGGCGTACGCCGTCCAGTGGGCCGCGCTGCGTGACGTGCCGGTGAAGCAGGCGGTGGCCGCCGGGGGTGGCGGCGACGTGCTCGACATCCCGGACGAGCGGGTCGCGCAGCGCACCGAGATGGCCGGACGCCTCGGCGTCCTGCTCGTCGCGATCGGCGCGCTGGCACACTTCGTGGCGCTCCTCGGGCGGGGCATGGCCGCGGACCCCAACCGGGTGCCCTGGGGCAACATGTACGAGTTCACGCTGAGCGGCACCTTCGTGGTCGTCGCCCTGTTCCTCGCGACCACCCACCGTTGGCGGCTGTCGTGGCTCGGCCCGATCGTCGTCGGGTTCACCCTCTGCGTGCTGCTCGCCGACGTGCTCTGGCTCTACGAGCCCGTCGCCCCGCTGACGGAGGCGCTCGAGTCCTACTGGCTCGTGATCCACGTCGTGTCGGCAGTGATCGCGACCGGTGCGTTCACCCTCGGCGGGATCACCTCCGCCCTCTACCTCCTCAAGGCCCGGTCGACGAAGGAGACGGGCTACCTCGCCCGGCTCCCCGAGCTGGCCAAGCTGGACCGCATCGCCTACCGGATGCACGCCTTCGGGTTCCCGGTGTGGACCTTCGGGGTGCTCATCTCCGGGCCGATCTGGGCGCACCAGGCCTGGTCGTCGTACTGGAACTGGGACCCCAAGGAGGTGTGGGCCTTCATCACCTGGGTGGTCTACGCCGCCTACCTCCACGCCCGCGCGACGGCCGGCTGGCGCGGGCGCAACGCGGCCCTGCTGGCGCTGCTCGGCGTCGCGACGCTGTGGTTCAACTTCATCGGCATCAACTTCTTCAGCACGACGAGCCAGCACTCCTACGCCGAGGGTGCGGGGGAGACGCGGTCAGTCGTCCTCAGGCTTGCGGGGCCGGCCGAGGCCGCGCAGGAAGTCGGGATCGTCGTCGGGGCCGATCACCCGGGGACGTGACGTCCCGCCGCTGCCCCCCTCGAGGCGGCGCAGGGCCAGCCGGACCAGCACCCACACGACGAGCGCGATCGCTGCGACGACCAGCAGGACCTTCAGCATTCCTCCAATGTAGTCACCCGCGCCTAGGCTGGTTGCCGTGAAGGAGTTCGTGGTCTACACCGTCCTGAGGATCGTGCTGTTCCTCGCCTCGTTCGGCATCGTCGTCGGCCTCATGGCCCTGGCGTTCGGCGGCCGCTACAACCTGTTCTGGGCGGTGGTCCTGGCGTTCCTGGTCTCCGGTGTCGCGTCCTACTTCATCCTCAACCGGCAGCGCGAGGAGTTCGCCCGGCGCGTGGAGACGCGGGCCGCGAAGGCGACGGCTGCCTTCGAGGAGCGGAAGGCACGCGAGGACCGGGACTGAGCCGAGGGCTCGGCATGGCGACGCTCGAGGTGACCCGACGACAGGCGCTCGCCTGGCGGCTGGGGCGCCAGCACCTCCTCCACGGGGCTGCCGGCGCGGTCGAGGTGGTCCGCACCCTGGCCGCCGTCTCGATCTTCGGCAGTGACCCCGACCTCGCCGTACGCCGCCGCCTGGCGTCCCCCGGCGCCCCGGGCGAGGTGCAGCGCGCCCTCCACGACGGTCGCCTGATGCGCACCTTCTCCTTCCGCGGCTCCGTCCAGCTGATGGCCCCGGAGACGGCCGGCGCCTACCTGGCGCTGCGCGCGGCCGGTCGGCAGTGGGCCCTGAAGAGCTGGGTCGAGCACTACCGCCTGTCCGCCGATGAGTGGCCGGACCTGCGCGAGGTCGTGCGCGGGGTGGTGGCTGCGGGGCCGGTGCCGCCGCAGGCCGTGGCGGACGAGCTCGCGGGGAGCGCGCGCTTCTCCCACCTCGCGAAGGAGTTCGCCGAGCCCAACCACACCTTCCTCAAGCCCTTCGCCTGGCAGGGCGACGTCGCCCTCGGTCCGGACCTCGACGGACCGTTGACCCTCCAGAGCCCCGCCGAGGCTCCCGCCTGGGGCGGCATCCCGGGCCTCGACACGGCCGGGCACCGCGCGGTCCTCGACTACGTCGGCGGCTACGGTCCCGCCTCGCCCGACCACCTGGACCACTGGCTCGGCGGGGGACTGAGCGCCGGGCGTGGCCGCATCGAGCGCTGGTTCGACGAGGTCGCCGACCGGCTGGTCGAGGTCGTCGTCGACGGGGAGCAGCGGTGGCACCTGGCCGAGCACGCGGACGAGCTCGCGGCGCAGCGTCCACAGACGCACGTCGTGCTCCTGCCGGGCAAGGACGACTGGGTCATGGGGCCGGGCACCAAGGACACCTGGGTGGTCCCCTCGGAGCACCGCACCTCCATGACGCGCGGCGCCAACCCCGTCGTCGTCGACGGAGCGGTCGCCGGCACGTGGCGACTCGACGGCGAGGTGGTGGAGGTGAGCGGCGTCGTCGAGGGCGACGTGCGGGGTGCGCTGGAGGCGGAGGTCGACCGGCTGGCCGGCCTCCTCGGCACCGACCTGACGCTCAGAACCCCGTCAGGGAGTACGGCGGGTCGCTGAGGTCGGCCATCGCGGCGAAGCGGCGTACGGCGTCGTCCGTGCCGTCGATCCGTCCGGCCCGGTGGAGGGCGGTCACGGTGACCCCGCCGAGGTAGAGCGCGCCCAGCGTCTCCGCGGTGAGCACCAGCTCGGCGGCTCGGTCGGTGCGGGCCACGCGGGCCCTCCCGTCCGCGGTCTCGACCTCGAAGGTCCCGGCCGCGTGGCCCTGCGGGTCGTCGATGCCCAGGACGAGGTGGTCGTCGGCGCTCCAGGGTCGGGCGGCGAGGGAGCGCTCGACGTCGAGGACCCGGATCCACAGGAAGTGCGTGAGGCCCGTGACCTTGACCCGGCCGAGGTCGGCCAGCGCCCAGAGGAGCGGGTCGTCGGGTGGGCCAGGTTGAAGGTCACCGTCTTCACATGGTCCGTGTCGGCCAGGAAGGACCAGAGGGCCAGCTGGGCGGCAGGGGTGAGGGCGACCATCTCCGCGACCTTGGTCGAGCCGTTCTCGCCGGGGGTGAAGAGGACGAAGCCGTCGACCGAGCCGTCGCCGCCGAGGTGCACCGCCGCACGGATCTTGGCGTTGGGGCTGCGGTCGTTGAAGTCGTAGGCGCCTGTGTGGATGTCCTCGTACGGCGCGGGCCACTCCACCGAGCCGCGCTGCTGCGTGTGGAAGGTGTCGAAGACGCGCTTCACGTGGGGCCAGGCCTCGGCGGGCTCGAGGAGCTCGACCCTGCCGGGATCGGTGAAGGAGCGCAGCGCGAAGCCGGGGGACGCGTCGAGCTCCATCGTCTGGTTGAATGTGGCCGGCCCGAAGCCCCAGCGACCGTAGATCGTGGCCTCCGACGCGGTGAGCGCGGCCACGGGCACGCCGGCGGCGACGGCGTCGGCCAGGTCGTCCTCGATGAGGCGCGTGAGGAGGCCGCGGCGGCGGTGCGTGGCGCTGGTGGTGACGTCGGTGACCATCCGCAGCGGCAGCAGCTCGTGGCCGGCGTTGAGGGTCTTGTCGAGGCTGGCGTACGTCGCCACCGGCATCGGGCCGGCACCGAACTCGCCCTCCGGCAGCCACGCGCCCCGACAGATGACCCGGTCCGTGCGGTAGTGGTCCACCCAGCGGGTGACCAGCTCGTCGTCGGGCCGCGGGTCGCGGAAGCCGCGCAGCACCGCGCCGATCCAGCCGCGACGCCGCGCGACGGCCTCGTCCGAGTCGTCGGAGAGGTCGAGGATCGCGACGTCGTAGTCCACCCGCTCCACGCTAGTGAGCGCGGGACGGTGCGGCCACGGATTATCCAGCCGTCAGCGCGACGAGGCCGGGGGCGAAGAGCGCCAGGAGGACGATGCCGCCGATCCGGTCGCCGTAGGTGCGTGCGGCGGGCGCCGGGGTGGTGCAGGCCCGCAATCGCCGCAATCAGGCCAGGACGAGGAGGGGCAGCGCGACGAGCACCGACCAGACCAGCTCGGACGCACCGGTGCCGGCCAGCACCGGGATCAGCGCCGGTCCGGCGGCGCCGGTCAGGACCGCTCGCGTCGGTGCGGCGGCCCGTGCCAGGAAGCCCAGGCCGAGCAGCGCCCACCACGTCGTGGCCGCGGCGACCGCGACGACGGCGGCGGCGGCCGCGAGGATCAGGAAGGCGTAGAGGTAGCGGGTGCGCTCGTCGCCGAGCCGCACGGCCAGCGTGCGCTTGCCGGCCCCGGTGTCGGTGGGGATGTCACGCAGGTTGTTGGCGACGAGGATGGCGCACGCGAGGGCACCGATGCCGACGCCGGCGTAGAGGGCCGGCCACTCCCACGTCCGGGTCTGCACGTACGTCGTACCGATGACCGCCACGAGCCCGAAGAAGACGAACACCATCACCTCGCCCAGACCGAGGTAGCCGTAGGGCTTGTCGCCGCCGGTGTAGAACCAGGCGGCCACGACGCAGACCGCGCCGACCGCGACCAGCCACCACGCGGTGGTGGCCGCGAGGACCAGCCCGGCGAGGGCGGCCACGCCGAACGCCGCGAAGGCCGCGGTCTTCACCGCGCGAGGGGTCGCCGCCCCGGAGCCGACGAGTCGCATCGGGCCGACCCGGTCGGCGTCGGTCCCGCGGATGCCGTCGGAGTAGTCGTTGGCGTAGTTGACGCCGACCTGCAGGGCCAGGCTCACGACGAGGGCGAGCAGCGCCTTCCACCACACCGCCTGGTCGACGTACGCCGCCACACCGGTGCCGGCGAGCACGGGGGCGACGGCGGCGGGAAGGGTGCGCGGGCGCGCGCCAGCGAGCCAGTCAGCGGATGAGGTCACCGGTGGATTCTGGCAGTGGTGAGTCCGGTCCCAGCATCGAGGGCGGTCCGGTCGTCGCCTCGTCCTCCGGGTCCGGGGAGCCGGCGCGCGCGTCGGCCAGGACGTCGGCCGGCACGTGCTGCTCGAGGTAGCGACGAGCAGCGTGGGCCGCGGCGTGGAGGCCCACCCCTCCGGCGACGACGATGCCGGCGATGGTGAGCCAGCCGAAGGCACCCCACTGCATCGCGAGGAAGCCGTAGACCGCCGGTGCCCAGAACCTGCCCAGGGTGCCGCCGAGCTCCGAGACACCCTGGTAGTCGCCACGTCGCCGCGGGTCCATCAGCTCGGCCTCGAGGGTCCAGCCGGACGCCGAGAGGAAGAGCTCGGCCCAGGTGAGCACGATGTGGCCGAGGAAGAACAGCACGATCGTCAGCCAGCCGACGGTCTCGTGGGTGGCGAGGGTGATCAAGCAGGTGAGCACGAAGAAGACCATCGAGAACCGCACGGCGCGCAGGGCCGTGCTGATGTCGTGGATGCCGCGCGACGCCAGCCGGGGCAGGACGATGCACATGACCGTGTTGGTGCCGAAGAGGATCGCAACGAGCACCTTGGGAGCGTCGGTCTCGGTCACCAGCCACACCGGGATGACCGTGTGCAGCAGCACCTGGTTGGTCCACATCACCCCCGTGAACGCGGTCACCGCGATCCAGGCGCGGTTGCGGATGGCGGGGATGCCCTCCGGCTTCGCCCGCGGCTCGCTGGTGCGGACGTCGTGGCTGGCGTCAGGCAGCCGGAGGATCGCCACGCTGTTGGCCAGGAACAGCACCGCGCTCAACGCGGGCGCCCACCGCAGCACGTCGGTGCCGAAGGCGATCGCTCCTCCGCCGATGAACGCGCCGACGCTGAAGCCGACGTTGAGTGCGGAGTACATGTAGGCCCGGGACTCGACCCGCTCCGATGGGGGCAGGACGTCGATGACGTAGGCCCCGTGGGCGGTGCCGCCGAGGGTGCCGGCGACCTCCATGGCCACCGCGAGGGCGACGTACTCCGGGAAGCTGTCGATGAAGGGCCAGACGCAGAACAGGGCGCCCTGCACGACAGCGCTGAGCGACCACATCCGCTTGGGGCCGAAGCGGTCGACCAGCTTGCCCATGGGGACGGCCACCACGAAGCTCGCGATCGCAGCGATGGTGAGACCGATGCCGACCTGACCGAGCGACAGCCCGACCACGAGGGTGAAGAACACCGCCGAACCGGCGAGGAACGTGCCGTCGCCGGAGGCGAAGATGAGCGACTGCAGGGAGAGTCGTCCGGCCAGGGCGGACGGCGGCGTGGCATAGCGTTTCAGGGCGGTGAGCATCGCCGCCCATCTTCTCCCGCGCCACCGACGCTCGTCGCCCGATTAATGGTGGGCCCGGTCACGTGGGGATGGTCGGCGAGGTCACGTGGCGGGTTCGCTGGTGGGCAGGTCGCGCAGCGGGTTCGCGGGTTGAGGAGGCCGCGCTAGCGACCGTCACGAAAGCCCTTACGGCTTCGCTCACCTCTTCGAAAACAGTTTTCCACAGATCTCTTCCTGCAGGTCGGGGTGTCGGTGCGGTCTGGGAGACTTGTCCCATGCCCACCACCGCCGAAGCGCCCAGCGCCCGGGTCACCACCCGGCCCGTGCTGGACCGCAGCGTGCTGGACCGTGCGGTGGCGGCGATGACGGCTCGCCGGCGGGCCGAGGTCGAGGTGTTGGAGTCCGCGTTGGCGTGGGCACACGCCCATGTCGCGGGCGATGAGGACGACGCGGCGGGGTGGCGTTCGGACGCGATCGTGGTCCCGGGGTCGCCGTGGTCGTTGTTCGGGCAGCGGGCGATCCCGCTCGCGGGTGCGGGGACACCGGAGGTGGCGGAGTTCGCGGTGATGGAGCTCGCCGCCGCACTCAATGTGTCCCACGAGGCAGCGCTGTCTCTGGTGGGTGATGTCCTCGACCTGGCGCACCGCCTCCCACGGACGTGGGTGCTGGTGCGTGAGCTGCGGGTCCCGGCCCACCTGGGGCGTGAGGCAGCCCGGACCTCACGCGACCTCGACGTGGCCGCGGCCCGGCATGCAGACCGGCTCCTCTCGTGGCAGCCGAGTCGGTTGAATCCCCACCGCATCGGTGTCCTCATCCATGAGGCTCGGTTGTACGCCGACCCGGACCGTGCGGTCGCGGACCACGACCGGGCCATGGGTCAGCGGAAGGTCGAGTGCCGTTATGGCACCGGTGCCCCCGGCACCGGGGAGGCGTGGCTGGTGCTCGACGAGGCCGACCTGGTCGCGTTCGACTCCACCGTCGGGGTCATGGCCGACCAGATCGGAGCGCTGGGCCACCCGGGGAGCCTGGACATACGCCGTGCGCATGCGGTCGGGATCCTCGCCGACCCGCAGCAGGCCCTCGACCTACTCGCCGTCGACCCCACCCACCGGGACGCCGACCACGACCCCGCCGTCGTGGCGGCCGAAGACATCGCCCACGACGCCGCCAACCCGTTCCGCCGCCCCGCGCCTCAGGAGGAGGGACGCGACCGGAGCTCTGGTGAGGTCGTGCTGGTCTTCCACGTCACCGACCGCGACCTCCTCGACAGCACCATGCCCGTGGGCAGTGGCGGGGTGGCGGTGTCGCCGAGACTCGGTCCGGTCCTGATGGGTCGACTGCAATCCTGGCTCCTGACTGCCGCCAAGGTCACGATCAAGCCGGTCGTCGACCTCGTGACCATCGCCCCGGTCGACGCCCACGACCCGCCGGCCCGGATGGCCGAGGCGGTCCGGTTCCGTGACGTCACCTGCGTCTATCCAGGGTGCGGACGTGCGGCCGAGTCCTGCGACCTCGACCACATCGACCCCTACGTCCCGCCCGACGAGGGTGGTCCACCGGGCCAGACGAGCCCCGACAACCTCGCCCCGTTGTGCCGCAGGCACCACCGCGCCAAGACCTTCGCCGCGTTCTCCTACCGCCGACTCTCCGACGGGTCCTACGAATGGACACTCCCCTCCGGGACACGGGTCCTCACCGACCCCATCACACCCCGACCCAGGCACGGATCCGAACCGGATCCCGCAGCCCAGCGCCGACGACCCTGACCGCCCCACAGCCCGACACCCACTCGGTGACCGGGCTAGAGGTGTGTCAGGTTGTGCTGTGACGGGACGTGCGGGCGACGCGTTGGTCAAGCATCTCGACGCCCATGGCGTGAATTGGCCCGGCCGGACCATCCTCACCTCACGACCTGAACCGCCGCCCAGCGCTAGGAGGAATCGTCGTCCTCGTCTCGGGCGTCACGCCGCGTGTCACGCGCGATGTCGTCCGCCCGGCGCTTCTCGAACAGCAGGATGGCCACGACCACGCCGATCGTCACCATGACGGTGACGACGAGCCGGAAGAGGTCCATCAGCCCACCATCGCACGGACGGTCTAGGCCCGGTTGGCCTCGACCGCCTCGCGCACCAGTGCCACGAACGCATCGCCGTCGAGCTCGTCACCCTCGAAGACGTCGATGGCGCGCCGCGTGCCGGCGTCGAGAGAGGCGTTGAAGAGGCCGGTCGGGTCGTCGAGCGAGGCGCCCCTGGCGAAGGTCACCTTCACCTTGTCCTTGTAGGTCTCGAGCGTGCAGATCAGGCCATCGAGGGAGAACGTCGGGACGCCGTCGGGGTTGGTGGCCTTGCGCCACTTGGCTTCCTCATCGACGCCGGGAGCGGCCTCCAGGATGAGCGACCGCACCCGGTGGGCGACCTTCTCGCGCCAGTCCTGGCTCATGTCGTCGTCCTCACGCGCCCGGCACGATGCGCATGTCGCGCTCGGCTCCGTCGCCGAGGGCGCGCAGCGCCTCCTGGTACCCCTCGCTGTCGTGCGCGGCGACGGCATGCTCGACGGACTCGAACTCGATGACGACCGTGCGCGTCTCCTCGCCCTTCTCGAAGGTGGCCTCCGGGAGCCCGCGGGCGAGGAACCGACCGCGGCCGCCGCGCAGGGCGGGCCCCGCCAGCTCGGCGTACGCCGCGACCTTGTCGGGGTCGTGGACGGCCTTGTAGATGCAGATCCAGTAGGCACTCATGCCGACGAGCCTACGACGTACGCCGTGCCCTCAGGCCGCCGAGCCGTGCCGCGCGAGATAGCGCTCGGCGGCCCGTGCGGACGGCCCCATCGTGAGGGTCGAGACAACCACGATGGCCGCGATCGTCAGCCAGCCGAGCGACCCGTGCTCCATCGCGAGGAAGGTGAGCAACGCCGGCGCCCACACCGAGCCGAGGGGGCCGCCGATGTGCGCGGCGCCCTGGTACGCCGCGCGCTGGTCGGCGTCGGTGAGCTCGGACATGAATCCCCAGTGGCCGGCGGACTGGAACAGCTCGGCGCCGGCAACGACCGCGCCACCGAGTCGACGCCGCGGGCGGCCGCCACCTGGAGGAGGACCGCCATCACGGTGTCGGTGCCGAACAGCCAGGCGAGCAGCACGCGCGGTGCGTCGGTCTCCTCGACGAGGCACAGCTGGATGACGAAGGTCGAGCAGCACCTGGTTGGTGCCAAGCACGCCGTCACCGGTCATCAGCGCGAGGAACGCGCGGTTCTTCAGCGCGGCCGGCTTGATGGCCGCGTCGTCGGCGGCGTGCCCGGGCTTCCCCCTCGCCGCCACGTCGGGCAGCCGGATGATCCAGTAGGTGTTGGCGAGCAGGATCAGGCCGGTGAGGATCGGCACGCCGCGCACCACCGCGTCGCTCTCGGTGGAGGGCGATCCCGCCGATCAGCGCACCGACGGGTGAAGCCGATGTTGAGCGCCCTGCTCTACCTCGTGTCGCCCTTCGTCCACGGCTTCGCGGCCTTCCTCGTGATGATCCGCTTGGTGCCCACCCGGTCCGCGAGCTTGCCCGCCGGCACGGCGAAGAAGAACGACACGATCCCCGCGACGGTGAGGCCGATGCCGACCTGGGCGGGGGACAGCCCGACGATCTGGGTGAAGAAGACCGCCGAGCCGGTGATGAAGGTGCCCTCGCCGATCGCGAAGAGGATCGACTGGATCGACAGCGACCGGGCCAGCGGACTGGGGGGCAGCTGGCGCTGCCACCACGACGTCGACGTTGTCTGGGCCCGATCCATCACATCCATGGTGGCAGAGCGGCTAGCGTTCGGCGTGTGAGTTTCCTCCGGCCCTCGGACGAGCCCTCGGTCGCGATCAGGCAGCTGTCGCGGTGGCTCGAGACCGACACCCCAGACCCGCTGCTGATCGAGACCTCCGGGTCCACGGGCCGGCCCAAGGGCGTCGTGATCCCGCGTCGCGCCGTGCTCGCCAGCGTGGATGCCTCGGCCCGTCGGCTGGGGGAGTCGGGTCGCTGGCTGCTGGCGCTGCCGTCGTCGTACGTCGCCGGCGTGCAGGTCATCGTCCGGTCCCTCGTGGCCGGCCACGAGCCGGTCGTCGTGGACGGCCTCGACGTGGGGCGCGCGGCGGCCTCCGACCGCACCGACACCCCGGTCTTCGTGTCCCTGGTGCCGACCCAGCTGCACCGGATCATGGGCGACGCCGAGCAGCTCGCCGCGCTCGCGCGATGCCACACCGTCCTCGTCGGCGGCGGCGGGCTGGACGGCGACCTGCGCCGGCGCGCGGAGGACCACGGCGTCCACGTGGTCGCGACCTACGGCTCGTCGGAGACGGCCGGTGGCTGCGTGTACGACGGCCTGCCGCTCGACGGCGTCGGGGTCACCATCGGCGCGGAGGGGCGCGTCCGGATCGCCGGGCCGACCCTCTTCAGCCACTACGACGCCGACCCCGAGCTCACGTCCGAGACGCTGGTCGACGGCTGGTTCCTGACCTCCGACGCCGGCCGCCTCGACGAGGACGGCCGCCTCCAGATCGTCGGACGCACCGACGACGTGGTGATCAGCGGCGGGGTGAAGATCCCCCTCCCCGCGGTGGCGGAGCGACTCCGCCAGCACCTGATGGTCGACGAGGCCGAGGTGTTCGGCCTGCCCGACGCGGAGTGGGGCCAGCGGCTGGTCGCCGTGATCGTGGGGACCGCCTCCGACGCCGAGCTGCGCGACTGGATCAGCATGGTCCACCCCCGGTCGTGGGCCCCGCGCTCCTTCGTCCGGGCCGGCAGCCTCCCCCTCCTCCCCAACGGCAAGGTGGACCGACAGTCCATCCAGGCCGGCCTGTGACACCTCCCCCCGCCCTACGGGTCTTCGCCATCGGGCTGCGCACGCGGTTCCGCGGCATCACGGTGCGCGAAGGGGTCCTGCTCCGCGGCGACGCCGGGTGGGGCGAGTGGTCGCCGTTCCTCGAGTACGACGACGCCACCTCGCGCCCGTGGCTGGCCTGCGCCCGCGAGGCCGCCGACGAGGGCTGGCCCGAGCCGTTGCGCGACCACGTCCCGGTCAACGTGACCGTCCCGGCGACCGACCCCGGGAGGGCGCACGCGATCGTCGCCGCGGGCGGCTGCCGCACCGCCAAGGTCAAGGTGGCCGAGCGCGGACAGTCCCTCGCCGACGACATCGCCCGGGTCGAGGCGGTCCGCGACGCCCTCGGCCCCGACGGCCTGATCAGGGTGGACGCCAACGGTGCGTGGGACGTCGACGAGGCCGTGCGTGCCATCGCCGCGCTCGACCGCGCGGCCGGAGGTCTGGAGTACGTCGAGCAGCCGGTCGAGACCGTCGAGGACCTCGCCGTCGTACGCCGCCGGGTCGACGTCCCGATCGCGGCGGACGAGTCCATCCGCCGCGCCGAGGACCCCTACCGCGTCCGCGACCTCGAGGCCGCCGACATCGCCGTGCTCAAGGTCCAGCCCCTCGGCGGGGTGCGCGCCTGCCTGCGGATCGCCGAGGACATCGGGCTCCCGGTCGTGGTCTCCAGCGCGATCGAGTCGAGCGTCGGCATCGCCGCCGGGGTCGCCCTCGCGGCCGCTCTGCCCGAGCTGCACCACGCGTGCGGCCTGGCCACGGTGCAGATGCTGACCGACGACGTCGTCGCCGAGCCGATGCTCCCCGTCGGCGGCATGCTGGCCGTCGCGCGTCCCGACGTCGACGAGGCCGCCCTGGCGCGGCTGACGCCCGACGCCGACCGGGTGGACCACTGGCGCGCCCGGCTCGCGTCGGTAGGGCAGGATCGGGCCCTGTGAACCCTTCCACCGAGCTCGCCAGGTCGGTGGTGACCGCGTTGCGCGGAGCTGCCGTGCGCGAGGTCGTGCTGGCACCCGGGTCGCGCAACGCCCCGCTGTCCTTCGCGCTGTACGACGCCGCGCGGGCCGGTGGCCCGGGGCCGGGACTGCGCCTGCACACCCGCATCGATGAGCGGACCGGCGCCTTCCTCGCGCTCGGTCTCGCCAAGGTCAGCGGACGCGCGACCGCCGTGGCCTGCACCTCCGGGACTGCGGTCGCCAACCTGCTCCCGGCCGTGGTCGAGGCGGCCCACGCCGGCGTACCCCTCGTGGTCGTCACCGCCGACCGCCCGGCCCGGCTGCGCGGCACCGGTGCCAACCAGACCACCGACCAGGTCGGGATCTTCGGCGACTTCGCGCCGACGCTCGACGTCGCGAGCGCGGACCTCGAGGAGCTGCTCACCTTCGTCCGCCGGCACGACCACCGACGGCCCGTGCACCTCAACGTCCAGCTCGACGACCCGCTGCTGCCCGAGGACGCGTGGGACGGGGGAGAGGTGCCGGCGTGGGCGGCGAACGCGATGCTGACCCTCCCGCCGATCCACGGCCTCGACCTCGGACCTCGCACCGTGGTGGTCGCCGGCGACGACGCCGGACCACCGGCACGCCAGCTCGCCGAGAGCGCGGGGTGGCCGCTGCTGGCCGAGCCGAGCAGCGGGTGCCGCACCGGAGACACCGTCATCCGCACCTACCGGCTCCTGCTCGGCAGCGACCTCGCCCATCGGATCGAGCGCGTGGTCGTCTTCGGGCACCCCACGCTGTCCCGCCCGGTCGCCCGGCTGCTCGCCCGCGAGGACGTCGAGGTGGTCTCGGTGCGAGCCCGCGGCACCTGGGCCGACCGTCCGTTCGCCGTCGTCGGCGAGCACGAGGCTGTCGGCGTCGACCGGCCGGACGACGCTGCCTGGCTCGACGCCTGGCGCGATGCCGACGCGAAGGTCTCCCGCGACCTCGACCGGCTGCTCGCCGCCGAGCCCGACCTCACGCCGTACGAGGTGGCGGGCGCGGTGAGCCGGGCGCTGCCCCGGCGCGGCCTGCTGGTCGTCGGCGCCTCGAACCCGGTCCGCGACCTCGACCTGATGGTCGCCCCCTACGAGGTCGGCGGGCGCCGCAAGGTGATCGCCAACCGCGGACTCGCCGGCATCGACGGCACCACCAGCACGGCGATCGGCGCGGCACTCGGCCGTCCGCAGTCGTCGCGCGCGATGGCGCTGGTGGGCGACGTGACCTTCCTGCACGACACGACCGGGCTCTTCCTGGGGCCCCGCGAGGAGCGCCCGGACCTGACGATCGTGGTGGTCAACGACGACGGCGGCTCGATCTTCGCGACCCTCGAGCAGGGGGACGCGGCCTACGCCGACCGCTTCGACACGCTCTTCGGCACGCCGCACGGCGTCGACCTCGCCAGCCTGTGCGCGGCCGCCCGCGTCCCGCACCTGCGGGTCAGCAGCCTGCCCGAGCTCGAGCAGGCGCTCTCCTCGCCCAACGGCGGCATCGAGGTCGTCGAGGCGCGCGTACGGCGCGACAACCGGCGCGAGCTGGACGAAAAGATCCGCGCGCTGGTCCTCCCCTGACGTTCCAGGGAGAGGACCAACGCGCGGACCGTGGTTCAGGTGGTGCGGGAGCCGGTCAGGAGGCCGGGGTCTCCCAGACGCGCACCCAGTCGACGTACATGTGCTGCGGGAGCTTCTTGTCGGGCAGCTCCAGCGCCTCGTAGTCGGAGGCGAGCAGGCTCAGGATGAGGTACTGCTGGGCCTTGGAGACGCGGGCCGACGTGCGCCAGGTCTCCTTGCCGTCGATGCGGAAGATGATGACGTTGGGCGTCCACTGCACGGAGAACACGTGGTAGTTCTTCGACCAGCCGTCGCGCTTGTCCTTGAGGAACGACGTCGAGTTCTTGATCCACGAGCCCGTCTTGATCAGGCGCTGGCCCTTGTACCAGTGGATGAAGCTGGTGAGGCCGCCCTGCGGGTGCTTGTCACCGAAGTACTCGATGATGTCGATCTCGTGGCCGTCGCTGCCGGGCTGGTTCTCGCCGACGGGCTGCATCCAGAAGCTGGCGTGCTGGCCCTGCATCTTCTGCATCTTGATGCGCGCGGCGGCGACGCCGTACTTGAAGTCGAACATGTCCTGCGTGCCGACGTGGCCGTTGAGGCGGTAGGAGATCTTCTTCTTCGCCTTGCGCGAGACCGCCATGCACTTGCCCGTGTGGGCCTTGTCCTTGATCACGCTCAGGCGCAGGGCACCGCCGCCGACCTTCACGGCCTTCGGGTCGCCCTTGGAGCACTTGCGCTTGCTGGTCGGCTCGTAGTCCTGGCCGCGCATGCCCCACATCGGGCTCAGCGTGGAGCCGGAGAACTCGTCGGAGAAGGTCGGGGTCAGCCACTTCGCCGTGTCGGCGCTCGCGCTGGTGAACGACGCGAGGCCCTTGAACTTCGCGGCCGTCACCCGGTAGGTGAGCGGCAGGCCGCCCTTGGAGACGAGGGCGGCGAACTGCGCGCGCCCGGCCTTGTCCTGCGTGGCCTTGGCGACCTTCTTCCAGGAGCTGCCGTTGAGCTGCTCGAGGACGACAGGGCGGCCGACCTTGACCGGCTTGATGGTGGCGGTCACCGCTGCCTTGGCCGAGTTCGCGCTGGCGGCACCCCGACCCTGCTGGACGATCTGGGGAAGCACCTCCAGCGAGATCTTCTGACCGGCCTTCTTGGTCACCGACGTCGACGCGGCGGGCGCCGCGGAGTCGGAGGCCGAGCCGGCCTGGGCGTTCAGGAGCAGGGACGCGGGCAGGAGCAGCGCGGCGACGCTTCCTGCGAGCACGCGGCGTGCAGACATGTGATCTCTCTTCGTCTCGGGTGCGGTTTGCTTTCCCCCAGGGCACTCCACCCGTCGGAGGCGAGCCCACCCTAACCGCGCACCCCGAAGGTTCGACGATTCGACAGGCCTACTCTGGACGCCATGCGGATCACCAAGTTCGGCCATGCGTGCGTGCGGATCCAGACCGACGGGGGAGTCGTCGTGCTCGACCCCGGCGTGTTCACCGAGGCGGATGCACTGGACGGTGCCGACGCCGTCCTGATCACCCACGAGCACGCCGACCACGTCCATCCCGAGCTCCTGCGCGGCAGTGACGCGCCGATCTGGACGATCGCCGCGGTGGAGCGTCTGCTGCGCGAGCAGGCGCCGGACGTCGCCGAGCGCGTCACCGTCGTACGACCGGGCGACCGCCTCGACATCGCCGGTGCCGCCGTGGAGGTGGTGGGGGAGAAGCACGCGGTGATCCACCCGGACTACGACCGCTTCGACAACTCCGGCTACGTCGTCGAGTCGGGCGGCACCACTGTCTACCACCCCGGCGACGCCCTCACCGCGCCCGGACGCGCCGTCGACGTCCTCTTCGCGCCGGTCAGCGCGCCGTGGCTGAAGGTCGGCGAGGCCGTCGACTTCGTGCGCGAGGTGGCGGCGCCGACGTCGCTGGCGATCCACGACCGCGTCTACAGCGACATCGGGCTCGACATGGTGTCGGGGCACATGGCACGGCTGCTGCCCGAGGGCCAGGCCTTCGAGCGTCGCGAGACCGGCCGGGACCTCTAGGCCGCGACCTGCGGGTCAGGCCTCGAGCGCGTCGCGCACCGGGACGAACTTCGCCTGCGACTCGGCCAGCTCGGCCTCCGGGTCGGAGCTCGCGACGATGCCGCAGCCGGCGAAGAGCCGGACGCCGCCCTCGGTGATCATCGCCGAGCGCAGCGCGATGCCCCACTCGCCGTCGCCGGAGGCATCCATCCAGCCGACCGGGCCGGCGTAGCGGTCGCGCGGCATGCCCTCGATCTCGGCGATGAGGCGGGTCGCGGCGGGCGTCGGTGTGCCGCCCACCGCCGCCGAGGGATGCAGCGACTCGGCCAGCTGGAGCGACGTCGCCACGTCGTGGACGACGCCGTTCACGTCGGTGGCCAGGTGCATGACGTTGGGCAGGTGCAGCACGAACGGCGCCTCGGGGACGTTCATGGACGAGCAGTGGGGCTCGAGCGCGTCGGCGACGGACCGCACGGCGTACTCGTGCTCCTCGAGGTCCTTCGACGAGCGCGCCAGGGTCGCGGCAAGCGCCAGGTCGCGCTCGTCGTCACCCGTACGTCGGATGGTGCCGGCCAACACCCGCGAGGTGACCAGGCCGCGCTCGCGCCGCACCAGCATCTCGGGGGTCGCGCCGAAGAGGCCGTCGACGTGGAACGTCCAGCACATCTCGTACTGGTCGGCCAGGCGGCTCAACGGCCACCGCACGTCCAGCGGCTCGTCGGTGGTGGCGATCAGGTCGCGCGCCAGGACGACCTTCTCGAGGTCGCCGTCGGTGATCCGGCCCACCGCCTCGGCGACGACGGTCATCCACTCCTCGCCGTTGCGGGACCCGTCGGAGAAGGTCAGCCCCACCGGCGGTCGAGGCGGCTCCGTGGCGGTCAGCGTCGGTGCGGCGACCGAGACGGTCGTCAGCCACGTGCGGTCGCCGCGGCGGCCGACGACGACCTGCGGCACCACGAGCACCGAGTCGCCCGGCTCGTCGGCGAAGGCGAACGCGCCGAAGCACACCAGGCCGGTCCCGGGCTCGCCGACCCGGTCGTCGACGTCGGCACGGGCGACGGTCTCCGACCACCACTTCACGGCATCGCTGAAACGGGTGATGCCGGACGTCTCGAGGCGCGCGGCGACACCCCACCCCACGATGCCCTCACCGCGGCGGATCCAGCTGACCGGGTCCTGCTCGGGGAGCAGGTCGAGCAGCGGGAGATCTGCCAGGTCCACCGGGACGGTGCGCACGACGAGAGGCGCTGAGAGTCCGGGGCCGACGGCGGACGCGGGGGTCGTCACGACGGAGGAGCCTACGCCGGGGTGCGCAACGCCCTGAGGGGAGATCTGGCAAACGGCGAACAGGAGGGGTCCGGCTCCCCTAGGTTGCGGCGGTACACCACGTCCGGAGGGGGCCGCAAGTGCCTGTTCAGCAATCGCCGCTGAAGCGGTTGGAGCGCCACGCCCGCGACCGCGCGCTCGACCCCGCCGTCGTGGAGCAGCGCGGGCAGGACTGGGCCTCGCTCACCTGGAACGAGCTCTACCGTCGCGTCATCGACGGCGCCGCCGGCATGATCGAGGCCGGCGTCAACCCCGGACAGGTCGTGGTGATCCGTGTCCCCACCGGCATCCGCCAGCTCGAGCTCGAGCTCGCCACCCGGGTCGCCGGCGCGGTCCCGCTGCTGCTGCCCGAGCACATGGACCCGCGTGAGGTCGGCCGCCTGCTCGACGAGATCCAGGTGCGCCTGGTGATCGTCGACGACGAGAGCCGGCTCGGCCTGCTGCGGTGGGCCGGCCTGACCCAGGCCCAGCTGTTCGAGTGCGACGACCGGTCGTGGGAGCGGTTGCGCGGCATGGGTCTCGAGCGCCGCAAGCGCCAGCCCGACGTGCTCTCGTGGGTCGACTCGGTCCGCGGACGTACGCCGTCCAGCGCGGTGCTCGGCCTGCCGCGGGAGAAGGCGCTCGCCTGGCTCTTCCGCCCCGAGTCGTCCGGCACGCTCGAGGACCTCACGGCCGACGACGTCGTGCTGCTGACGGGGGAGGCGACCGACCGGTTCACCACGGTCGTGCGTGACGCCCACCTGACGGCCGGCTGCACGCTGGCCTGGGTGGAGACCCCCGCCCAGCTGGAGGCGGCCCTCGCGCACGTCTCCCCGACGCACCTCCTGCTCGACCACGTCACCGCCAAGGTGCTGGAGGAGCTGCTCGTCGCGGCGACCATCGACGGTGTCCCGTGGCACGAGACTCCGCAGGAGGTCCTCGAGGCCACGTCGGCGCAGGTCGCCGAGGCACGGCTCCGCGGCCGCACCCGGAAGCTGGCCGCCGACGTCACCGCCCTCGCTCCGTGGTGGGGTGACCGGCTGCGCGTGCTGGTCCTCGACGCCCGCGTCAACCGCACCATCAGTGGCCTGGCCACCGTGCTGGGCTTCAAGCTCGGTCGCATCGCGCACCACCCCGCGATCCGGCTCGACCTGGCGCGGGAGCACTCGGTCGTGGACGTCCCGTCCCCGCCGCCCACCACTCTGGACGCCGACGCGTCCCTGCCCCGACGCGGTCGCGGCGGAACGGAGCTGGACTCCGCCTTCTCGCTGTCGGGCGCCTCCGGAAGCTGAGCTGGCGGGCGCCTCGTCCCGCGAGAACGTCCCCCACGTGCGGGTCACGCGCTGGATCCCCGACGGGTCTCAGGAGCGGTAGACGATCACCTTGTCGCCGATCCGCACCTCGTCGAAGAGCCACTCCACCGCGCCGCGGTCGCGCACGTTGACGCAGCCGTGGGACGCGCCGCTGTAGCCGTTGGCGGCGAAGTCGGGGGAGTAGTGCACCGCCTGACCGCCCGAGAAGAACATCGCGAACGGCATCGAGGTGCCGTAGAGGTTGGACACGTGGTCACGGGACTTGCGGTAGACGGAGAAGGCACCCTCGCGGGTCGGCAGCTCGTCGGACCCGAAGCGCACCTCGACGGTGCGGCGCACGACGCCGTCGACCATCCAGCGCAGCGACCGTGACGACTTGTCCACGCACATCGCCCGGCCGGTGGCGCAGCGCGGGTCGAGCGGTGGCCCGGCGGGGACGATGTTGAAGAGCTCCGCCTTCGTGGGCTCACGGGTCATGTCCTTGAGCCGCGTGAGCGTGCGGCGGTCGACCTGACCGGTGACCGGGATCCTGCGTGCGTCCTGGAAGCCGCGCACCGCCTCCACCGTCGAGCGGCCGTAGCGGCCGGTCACCGGGGCGTCGTACCAGCGCACCTGCTCGAGCCGGGCCTGGACCTGGCGCACCCACATGCCGGTGTCGCCGCGCTGGAGCAGGGGGCGACCGGGCTGGTAGACGTTGTGCAGCGCGTCGGACGTGGGCTCGGTGGTGAGCGACACGAGCGTGAGCCAGGTGCGCTCGTCGACCACGCCGTCGGCGGTCCACCCGCGGCGCCGCTGGAGGGTGGCCACGCCGGCGCGAGTCTCCTCGTCGAAGCGGTTGGTCACGACCTCGGAGTGCAGGTCGAGCTGGTGGAGCCGGCTCTGCAGCACGCGCACCCGCCACCCGGTGTCACCCGGGCGCATCGGGGCGAACCCGGCCTGCGATGACGCTGCCGCGGACGCCGGCGTGGTCGACGCCGTCACCGCCGCGAGGGCCGTCGTCGCGCACAGCAGGGCCAGCAGGAGCGCGATCGTGCGCGGTGACGCGGAACGTGGGACACGTCGTGGCATGTGGATCCTCCCCGGGATGCCGGTCGGCCCGGCAAGTGTAGGGACGCGGTGGGACACCCCCGCGTTGCACCCGCCCGGCCTCGGACGCCTACGCTCGGCGCGTGGCCCGCGCTGACCTGGACAAGCAACCTTCCGACGTACGTCGCATGTTCGACACCGTGGCCAAGCGCTACGACCTCACCAACGACCTGATGACGGCTGGGATCCAGCGCAGCTGGCGCCGCTCGATGGTCGAGGCCGTCGGTCCGCGCCGGGGGGACCTGGTCCTCGACCTCGCCGCCGGCACCGGCTGCTCGAGCGAGCCCTTCACCGCCCACGGCGCCACCGCCGTGCCGTGCGACTTCTCCGTCGGCATGCTGCGCCAGGGCAAGAAGGACCGACCGGGCCTGCCGTTCGTGGCCGGCGACGGCACCCGGCTGCCGTTCCTCGACGACACCTTCGACGCGGTCACCATCAGCTACGGCCTGCGCAACTTCGTCGACCCCGTGGCCGGCCTGAAGGAGATGCTCCGCGTCACCCGTCCCGGTGGCCGACTCGTGGTGTGCGAGTTCAGCCGGCCGACCAACGGCGCCCTGCGCACGGTCTACCTCGACGGCTTCATGCGGGCGCTGCCCCGGATCGCCTCCGTCACGGCGAGTGCCGCGGACGCCTACGTCTACCTCGCCGAGTCGATCCGCGCCTGGCCCGACCAGCCGGGTCTCGCCCAGATGATGGCCGAGGCGGGCTGGCAGCGGCCCGAGTGGCGCAACCTGACCGGAGGCATCGTCGCGCTCCACCGGGCCACTGCCTGACTCGTCCATACCCCGGTCCGGCGGCCGTCCCCCGGTGCGACCGGGTCGTGGTGGACGACGCCGTACGCGCCGAGCTCCGCAGCAGAATTAGCGCACGCTCCCGTTGCCTTAATGCGCAGGTCAGCACGGCAAATCCCCGTGCAGACCCCGACGTGACGCACGCCGCATTGCAGTCCTAGACTGTGGCTCGCGCCACTCGTGAAGCCGTTCACAAGGTCACATGTCTTCACTCCAACCGGGCGCCGGTCCTCCGGAAGGGAAGCGATGGAGCTCTACACGCCGGTCCTCGCTCTGGCACTGATCGCGACGGGCTTCGCGGTCTTCTCCGTGGCCATGAGCGCGCTCATCGGCCCCAAGCGCTACAACCGGGCCAAGCTCGACTCCTACGAGTGCGGCATCGAGCCGACTCCGCAGCCCATCGGCGGCGGACGCATCCCGGTGAAGTACTTCATCACCGCGATGCTCTTCATCGTCTTCGACATCGAGATCATCTTCCTCTACCCGTGGGCCGTGCACTTCGACGCGATGCGCGTCTTCGGGCTGGTCGAGATGGTCCTGTTCATCGCCACTGTCTTCGTCGCGTACGCCTATGTCTGGCGCCGCGGCGGCCTCGACTGGGACTGAGGAGTCACCCATGGGACTTGAAGAGAAGCTGCCCAGCGGCGTCCTGCTGACCACCGTCGAGGGCGTTGCTGGCTACATGCGCAAGGCGTCGTTCTGGCCCGCGACCTTCGGCCTGGCCTGCTGCGCCATCGAGATGATGACCACCGGCGGCCCCAAGTACGACCTCGCGCGCTTCGGCATGGAGGTCTTCCGGGCCAGCCCGCGCCAGGCCGACCTGATGATCGTCGCCGGCCGCGTGAGCCAGAAGATGGCCCCCGTCCTGCGCCAGATCTACGACCAGATGCCCGAGCCCAAGTGGGTCCTCGCGATGGGCGTCTGCGCCTCGTCGGGCGGCATGTTCAACAACTACGCCGTCGTCCAGGGCGTCGACCACATCGTCCCCGTCGACATGTACCTCCCCGGCTGCCCGCCGCGCCCGGAGATGCTGATCGACGCGATCCTCAAGCTCCACGACCAGGTCCAGGCCACCAAGCTCGGGGCCAACCGTCGTGAGGAGATCGCCGAGCTCGAGACCGCCGCGCTGCGCGCGCTGCCCACCTCGGAGATGAAGGGCCTGCTGCGGTGAGCGACGACAAGACCGACGACAAGACCGACAAGAACGAGTCCGCCCGGCCCGCCGAGGAGCGCAACCTCGAGGCGGCCAAGGACAGGACCGGCACCGGCAGCGGCGTCGAGCAGCCCGCCCCCGAGCAGTCGCCGGAGAACCTCCCGGCCCCCACGGGCGAGGTCCACGCGGTCGGTGAGCGCCGCGGCATGTTCGGCATCTCCGGCACCGGTGACACGTCCGGCTACGGCGGGCTCGTCAGCGCCAAAATGTTCCCGGCGCCCTCGGCGAAGCCCTACGGCGGCTGGTTCGACGAGGTGTCCGACGCCCTCGAGGCGCGGCTCGAGGCCACCGACCTCACCTCCGCGATCGAGAGCGTCGTGGTCCACCGCGGCGAGATCACCTTTCACGTGCGCCGCGAGGACCTGGCCTTCGTGGGGCAGATGCTGCGCGACGACGAGGCGCTGCGCTTCGAGTTCTGCTCGGGCGTCAGCGGCGTCCACTACCCCGACGACGCGGGGCGCGAGCTGCACGCCGTCTACCACCTCACCTCGATGACCCACAACCGGCGCATCCGGCTCGAGGTGACCGCCCCGGACGACGACCCGCACATCCCCAGCCTGGTGAGCATCTATCCCACCCTCGACTGGCACGAGCGCGAGACGTACGACATGTTCGGGCTGATCTTCGACGGTCATCCCGCTCTGACCCGGGTCCTCATGCCCGACGACTGGCCGGGGCACCCGCAGCGCAAGGACTACCCGCTCGGCGGGATCCCCGTGGAGTACAAGGGCGGCAGCATCCCGCCGCCCGACCAGCGCAGGAGCTACAACTGATGGCACCCCACGACGTTCTTCTTCTCCTCCGCTTCGCCCCCCCGGCGAACAACGCCGCGGGGACCCCGCCCCTCTGGAGTGATGTGGCATGACCACAGAGCAGGACTTCTACTCGGCACCCGGTGAGACCAGCCAGGGCCGCGTCTTCACCGTGACCGGCCAGGACTGGGACTCGATCACGCAGAGCATCGGCGAGTCCGCCGAGGAGCGGGTCGTGGTCAACATGGGTCCGCAGCACCCGTCGACCCACGGCGTGCTCCGCCTGATCCTCGAGCTCGAGGGCGAGACGGTCACCGAGGCCCGGTGCGGCATCGGCTACCTCCACACGGGCATCGAGAAGAACATGGAGTACCGCTCCTGGGTCCAGGGGACGACCTTCTGCACCCGGATGGACTACCTCTCCCCGTTCTACAACGAGATGGCCTACGTCCTGGGCGTCGAGCGCCTGCTCGACATCGAGGACGAGATCCCGGAGAAGGCGGAGGTGATGCGGGTCCTGCTGATGGAGCTCAACCGCATCTCCTCGCACCTGGTCTGCATCGCCACCGGCGGCATGGAGATCGGCGCGCTGACCGTCATGACGATCGGCTTCCGTGAGCGCGAGCTGGTGCTCGACCTGTTCGAGCTGATCACCGGCCTGCGGATGAACCACGCGTTCATCCGCCCCGGCGGTGTGGCCCAGGACCTGCCGCCCGGTGCGCTCGACGAGATCCGCGACTTCATCGTGCTGATGAAGAAGCGCCTGCCCGAGTACGCCGCGCTCTGCAACGCCAACCCGATCTTCAAGGGTCGCCTCGAGGGCGTCGGCCATCTCGACCTGGCCGGCTGCCTGGCGCTCGGCCTCACCGGCCCGGTGCTCCGCTCGACCGGCTACGCCTGGGACCTGCGCAAGACCCAGCCCTACAGCGGCTATGAGGACTACGACTTCGAGGTCCAGACCTGGGACACCTGCGACTCCTACGGCCGGTTCCGCATCCGGCTCAACGAGATGTGGGAGTCGCTCAAGATCGTCGAGCAGGCGGTCGACCGTCTCGCCGGCCTCGAGGGCGCCCCCGTGATGGTCGGCGACAAGAAGATTGCGTGGCCCAGCCAGCTCGCCATCGGCAGCGACGGCCTGGGCAACAGCCTCGACCACATCCGCCACATCATGGGTGAGTCGATGGAGGCGCTGATCCACCACTTCAAGCTGGTCACCGAGGGCTTCCGGGTCCCGGCGGGCCAGGCCTACGTGCCGATCGAGTCCCCCCGCGGCGAGCTGGGCGCCCACGTCGTCTCCGACGGCGGTACGCGTCCCTTCCGCGCGCACTTCCGCGACCCGTCCTTCACCAACCTGCAGGCGACGAGCGTGATGAGCGAGGGCGGCATGGTCGCCGACGTGATCGTCGCCATCGCCTCCATCGACCCCGTCATGGGAGGAGTCGACCGATGAGTCAGCTCGACGAGAAGACCTGGGACGAGCTGCGCGAGATCGCGGCCCGCTACCCGGAGGCGCGCTCCGGACTGCTCCCGATGCTGCACCTGGTGCAGTCGGTCGAGGGCCGGGTCACCCCCGAGGCCATCGAGGCGTGCGCCGAGGTCCTCGGCATCAGCGCCGCCGAGGTCAACGGCGTCGCGACCTTCTACACGATGTACAAGCGCAAGCCCGTCGGCGACTACCACGTCGGCGTCTGCACCAACACCCTGTGCGCGGTGATGGGCGGCGACCTGATCTTCGAGCGGCTCAAGGAGCACCTCGACGTCGGCAACGACGAGACCAGTGCCGACGGCAAGATCACGCTCGAGCACATCGAGTGCAACGCGGCCTGCGACTACGCCCCGGTGATGATGGTCAACTGGGAGTTCATGGACAACCAGACCCCCGAGTCGGCCGTCCAGGCGATCGACGACCTGCGTGCGGGCAACCCGGTCCACTCGACGCGGGGTCCGCAGCTGTGCACCTGGCGCGAGGCCGAGCGCGTGCTCGCCGGCTTCCCCGACGACCGCGCCGACGAGGGTCCGACCGCCGGTCCCGCCTCGCTCGCCGGCCTGAAGATCGCCCGCGAGAACGGCTGGACCGCCCCGGAGGAGAACCATGGCTGACACGCTGACCCCGGTCCTCACGGACAACTGGGACACCGAGCGCGCCTGGACCATGGCCGCCTACGAGGAGCGCGGTGGCTACGCCGCCCTCGACAAGGCCTTCGCGATGTCCCCCGACGACGTGATCAACGCCGTCAAGGAGTCCGGACTCCGTGGCCGCGGTGGCGCCGGCTTCCCCACGGGCATGAAGTGGGGCTTCATCCCGCAGGACAACCCGAGGCCCAAGTACCTCGTCGTCAACGCCGACGAGTCGGAGCCGGGCACCTGCAAGGACATCCCGCTGATGATGGCGACCCCGCACACGCTGGTCGAGGGCGTCATCGTCAGCTCCTACGCGATCCGCGCCAACACCGCGTTCATCTACGTCCGCGGCGAGGTGCTCCACGTCGTACGCCGCCTGCAGCGCGCGGTGCAGGAGGCCTACCTCGCGGGCCACCTCGGCAAGAACATCCACGGCTCGGGCTACGACCTCGACCTGATCGTCCACGCCGGTGCCGGCGCCTACATCTGCGGCGAGGAGACGGCGCTGCTCGAGGGACTCGAGGGCCGGCGCGGCCAACCCCGCCTGCGCCCGCCGTTCCCCGCCGTCGCCGGCCTCTACGCCAGCCCGACCGTGATCAACAACGTCGAGTCGATCGCCTCGGTCCCGGCGATCCTGACCCACGGCGCCGCGTGGTTCGCCTCGATGGGCACCGAGAAGTCCCAGGGCCACGGCATCTTCAGCCTCTCGGGCCACATCACCAACCCCGGCCAGTACGAAGCCCCGCTGGGGATCACCCTGCGCGAGCTCATCGACCTGGCCGGCGGCATGCGTGAGGGCCACGAGCTGAAGTTCTGGACCCCCGGCGGCTCCAGCACCCCGCTGCTGACGCCCGAGCACCTCGACGTGCCCCTCGACTTCGAGTCGGTCGGCGCGGCGGGCTCCATGCTCGGCACCCGTGCCCTGCAGCTCTTCGACGAGACCACGTGCGTGGTCCGCGCGGTGCTGCGGTGGACCGAGTTCTACAAGCACGAGTCCTGCGGCAAGTGCACCCCGTGCCGCGAGGGCACGTGGTGGCTGACCCAGACGCTCGCCCGCCTGGAGAAGGGGCAGGGCACCGAGGAGGACCTCGACCTGCTGCTCGACCAGTGCGACAACATCCTCGGCCGCTCGTTCTGCGCGCTCGGCGACGGTGCGACCAGCCCGATCTCCAGCTCGATCCAGCACTTCCGCGACGAGTACCTCGCGCACCTCACCCACGGCGGTTGCCCGTTCGACCCCGCCGCCTCCACCGTCTTCGCACCCGTGGGAGCCGAAGCATGAGCACCCCACAGAGTCCTGCGACTCCTCCGCTTCGCTCCTCCCTCACACAACTCTGCGAGGACCCCGCATGACCACCACCCCTGAGAAGACGCAGGTCGACACGGTCACCCTGACCATCGACGGCGTCCAGGTCAGCGTCCCCAAGGACACCCTGGTCATCCGCGCCGCCGAGCAGGTGGGCGTGCAGATCCCGCGCTTCTGCGACCACCCGCTCCTCGAGCCGGTCGGCGCGTGCCGCCAGTGCCTGGTCGACATTCCCGACGCCGGCAACGGCCGCGGCTTCCCCAAGCCGCAGGCCTCCTGCACGCTGCCGGTCGCCGAGGGCATGGTCGTCAACACCCAGGCGACCAGCGAGGTGGCCGACAAGGCGCAGCAGGGCGTCATGGAGTTCCTCCTGATCAACCACCCGCTCGACTGCCCGGTCTGCGACAAGGGCGGCGAGTGCCCCCTGCAGAACCAGGCGATGAGCAACGGCCGCGGCGAGAGCCGCTTCGCCGCCTCGGGTGGCGTCAAGCGCACCTTCCCCAAGCCGATCAACATCTCCGCGCAGGTCCTCCTCGACCGCGAGCGCTGCGTGCTGTGCGCCCGCTGCACCCGCTTCTCCGAGCAGATCGCGGGTGACCCGTTCATCGCCCTCGCCGAGCGCGGCGCGCTCCAGCAGGTCGCGATCTACGAGCGCGAGCCCTACGACAGCTACTTCTCCGGCAACGCGATCCAGATCTGCCCGGTGGGCGCGCTGACCTCGGCCGACTACCGCTTCCGCTCCCGCCCGTTCGACCTCGTCTCGACGCCCAGTGTGGCCGAGCACGACGCCTGCGGTGCGGCGATCCGCGTCGACCACCGTCGCGGCAAGGTGATGCGCCGCCTCGCCGGCAACGACGCCGAGGTCAACGAGGAGTGGATCAGCGACAAGGACCGCTTCGCGTTCCGCTACGCCCAGGTCGAGGACCGGATCACCTACCCGATGGTCCGCGAGACCCTGCCGGACGGCGGAAGGGGCGAGCTGCGGCCTGCCTCCTGGCCCGAGGCCTTCGCGGTCGCCGCCCGCGGCCTGCACGACGCCGGTGCCGGCGCCGTGCTCACCGGTGGTCGCCTCACCGCCGAGGATGCCTACGCCTACGCCAAGTTCGCACGGGTCGCCCTCGACACCAACGACATCGACTTCCGGGCCCGCCCCCACAGCGCGGAGGAGGCCAGCTTCCTGGCCTCGCACGTCGCGCTGTCGTCCGGGGTGACGTACGCCGACCTCGAGGCCGCGCCGGTCGTCGTGCTCCTCGGCCTGGAGCCGGAGGACGAGGCCGCGACGATCTTCCTGCGCCTGCGCAAGGCCGCCAAGCGCGGTCGTACGCAGGTCGTGTCCGTGGCGCCCTACGCCTCGCGAGGGCTCCACAAGATGAAGGGCCGCCTCGTCGCGACCGCCCCCGGCGCAGAGGTCGAGGCGATCGGCTCGCTCAAGGACGCCGAGCACGGCGTCAGCAAGGACGCGGTCATCCTCGTCGGTGAGCGGCTGGCCCAGACGCACGGCGCCCTCGAGGCCGCCCTCGAGCTCGCTCGCACCACCGGCGCCCGGCTCGCCTGGGTGCCCCGTCGTGCCGGAGACCGCGGTGCGGTCGAGACCGGCGCCCTGCCCAACCTGCTGCCGGGCGGTCGTCCGGTCGCCGAGGCCGCGGCGCGCGTCGACGTGGCTGCCGCGTGGGGGGTCGACACCCTTCCCGCCAAGGTCGGCCGCGACGGCAACGCCATCGTCGCCGCGCTCGCCAAGGGCGACCTCGGCGGTCTCGTGGTCGGGGGCGTCGACCCCGACGACACCGGTGACCCCGCGGCCTTCCGCGCTGCACTGGACGCGGCCGGCTTCGTGGTCAGCCTCGAGCTGCGCGAGACCGACGTCACCCGTGCGGCCGACGTCGTGCTGCCGGTCGCCCCGGTGGCCGACAAGGCCGGCACCTTCGTGACCTGGGACGGCCGCACCCGCGAGTTCCCGGCCGTCTTCACCAACCCCGCCTCGCTGCCCGACCTGCGCATCCTGTCCGGCATCGCCGACGAGCTCGCCGCGCTGGGCCAGGGGGCTCCGCTGGGCTTCCGCACCGTCCCCGAGGTCCGCGCCGAGATGCAGGCCCTCGGCCCGTGGGACGGCGCGCGCCCCGCGCTCGACGTCGGCAAGCCGCCGAAGCCGCCCAAGGCCGCCAGGAAGGGCGCGACCGCGTTCACCCTGGCCACCTGGAAGCAGCTCATCGACCTCGGCTCCATGCAGGACGGCGAGGTGCACCTGCGCGCGACCGCGCGCACGCCCGTCGCCCGCCTCAGCCGGGCGGCGTACGAGTCGGTGTTCGGGATGGTCGAGGTCGGCCACGAGCAGCTCGCCACGATCTCCGGTGACCGCGGCAGCATCACGCTGCCCGTGGTGGTCGCCGACCTGCCCGACGACGTGGTCTGGGTTCCGGCCCGGTCGGTCGGTCGCGGCGTCCTCGCCGAGCTCGCCTCCCCGGGCAGCGCGGTCACCGTGAAGGGAGCCTCGCAATGATGAGCATCCTGCCGCTGGCAGCGGACCTGCCCGATCCGGACCTGGCCCAGTTCGGCCAGGACCCGTGGTGGGTGATCGCCCTCAAGGCGGTCTTCATCTTCTTGATCCTGGTGCTGCTGACGCTGTTCAACATCTGGTTCGAGCGCCGCGTCGTGGCCCGCATGCAGCACCGCGTCGGCCCCAACGTGCACGGTCCCTTCGGCCTGCTGCAGTCGCTGGCGGACGGCGTGAAGCTCGCGCTCAAGGAGGACATCATCCCCAAGGCGGCCGACAAGGTCGTCTTCCTGCTGGCCCCGGTCATCGCGACGGTCCCGGCCTTCGTGACGTGGTCGGTCATCCCGCTCGGTCCCGAGGTCAACTTCTTCGGCCACCGGACCCCGCTGCAGCTGACCGACATGCCGGTCGCCGTGCTCTTCATGCTCGCGATCGCCTCCATCGGCATCTACGGCATCGTCCTCGGCGGCTGGTCCTCCGGCTCGACGTACTCCCTGCTCGGCGGCCTCCGCTCGAGCGCCCAGATGATCTCCTACGAGGTCGCGATGGGACTCGCGCTGGTGGCGGTCTTCCTCTACGCCGGCTCCATGTCGACCTCGGAGATCGTCGCCGCGCAGGACAGGCTGTGGTTCGGCCTGATCCTGCTGCCGTCCTTCGTCATCTACGTCATCTCGATGGTCGGCGAGACCAACCGCGCACCCTTCGACCTCCCCGAGGCCGAGGGCGAGCTGGTCGGCGGCTTCCACACTGAATACTCCAGCCTGAAGTTCGCCCTGTTCTTCCTGGCCGAGTACATCAACCTCGCGACCGTGTCGGCCATCGCCACCACGCTGTTCCTCGGCGGCTGGGCCGCTCCGTGGGGCATCGAGAACGTCTGGGACGGCGCCAACAGCGGCTACTGGCCCCTGCTGTGGTTCTTCTCGAAGATCTTCATCTTCATCTTCCTGTTCGTCTGGCTGCGCGGCTCGCTGCCCCGCATGCGCTACGACCAGTTCATGGCGCTGGGCTGGAAGGTCCTGATCCCGGTCTCGCTGGCCTGGATCGTGGCCGTCGCCACCATCCGCGTCATCTCGCTCGAGGGCAACATCAACCGCACCTACCTCGTGGCCGCGATCGCCGTCCTGCTCGTCCTGACCGCCGCGCTGATGTTCGTCGGCGAGCGCAAGGGTGACGACGAGGCCGTCGAGGTCCGCGACGAGCCCCACGACGCGTACGCCGGCGGGTTCCCCGTCCCGCCGATGCCGGCAGGCGGTGCCGTCCGCGGTGCTGCCGCGCCGATGACGTTCGCCACCGGCCGCACCACCGTCACCGCTTCAGCGGAGGAGAGCCATGAGTGAGTCCACTCCCTCGAAGGGCATCAAGGAGAGTCTCTGGGACCCGATCGCCGGCTTCGGCGTCACGTTCCGGACGATGTTCAAGAAGGTCGTCACCGAGCAGTACCCCTTCGAGAAGCTCCCGACCGCGCCGCGCTTCCACGGGCGCCACCAGCTCAACCGCTGGCCCGACGGCCTCGAGAAGTGCATCGGCTGCGAGCTGTGCGCGTGGGCGTGCCCGGCGGACGCGATCTACGTCGAGGGTGCCTCCAACACCGAGGACGAGCGCTTCAGCCCCGGCGAGCGCTACGGCCGCGTCTACCAGATCAACTACCTGCGCTGCATCCTCTGCGGCCTGTGCATCGAGGCGTGCCCGACCCGCGCGCTCACGATGACCAACGAGTACGAGCTGGCCGACAACAACCGCGCCGACCTCATCTACGAGAAGTCCGACCTCCTCGCCCCGCTGCTGCCCGGCATGGAGCAGCCGCCCCACCCGATGCGACTGGGTGACGACGAGGGTGACTACTACAGGGGGACCACTCGATGAACCACCCCACGAAGTTCTCGTCCTCCTCCGCTGCGCTCCTCCGCCCGACAACTTCGAGGGGACCCCGATGACGTTCTGGATCCTCGCCCCGATCATGGTGGCCGCCGCGCTCGGCATCCTGTTCGTCCGCAAGGCCGTCCACGCCGCCCTGCTGCTGGCCGTCGTGATGATCAGTCTCGCGTTCCTCTACGCCGTCCTCGACGCGCCGTTCCTCTTCGCGGTGCAGATCATCGTCTACACCGGCGCGATCCTCATGCTGTTCCTCTTCGTGATGATGCTGATCGGCGTCGACGCCTCCGACTCGGTCGTGGAGACGATCCGCGGCCAGCGGGCGACGGCGGTCGTCCTCGG
>NZ_JAOPWY010000083.1 GCF_025965415.1 Nocardioides sp.
GTCGCTCGTGCCGAGGATCCGCGCGGCGAGGATGCCGGCGTTCTTGGCGTTGCCGATCGCGACCGTGGCGACGGGGATCCCGCCGGGCATCTGCACGATGGACAGCAGCGAGTCCATGCCGTCGAGGTACTTCAGCGGCACCGGGACCCCGATCACCGGCAGGGGGCTCACGGAGGCGAGCATGCCGGGCAGGTGGGCCGCTCCCCCGGCGCCGGCGATGATCACCGACAGCCCGCGGAGGTGGGCCTGCTGGCCCCACTCGATCATCTCGGTCGGCATCCGGTGGGCGGAGACCACGTCGGCCTCCCACGCGACGCCGAGCTCGGTGAGGACCTCGCCGGCGGCCTGCATGACCGACCAGTCGGAGTCGGAGCCCATCACGACGCCCACCTGGGCCCGGGTCTGCTCGCTCATGTCGCTCACTCTCTGCTTCCTCATTCGCTCTCGTTGCCGAGGTCGCCGCGGAACCACGCGGCGGCGTGCCGGGCGCGCTCGAGGCAGTTCTCGAGGTCGTCGCCGTAGGCGTTGACGTGCCCGACCTTGCGACCGGGTCGGAGGTCCTTGCCGTAGAGGTGCACCCGCAGCCGCGGGTCGCGCGCCATGGCGTGCGGCAGGCCGTCGTAGAGCCGGCCGCTGTCGGTGGGTCCGCCCAGGATGTTGACCATCACGGTCCAGGGCGAGCGCGGGGCCGGCGAGCCCAGCGGGAGGTCCATGACGGCACGCAGATGATTCTCGAACTGGGACGTCACGGCGCCGTCCTGGGTCCAGTGGCCGGTGTTGTGGGGGCGCATCGCCAGCTCGTTGACCAGGATCCGGCCGTCGGTCGTCTCGAAGAGCTCGACGGCGAGGATGCCCGTGACGTCGAGCGCACCGGCGACGCGCAGGGCGATCTCCTGCGCCTGACCGGCCAGGGCGGGCGCCAGGTCCGGCGCGGGGGCGATCACCTCGTGGCAGATGCCGTCGAGCTGGGTCGAGGCGACGACGGGGTAGGCGGCGGCCTGGCCGCTGGGCGCGCGGGCGACCAGGGCGGAGAGCTCGCGCCGGAAGTCGACCAGTTCCTCGGCCAGCACCTCCACGCCGGCGGCCGCGGCGGCGTCGAAGGCGACCTGGGCCTCGTCGAGGGCACGCACGACCCAGACGCCCCTGCCGTCGTAGCCACCGCGGGTGGTCTTGAGGACGCACGGCAGGCCGAACGCCTCGACGTCGGCGCGCGACGTGACGACCGCGTTGCGGGGGCACGGCACGTCGAGCTCGGCGAGGCGGCGGCGCATGACCGCCTTGTCCTGGGCGTGCACCAGCGCTCCGGGCCCGGGGCGTACGGCGATCCCGTCGGCCTCGAGCGCGTGCAGGTGCGCGGTCGGCACGTGCTCGTGGTCGAAGGTCACCACGCTGGCGCCGGCCGTCACGCGCCGCAGCGTCGGCAGGTCGGTGTAGTCACCGACGAGGTGGTCGGGGATCACCTGCGCGGCCGAGACGCCCTCGGCCTCGGCGAGCAGGCGCAGCGGCAGCCCCATCGCGATCGCCGGCGGGGCCATCATCCGGGCCAGCTGGCCACCCCCGACGACAGCCAGCGTAGGGGCACGGTGCGAACCGGTCGAGGACACGTCCGGAGCCTATAGAAGGCCTCGACGTGGGGCGGATCCGGCTAGCTCGCGACCGTGCGGTCCACGGTCTCGAAGCGCAGGCCACGACCCCGGTGGGTGGTGATGAGCGTGGGGTGGCGCGGGTCGTCGTCGAGCTTGCGCCGCAGCCAGCCGAGGTGGACGTCGATGGTCTTGGAGTTGGTGTAGAACGTCGTCTGCCACACGTCGGCCATGAGCTCGACGCGCGTCACGATCTCCCCGGGGCGCGCCATCAGCGCCTGCAGGAGCTGGAACTCCTTGCGGGACAGCCTGATCTCGCGATCACCTCGCCACACCTGCCGGGTCGTCGGGTCGAGTCGGACGTCTTGCACAGCGAACACGCGCCGAAGGTAGGGGACGCAACGGCGCCCGGGGGGTCCTTATGGATGAATTGTGTACAAGTGGTCTGGTCCACCTGGCACCCCGCGAGGGCCACCCGGCCGCGGGGTCAGCGACGTCGTACGGCGACCGGCTCGACCAGCCCGAATCCGCGGACGGGCCGCGCGGGGAGCCGCCGGCTCTCCCAGTCGGCGGCCGGCAGGAGGTCCGCGGTGTTCTGGTCGACGATGAGCCGGTTGCGTCGCGCGACCTGCGTCAGGCGGGCCGCCATGTTGACCGGCGGGCCGAAGATGTCGCCCAGCCGCTGGACCACCGGACCGCTGGCCAGGCCCAGGCGTACGTCGGGCATCTTGGAGTCGCGGCCGATCACGTTGATGATCCCCTCCGCCACGGCGACGCCGTCCTCGGCGCCGTTGGTGACGAAGAGCACCGAGTCGCCCAGGCTCTTGATGATCCGGCCGCCGTAGCGCGCGACCACGTCCTGGCAGCGGCTCTCGAAGACCTCCACGAGGTCGCCGATCTCGTCGCGGTCGAGGGTGTTGGACAGCGCGGTGAAGGACACCAGGTCGGCGAAGCCGACGGTGACGTCGATCGTGTGGAGGTCCTCGTCCTTGGCCCCCATCGCCTCGATCCGGCCGACGGCCGCGGCGAGGTGACGACGCCAGGCATAGATGAGCAGCCGCTCGAAGGGCGGGTTCACGTCGTTGATCAGGCGCAGCGCCGAGCCGATGCGCGAGCCGGTGGCCTCGTCGCCGCGCTCCATCTCCTCCACGCGACTGACCAGGGTCGAGACCTCCCAGTCGGCGAGCCGGGCCATGGTCTGGCCGACGCCACGGGTGAGGTTGACGGCCATGTCGAAGTCGACGGAGCCGGCGTCGACGAAGCTCATCAAGGTCGCGACGGCCTCGACGTCCGCGGCCGTGTAGGCCTTCTCGCCGACGAACTCGGGGAAGCCGAGCGCCCGCCACAGCCGGCGGGTCTCCTCGATGGTGATGCCCGTCTCGGCGGCCACCTCGAGCGCGTTGAACTGCGGCGTGCTGCGCAGGATGGCCGCGTCGAGGTGCTCGCCCGGGGGTCGGTTCCGTGCCGAGTCGGGCGACCCGCCCTTGGGCCTGCGGTCAGGTGCCATCGTCCCTGCGGTCACCACTGGCGAGGCGGTGGAGCTCGTGGGAGACCTGGAGCTGGACCTGCTCGACGCGTGGGATGTCGCTGAGCTCGGCGCTGCCGTCGGTGCTGGCGTCGGACACGACGAGCGTGCCGCAGCCGAAGATCCGGTCGATCACGCCGATCTCGAAGTCGACGCCGCTGATCCGGTTGAGCGGGATCGTGCGGCCCTCCTTGGCGATGAAGCCGGAGCGCTTGATGAAGCGTCGGTTGGTGAAGGTGTAGGTCGTGGTCAGCCAGCGCAGCAGCGGTCCGACGACGAACCACACGACCACCGCGAGGAACAGTGCCCAGACGACGAGGTCGGCCGCCGAGCTGTCGACGAGCCCGGTGAGGAACAGGGCGAGCGCGAGGGCGACGAGCAGCCCGAGCCCCGGGAGGATCAGCGCCTTGATGTGCGTCCTGGTGGAGACGACGACGTGCTCGCCCTCGTTGAGGAGCTTGCTCGGAAAGGCCACGCGCCGATCATGTCACTTGGCCGCCCGGACGTGCACCACATCGCCGGCGGCCACGGTCAGCGCGCCGTCGTCGGTGCCGACGACCAGCGCCCCGCTCGCGTCGATGTCGAGCGCCTCGCCGCGTCGTACGTCGCCTCCGGGCAGGTGGACGTCGACGGTGCGGCCGAGGGTGACGCACACGTCGGCGTACGCCCGGCGCAGCGACTCGGGGTCGTCGAGCAGCCCCTGGAGGCCGTGGAGGGAGCCGAGGACCTGGCCCAGCAGCCCCGTGCGCTCGACCGGCTCACCGGTCTCCAGCGAGACCGAGGTGGCCAGCGCGATCGGCAGCTCGTCGAGGGTCTGGTCGACGTTGATGCCCACCCCGACCACTGCCATCGGGCCGCGGTCGGTGTCGATGCGCTCGACCAGGATGCCGGCGACCTTGCGACCCGCGCCGAGCGCGCCGCCGTCGACCAGCACGTCGTTGGGCCACTTCAGGGCGATGTCGGGCAGCCGGTCGGCGAGCGCCGCCTGGACGGCGTACCCGGTCAACAGGGGCAGCCACGACCACGACTCCGGTGGCACGTCGGGGCGCAGCAGCACCGAGAAGGTCAGCGAGGACCGCGCCGGCGTCTCCCACACGCGGTCGAGCCGGCCCCGACCGGCGGTCTGGTGCTCGGTGACCAGCACCAGGCCCGGGTCCTCGCCGGCGCGGCCCCGCTCGGCGAGCGCGGCGTTGGTGGAGGGGGTGGCCTCCTCCACCTCGACCCGCCAGCCGATCGGGGTGACCAGCCGCGCGGGGTCGAGGGGTGGGCGCGATGCCGGTGAGTCGCTCATGGCACTAGATTGCCGGACGGAACCAGACGGATCTACCGACCAGGAGACCATCGCGTGAGTGCACAGCCGGGTGAGGGCACCGACGTCCCCCACGACATCGACATCCACACGACCGCGGGCAAGCTCGCCGACCTGGAGCGACGACTCGACGAGGCGGTGCACGCCGGCTCCGCGAAGGCGATCGAGAAGCAGCACGCGAAGGGCCGCAGGACCGCTCGCGAGCGCATCGAGATGCTCTTCGACGAGGGCACGTTCGTTGAGCTCGACGAGCTTGCCCGCCACCGCTCCACCGCGTTCGGGCTGGAGAAGACCCGGCCGTACGGCGACGGCGTGGTGACCGGCTACGGCGAGGTCAACGGCCGCATGGTCTGCGTCTTCAGCCAGGACTTCACCGTCTTCGGGGGGTCGCTGGGCGAGGTCTACGGCGAGAAGATCACCAAGGTCATGGACCTGGCGATGCGGACCGGCTGCCCGATCATCGGCATCAACGAGGGCGCCGGCGCCCGCATCCAGGAGGGCGTGGTCAGCCTCGGGCTCTACGGCGAGATCTTCCGGCGCAACGTGCACGCCTCGGGCGTCATCCCGCAGATCAGCCTGATCATGGGCAACTGCGCCGGCGGCCACGTCTATTCCCCCGCGGTCACCGACTTCACGATCATGGTCGACCAGACCTCGGCGATGTTCATCACCGGACCCGACGTGATCAAGACCGTCACCGGCGAGGACGTCACGATGGAGGAGCTCGGTGGCGCGCGGACGCACAACACGAGGTCCGGCAACGCCCACTACATGGCCTCCGACGAGGAGGACGCCCTCGACTACGTCAAGGCGATGCTCTCCTACCTCCCGCAGAACAACCTCGACCCGGCACCGGAGCTCGACGAGGACCCCGACATGGAGGTCACCGACGGCGACCGGGCGCTGGACACGCTGATCCCCGACGGCGCCAACCAGCCCTACGACATGCACGACGTGATCACCGCGGTGCTCGACGACGAGGAGTTCCTCGAGGTCCAGGAGCTGTTCGCCCCCAACATCCTCGTCGGCTTCGGCCGCGTCGAGGGCCGCTCGGTCGGCATCGTGGCCAACCAGCCCATGCAGTTCGCCGGCTGCCTCGACATCGACGCCTCCGAGAAGGCCGCCCGGTTCGTGCGGTTCTGCGACGCCTTCAACATCCCCGTGCTGACCTTCGTCGACGTGCCGGGCTTCCTGCCGGGCACCGACCAGGAGTGGCAGGGCATCATCCGGCGCGGCGCCAAGCTGATCTACGCCTACGCCGAGGCGACCGTCCCGCTGATCACCGTCATCACCCGCAAGGCCTACGGCGGCGCGTACGACGTGATGGGCTCCAAGCACCTCGGCGCCGACATCAACGTCGCGTGGCCCACCTCCCAGATCGCGGTGATGGGCGCCCAGGGAGCGGCCAACATCGTGCACCGCAAGACGCTCAAGAAGGTGGCCGACGACGGCGGCGACGTCGAGGCCCGGCGCGCCGAGCTGATCGACGAGTACGAGACCACGCTGGCCAACCCCTACATCGCCGCCGAGCGCGGCTACGTCGACGCCGTCATCGCACCGCACGAGACCCGCATCGAGATCGTCCGGTCGCTGCGGCTGCTGCGCTCCAAGCGGGAGACCCTCCCGCCCAAGAAGCACGGGAACATCCCGCTGTGATGACCACCGACAAGCCGTCAGCCGACAGCGGCGACCAGCCACTGCTCCGCGTCATCAACGCCGACGCCACCCCCGAGGAGATCGCGGCCCTGGTCGCGGTCTTCTCCGCCCTGGGCCACGCCGGCGAGGACGCGCCGAAGCGCCCTCGCCCGTCCTGGGGCGACCCCGCCCGAGGCGTACGCGAGACGCACCGCAGCGGCGTCGGCGGGTGGCGCGCCAGCGGCCTGCCCCGCTAGCGCCGGTCCCCCGGGCGACAGTGGAGCCCCAAGGACGGACCTAGCGTCCTGCGGCTCCATCGTCGGCGGTCCCGGGGCTAGGGTCGGCCCCGTGACCGAACGCACCATCGACGCCCTCTGCAACGCCTACGTCGACGACTACAGCGCCCTCGACCCGCTCACCGCCACCTCGATCGGGGTGGCCGGCCACGAGCACGAGATGACCGACTACTCCCCCGCCGGCTTCGACGCCCGGGCGGCGCTCAACCGCGAGGTGGTGGCGGCCGTCGAGGCGGCGACGCCCGTCGACGACCGCGAGGCCGCGGCGAAGGACGCGTTCCTCGAGCGCACCCGGCTCGAGCTCGAGCTCGAGGAGGCCGGCGTCAACCGGTCACGGATGTCGGTGCTGTGGAGCCCCCTGCACGAGATCCGCGGCGTCTTCGACCTGATGCCGACCGAGGGCGAGGACGCCGTCGCGGCGATCGCGGCCCGGCTCGCCGCCGTGCCCTCCGCCCTCGAGGGCCTGCGCGTCACGCTCTCCGACGAGGCCCGCAAGGGCCACGTCGTCGCCGCGCGGCAGTACGCCGAGGTGTCCGAGCAGGTGCGCCGCTGGACGGGGCAGACCGGCGAGGCCGGCGACTTCTACCTGGGCCTGGTCGAGCGGCTCCAGGGTGGCGACCGCAGCCACCTGCGCGCCCTGGCCGGGGCGGCGAGCGCGGCCACGGCGTCGTTCGGCCTGTTCCTCAGCGACGAGCTCGAGCCCCAGGGCACGGAGAAGCAGGGCGTGGGCCGCGAGGTCTACGGCCTCGCCAGCCGCTACTTCCTCGGCGCCGAGGTCGATCTCGACGAGACCTACGCCTGGGGCTGGACCGAGCTGCAGCGGCTCTCCGACCTGATGGCCGCGACCGCCGACCGGATCGTCCCGGGCTCGGACGTCGACGGTGCGGTCGCCCACCTCGACGCCGACCCCGCGCGGGTCGTGCACGGGCGCGAGGCCTTCCGTGACTGGATGCAGGAGCTCGCCGACCGGACGATCGAGGCGGTGGCCGACGTCCACTTCGACATCCCTGCGCCGATCCGTCGCATCGAGTGCATGCTCGCGCCGACCAACGACGGCGGCATCTACTACACCGGTCCGTCCGAGGACTTCGAGCGCCCCGGCCGGATGTGGTGGTCGGTGCCCGACGGCATCGACGACTTCCACCCCTGGCGGGAGGTCACCACCGTCTTCCACGAGGGCGTGCCCGGCCACCACCTCCAGGTCGCACAGACCGCCTACCGCAGCGACACCCTCAACCGCTGGCAGCGGCTGATGTGCTGGTGCAGCGGTCACGGCGAGGGCTGGGCGCTCTACGCCGAGCGGCTGATGGAGGAGCTCGGCTTCCTCGACGACCCGGCCGACCTGCTCGGCATGCTCGACGGCCAGTCGCTGCGCGCGACCCGCGTCATCGTCGACATCGGCATGCACCTCGAGCTGGAGATCCCGGCCGACAACCGGCTCGGGCCCGGCGGCACCGCGTTCCACCCCGGCGAGACCTGGACCCCCGAGCTGGGCCTGGAGTTCATGCGGCTGCACTGCCGGATGGACGACGAGTTCATCCAGTTCGAGGTCAAGCGCTATCTCGGGCTGCCCGGGCAGGCGCCGTCCTACAAGGTCGGGGAGCGCATCTGGCTCGACGCCCGGGCCGGCGTCCAGGCGCGGCAGGGCGACGACTTCGACCTCAAGGCCTTCCACCGCGCGGCGCTCGACCTCGGCGCGCTCGGCCTCGACCCGCTCCGCGCGGCGCTGGAGCGCCTGTGACGACTCGCCTGGTGCTGGCCTCCGCCTCACCTGCCCGTCGTACGACGCTGCGCGCGGCGGGCCTCGACCCGCTGGTCGTCGTGAGCGGGGTCGACGAGTCCCAGCTGGTCGACCTGCCCCCGGCGGAGCTCGCGCAGGGCCTGGCGGAGCTCAAGTGCGCCGCGGTGGCGGGGCGCGACGACGTGCCGGCCGACGCGCTGGTCCTGGGGTGTGACTCGGTGCTCGAGCTCGACGGCGAGGCCCTCGGCAAGCCCCTCGACCCGGAGGAGGCGAGGCGCCGCTGGCAGGCGATGCGGGGGCGGTCCGGCGTGCTGCACACCGGTCACTGCCTGCGCGACGTCGCGAGCGGCCGCGTGGCCTCGGCGACCGGCTCCACGACCGTGCACTTCGCCGACGTCAGCGACGCGGAGATCGATGCCTACGTCGCGACCGGGGAGCCGCTCCAGGTCGCGGGAGCGTTCACCATCGACGGACTCGGAGGCGCCTTCGTCACCGGGATCGAGGGCGACCACCACAACGTCGTGGGCGTCAGCCTCCCGCTGCTGCGCGACCTGGTCGTGCGACTCGGGCACGGGTGGCCGGACCTGTGGTCCTGACCCGATAGCATCCCCATCGTGGGGAGCGGGGTGCTTGGGAGGGTGCAGGCAGAGCCTGTCGCCGACCCCGAGGGGCGGTACGGCGTCCGCGAGGAGCGGCTGCTGACCGGCGCGACCGTCATCACGGCCGTCCGCACCATCGCCTCCGTCGTGCTGGCCGCGGTCGCCGCCCACCAGGAGAGCCTCACGCTGCTGGTCGTCGCCCTGGTCGTCTACTGGGTCGGCGACATGCTCGACGGCTTCTACGCCCGGGTGCGCGACTGCGAGACCCGGATCGGCGCGGTGCTCGACATCATGTGCGACCGGCTCAACGCCGCCGCGTTCTACATCGGCCTCGCGTGGCTGCAGCCCGACCTCTCGCCGGCGATCTTCGTCTACCTCGCTGAGTTCATGGTGGTCGACTGCTTCCTCTCGATCGCGTTCCTCGCCTGGCCGGTGCGCAGCCCCAACTACTTCTTCGTCGTCGACCGGCCGATCTGGCTGTGGAACTGGTCCAAGCCGGCCAAGGCCGTCAACAGCGCCCTCTTCGCCGTCCTCCTGCTGGTCACCGGCTGGATGTGGGTCGGCCTCGTCATCGCCTCGGCGCTGCTCGTGCTCAAGTGCGTCTCGCTCCACCGGCTGGTGCGGATCGGGCTGCCGGTGCCGGAAGGCCGCGGCTGATGCTCTTCTGGAGCGTGATGGGAGCCTCCATCGGGTCCGCGCTGATCCCGCTCATCAACATCGAGGCCATCCTCGCCGTGTCGATCAGCCAGTCGCCCTCGGCGACCTGGGGCCTCGTCATCGCCGCGACGGTCGGCCAGATGCTCGGCAAGATCCTCTGGTACTGGGGCGGCATGCACGTCGACCGCGCTCCGTGGGTCAACCGCCACCTCGAGAAGCCCAAGGCCAAGGCCTCGCTCGAGCGCTGGCACGAGCGCGCCGAGGGACGTCCCTGGTTCACGGCCGGGCTGCTCTTCGTCTCCGCGAGCATCGGCTTCCCGCCGTACGCCATCACCGCCGTGCTGGCCGGCATCCTGCGGGTGCCCTTCTGGATCTTCCTCGTCACCGGGCTGCTGGGCCGCGGCCTGCGCTTCTGGGCCGTGGTCGGCGGGACCACGTCCCTGCTCCACTTCCTCGGCTAGCTCCCCCGGAGGGGACGGACTACTCCGCCGCCGACCACGCCTGGCGCAGGGTGACCCGGCCTCCGGTCTGCAGCAGGGCCCGCCGGTAGAGGCGCTCCCCCACCCACACGGTGAGGACCGCGAAGGCGGCGAGCAGGCCGAGCGCGAGCAGCGGCTCCCACCACTCGACGCCGCCGGCGAGGATCCGCTTGGGCATCACGACCGCCGAGACCGGCGGGACGTAGGAGGCGATCACCTGGCTGCGCCCGTCGAGCGACAGGCCGCCGAAGAACATCACCAGCATGAGCATCGTCAGCGGCGTCGACGTCGCCTGCAGGTCCTCGGTGCGGGAGGCCAGCGAGCCGGCGACCGCCCAGAGGCAGGCGAGCGCGATGAAGCCGGCCAGGAAGAAGCCGATGAACCACGCCGTCGGGCCGGACAGGGCCGGGACGTAGGACTTGTAGGGCGTGAAGGACAGGCCCACGAGCCCGACCGCGAGGTAGATCAGCAGCTGGATCACCGCCAGGGCCGTGTTGCCCAGCACCTTGCCCGCGAGCAGGTGCCGCAGCGGGATGGCGGCGGCGATGATCTCGACGATGCGGCTCTGCTTCTCCTCGATGACCGACGAGGCCAGCTGCATGCCGAAGACGAGGGCGGCGAAGTAGAAGAGGAAGACGAAGACGAACCCGACGGCCTCCGCGACCGCGGCCTTCTCCGCGTCACCGCGCAGGAAGGCGGTCGAGACCTCGCTGCCGGCCTCGAGGGCCTCGACCGTCGTGCCCGCGCCGGCGGCGTTGTCGGCCAGCACCTGCTGGCGTACGACGTCGCGCACGACGTCGGTCAGCGAGTCCTGCTCGCTCGACTCCGACGTGAGCTCCCAGCCGTCGGGCACCGGGTGCAGCCATCCGTCGACCTCGTCCTCCTTCAGCGCCGTCTCGGCCGCGGCCTCGTCGTCGAGCTCGACGAGGGTGACCTCCACGTCGTCGTCGACCTCCGGCGCTGCGTCGGTGACGGCACGCGCCATGGCGACGGCGTCGGGCGTGGCGCCGAGGGTGACCTGGTCGGTCTTCCCGTCCTGCCAGGCGGTGAACCCGATGAAGCCGACGATCATCGTCACCATGAGCACGGTGCCGATCAGGAAGGACTTGTCGGTGATCCGCGAGACGACCTCGCGGCGGGTGACCAGCAGCCAGGCCGGCTCGGTGGTGCCCGTGGTGGGGTCGGTGCTCATGACGTGGCCTCCCGGTAGATCTCGCTGAGCGCCGGGCGCACCCGGACGAACTCGTGGACTGCGCCGCGGCGGGTCGCGTCGGCGATGAGCTGCTGCTCGGCGCCGTCCTGCCGGACCTCGACGAGGGCGGTCGTGCCGTCCAGGTCGAGGACCTCCAGCCCGTCGTGGTCGCGGACCCAGCCGGCATCGCCGCCGAGGACGAGTCGGAAGCGCGGCACCCCCGCGTCGCGCAGCTCCGACACCGTCCCGGCGGCGACCCGGCGGCCCTGGGCCAGCACGACCAGGCGGTCGCACAGGCGCTCCACCAGGTCGAGCTGGTGGCTGGAGAAGAGGACCGGGATCCCGTCGCGGGTGTAGTCGCGCAGCAGGTCGGCCATCGAGTCGACGGCCAGCGGGTCGAGGCCCGAGAAGGGCTCGTCGAGGATCAGTGCGGCCGGTCGCGGGAGCACCGAGGCGATGATCTGCACCCGCTGCTGGTTGCCCAGCGAGAGCTTCTCGAGGTGGTCCTTGGCACGCTCGCCCAGGCCGAACCGCTCGAGCAGCTCCTGCACCTCGGCGCGGGCCTCGGCGCGTCCCATGCCCTTGAGCTGGGCGACGTAGACGAGCTGGTCGATGATCGGCTGCTTGGGGTAGAGCCCCCGCTCCTCGGGCATGTAGCCGAAGGAGCGGCGGTCGAGCCGATCGATCGGCCGGTCCTGCCAGAGCACCTCTCCCCCGTCGATGCCGAGCACGCCCATCACCATCCGCATGGTCGTGGTCTTGCCGGCGCCGTTGGCGCCGACGAAGCCGGTCATCTGTCCGTCCGGCACCTCGAACGACACCTGGTCCACGGCGGTGTTCGCCCCGAACCGCCTGGTCAGCCCCCTGATCTCCAACATGACCCCGACGCTAGGCCTCGCGACCCGTCGGCGGATCCCCCGTGCGACGGAACCCGGCGCCTGCCTCAGTCCTCCGTCGGGAGGATGAGGCCGGCCTCGTAGGCGTAGACCACGGCCTGCACCCGGTCGCGCAGGTGGAGCTTGGCGAGGACGTTGGACACGTGGGTCTTGACGGTGGCCTCGCCCAGCACGAGCTCCCCGGCGATCTCGCTGTTGGACAGCCCGCGGCCCAGCAGCACCAGCACCTCGCGCTCGCGGACGGTCAGCCGGGTCAGCTCGGCGGGCTCGGGTCGGTCCGGCGGGCGCTCCGTGGCCATCTTGCCGATCACCCGCCGGGTCACCTCCGGCGCCAGCAGCGCGTGCCCGCGACCGGCGGCGCGTACGGCGTCGAGCAGCTGCTCCGGACCGGCGTTCTTCAGCAGGAAGCCGCTGGCGCCGGCCTGCAGGGCGTCGAAGAGGTAGTCGTCGCGGTCGAAGGTCGTCACGATGACCACGTGGCCCAGGTCGTCGGCCACGAGCTGCCGGGTGGCCTCGATGCCGTCCATTTGGGGCATCTGGACGTCCATCAGCACCACGTCGGGACGGGTCTCGCGGGCGCGCTCGATGGCCTGGAGGCCGTCGGCCGCCTGGCCGACCACCTCGATGTCGTCCTCGACGGACAGCACCATCGCGAATCCGGAGCGCACCATCGCGTGGTCGTCGACGATCAGCACCTTGAGCCGGTCGCTCACGCGGTGGCTCCCAGCGGGTAGCGGACCCGGACGCGGTAGCCACCGGTCACCCGTGGCCCGATGTCGACCTGGCCGCCGTGGGTGGCCGCGCGCTCGCGGATGCCGAGCTGCCCGAGCCCGCTGCCGGAGGTGCCGTGGCGCGGGCGGCCGTTGTCGACGACCTCGACCTCGGCGTACGACCCCGCCTCGTCGACCCGGACGACGACCGAGACGGTGTCGGCGGTCGAGTGGCGACGGACGTTGGTGAGCGCCTCCTGGACCGTGCGGTAGACCGCGAGACCGATGCCGCGCGGCAGCCGGTCGGCGGCCTCGGCCCGCGTCTCGACGACGTCCAGGCTCACCGCCAGGCCCTGGCCGGACACCTCGGCGACCAGGCGGGCGAGGTCGCCGACGCCCGCGTCCGTCGTACGCGCCCCGTCGAGGTGCTGGGGCGCTTCGCCCACGCCCTCGCGCAGCGTGCCGAGCAGGCGGCGCATCTGGGTGACCGCGTCGCGCGAGGCCTCCTCGACGTGGGCGAGGGCCGTACGCGCTGCGTCGGGGTCGCGCTCGAGCACCCGCCGCGCCGCACCGGCCTGGATGCCCATCGCGGAGACACCGTGCGCCACGACGTCGTGCAGCTCGCGGGCGATCCGCAGGCGTTCCTCGACGACCGCCTGCTCGCGGAGCCGGCCGGCCTGCGTGGCGATCGTGCTCGCCTGCGCCCGGAGCCGGTCGCGCTGCCGGGCCGCGCGCCAGGAGACCCCGCCGCCGACGATCGCGCCGCCGAAGTAGATCGCGTTGATCAGCAGGGCGAGGGCGATGGCCGACGGGATGGGCGGGAAGACCCCGGTGCGCCCGGTGAACTCCTCGTCGTCGAGCCACTCCTGCACCGTCGAGCCGAGCGCGAACTGCCACGTGATCCAGGCGAACATGAAGAGCACGATCGTGCTGACCACGATCGCCATCGCACGTCGGTCGCGCGCCCACGCGACGCCGCTGAGGAGTGCCACGAAGTAGACGATCTGCAGCGACAGCTGCCCCATCACCTCGGGCATGGTCACGCCGGCGACGAACATGTGCGCGGCGGCCAGGATCGCGACCGTCAGCGGCCACCTCCGGCGCCCGAGCAGCAGGACCGCGCCCGTCGAGACCGCCGCCCACTGGGCCCAGACCGGGCCGTCGGTGTGCTCGAGGCCCCCCGAGCTGCGCACCAGCTCCAGGGCCAGCAGGCTGATCGCCTCGACACTCGCGGCGAGCACGACGTCCTGCCTCCCGATCGCGGGACGCGGGCGCTCCCACGCGTCGTCCACCCCGAACCACTCGAGGACGCGCTGGCTCGGGCTGGGCATGGAGCGAGGGTAGAGGCCCGTCGACGCCGGCGGATCCGTCGGGAGGAGGAGACGCCCGACCCTAGGCGCGCGTCCGGCGGGTGAAGACGACCACGTTGGACTGGTAGCCGCCCCGCTCCCGGTCGTAGTCGCCGCCACAGGTGACGAGGTTGAGCTCGCGTCGTCGACGGGTGCCCGCGTAGACGAGGTCGGCGGGGAAGTCGGCGTTGGCATAGGTCTCGATGCCGGTCACCTCGAACGTCACGAGGCTGTCGTCGGAGAGCACGACCTGCACGCGGTCCGGGCTGCGCAGCGCGGACAGGTCGGCGAAGACGTCGGGGCCGTCGACCGAGTCGACGTGGCCGAGGATCACCGCGGACCCGCGACGACCGGGGACCGTCCCGAGCCGGAACCAACCGGCCGTTCCCCGGACGGACGGCACCTCGACGGTGCCGTCGTCCTGGAGCCCGAGCCCGACCAGCCGGGCCGACACCCCGATGCTCGGGATCGCCAGGTGCCGCGGCGAGGCCGGGGGTCTCGCGCGGGGGCGCCGCGTGGGTCCCGGGCCCGTCGAGCGGGCTCCCGGGGTCTCCGGGACGCCCGGCCCCTCCTGGGCGGCGCAACCGGCCAGGCCCGTCGCCGCGCAGGCCAGCAGCGCCGACCTGCGCGTGAGCGTGACGCTCACCGATCAGCCCAGGTGGACGCGACGCGGTCGGCGCCAGCGGAGGGCGCCCGCAGCCACGGTCGCAGCACCGAGCAGCACCAGCGGTCCCCAGCCGGGACCTGCCGGAGGCGCGTCGCCACCCAGCCCGGTCTCGGGGTGACCGGTCGGCACGACGGGCGTGTCCAGGGACCCGTCGGTGGACTGGCCGTTGCCGTTGTTGGTGCCGTTGCCGTTGCCGTTGCCGTTGCCGGTGCCCGAGCCGTTGCCACCACTCCCCGCACCGGCGCTCGGCGTGGACGAGGGAGAGGACGTGGGGGACGACGACGGAGCGGCCGACGGGGTGGCTGACGGGGTGGCTGACGGGGTCGGCGTGGCGGTGGGCGACGCCGCCGCGGTGCAGAGCGGGCGGGTGATCACGTTGGTGTCGAGCGTGACCGACCCGTTGCGGGCCAGCACCCGGCCCTCGACCGAGGCCCCGGTCGCCAGGGTGGCCGAGGTGAGGGACATGACGGTCCCGACGAACGTCGTGCCCGTGTCGATCGTGGCGCTGCTGCCGACCTGCCAGAAGACGTTGCAGGGCGAGGCGCCGTTGACGAGGGACACCGTGCTGTCGGGGGCGGTGGTCAGCGAGCTGCCCGCCTTGAAGATGAACACCGCGGACGGGTCACCCTGGGCGTCCAGCGTGACGGTGCCGGTCAGCTGCATGGCCGAGGTGTGCTCGACCACCCCGCTGGTGAGGGTCAGCCCGCCGAGGTCGCGCCCGGTGACGTCGGTGACGGTGGAGCGGCCCGCAGCCGAGTTGTACGCCGTGACGAGGTCGGCCTGCGCCTGGTTGGCCACGGCGTCGGCGACGTGCAGCGCACCGTCGACCTGGACGAGTGGCGGGATGCCGCTGACCGCGGTGCCCGGCCCCACTCCGATGTCGCCCGTCACGACGGACGGACCGGTGTTGGTGACGCTCTGCCCGGCCAGGACGGCGAACGACCCCGCCGTGCCGAGGCCGACGGGCGCCTCGGCGGCATGGGCGGGGAGGCCGAACCCGCCGACCCCCAGGCCGATGATCAGGAACACGGCGCAGGTGGCCCCGAGTCCTGCGGTGGTGCGGCGCGAACGAGCGAGCGGATTGCGGGTCATGCGGCCATACCTCCGAAGCTCCGCATGTGGATGGACGCCGAGTCGAATCACGCGTGAGGTGTCCTCGAACCTAGCCCCGCTGTGGATCTCCCGTGGCAGAACTGAGGATTTTGCCCCATGCGTCTCAGCTCGTGGCCCGAGGCGGACTCACTCGACCGGCAGGCCGAGCCCCCGCGCGATCAGCATCCGCTGGACCTCCGAGGTGCCCTCGCCGATCTCGAGGACCTTGGCGTCGCGGTAGAACCGGACGACGGGGTACTCCTCCATGAAGCCGTAGCCGCCGAAGATCTGCGTGGCGATCCGGGTCGCGGTGACGGCCGACTCGGTGGCGTAGAGCTTGGCGACGGCGGCGGCCTGCTTGAAGGCGCCGGTCGACACGTTCGACCCGGCGTCCATGGCGTCCTTCATCGCGGCCGCCTTGTAGGTCAGCAGGCGCGAGGCGTCGAGCATGACCTGGAGGTCGGAGACCTGGAAGGCGAGGCCCTGCTTGCGCCCGATCGGGCCACCGAAGGTCTGCCGCTCGCCGGCGTACTGCAGCGACATGTCGAGACAGGCCTGGATGCAGCCGACGGCGAGCGCGGCGATCGCGACGCGGCCGTCGTCGAGGGTGGCGAGGAACTGGGCGTAGCCGCGGCCGCGCTCACCGAGCAGGTTGGCCTCCGGGACGCGCGCGTCGGCGAAGGACAGCGGGTGGGTGTCGGAGGCGTGCCAGCCGAGCTTGTCGTACGCCTTCTCTGCGACGAAGCCGTCGGTGCCCGAGGGCACGATGATGGTCGAGATTTCCGGGCGGCCGTCGGGGCGCTCGCCGGTGCGGGCGGTGACGGTGACCAGGGAGGTGATCGCCGAGCCCGAGTTGGTGATGAACTGCTTGGCGCCGTTGACGACCCACTCGCCGTCGTCGAGGACCGCCTTGGTCTTGGTCGCACCAGCGTCGGAGCCGGCACCCGGCTCGGTCAGGCCGAAGCCCGCGACCTTGTCGCCGGACACGAGGTCCGGCAGCCAGGCCTGCTTCTGCTCCTCGGTGCCGTAGGTCAGGATCGGGTTGATGCCCAGGCCCACCGCCGCCTCGAGCGTGATGCCCATGGACTGGTCGACGCGGCCGATCTCCTCGATCGCGAGGCACAGCGAGGTGAAGCCGCCGTCCTCCCCCGCCATCCCGGCGCCACCGAACTCCTCGGGGGCGGTCAGGCCCATCAGGCCGAGCGCACCCATCTTCTGCACGACGTCGGTCGGGAAGTGGTGGTCGCGGTCCCACTGCGCGGCGTGCGGCGCGATCTCCGCCTGGGCGAAGTCGCGGACGCTGCGGCGGAACTGCTCGTGCTCGGGGGACAGCTCGAAGGTCATGGCCGCACCCTAGCCGGACGAGGTTAGCGATCGCTAACCCCAACTCAGTGCCGTTGTGGGACGCTCCCGAGGTGGGCGCACACCTGGATTCCTCACCCCTCATGGCCCGGGTCTAGAGTTAGGCGAGGCTAAGCAAAGTTCAGACCGAGTGAGGACACCCCCGTGACGACTTCCCCGCGCCGTGCCGCCGTGCGCGTCAGCGTGACCCTGGCCGCCACCCTGCTGACCGCCTCGACCCTGTCGGGGTGCGGCGTCTTCGGCTCGCCCGACCTGGTCATCTACAACGCCCAGCACGAGCAGCTGCTCGACGAGCTCGTCCCGCTCTTCGAGGAGGAGTCCGGCCTCGACGTCGAGCTGCGCAGCGGCAAGGACCTCGAGATGGCCAACCAGATCCTCGAGGAGGGCGCCGACTCGCCCGCCGACGTGTTCCTCACCGAGAACTCCCCGGCCATGAGCATCGTCGACAATGCGGGCCTCTTCGCCGAGCTGCCCGAGGCCGCCACCGCGACCATCCCGGAGCAGTACGTCCCCGCGGACCGTGCGTGGACCGGCTTCCTGGCCCGCTCAACGGTCGCGATGTACAACACCGACTCGATGACCGCGGCCGACATGCCCGCCTCCATCCTCGACTTCGCCCAGCCCGAGTGGAAGGGCCGCGTGGCGTTCTCGCCCACCGGCGCCGACTTCCAGGCGATCGTCTCCGCCGTCCTCGAGCTCGAGGGCGAGGAGGCCACGCAGGCCTGGCTCGAGGGCCTCAAGGACAACGGCGTCATCGTGCAGAACAACCTCGTCGTCATGCAGTCGGTGGACTCCGGCGAGGTCGACGCGGGCATCGCCTACAGCTACTACTGGTACCGCGACCGCGCGGAGAACGGCACCGACTCCGACAGCTCCGACCTCTACTTCTTCGGCGACCAGGACCCGGGCGCCTTCCTGAGCATCTCCGGGGCCGGCATCCTCGCGAGCAGCGAGCACCGGGAGGCCGCCGAGGAGTTCATCACCTGGCTGACCGGCACCGAGGCGCAGGAGGCGATGGCGGAGTCCTACGCCCTCGAGTACCCGCTCAACCCCGACGCCAGCCTCAACCCCGACGTCAAGCCCTTCGACGAGCTCGAGCCGCCGCAGGTCGACGTGGCCAGCCTCAACGGCCCCCAGGTCACCGACCTGATGACCGCCGCGGGCCTGCTCTGACGGTGGCCACGACCTCGACCGGACGACGTACGCCGCTCCCCCTGCTCGCAGCGGGGGCGCTCGTCGCACTCCTCGCGCTGGTGCCGCTGGGCTACGTCGCCTTCTACGTCGTGGTCATCGGTCCGGTCGAGCTCTGGCAGCTGGTCGCCCGACCGCGGATCGTCGAGCTGCTGCGCAACACCGTGACCCTGGCCGCGGCCTGCATGGCCGCCACCGCCGTCCTCGGCGTGGCGCTTGCGGTGCTGGTCGAGCGCACCGACCTGCCCGGCCGTCGGCTGTGGCACGGCCTGATGGTCGCGCCCCTGGCCGTGCCGGCCTTCGTGAACGGCTACGCCTGGGTCTCCCTCGACAGCAGCATCCAGGGGTTCGCCGGGGCGTTCGGCGTGGTGACGCTGTCCTACTACCCCCTCGTCTACCTCCCCGTCGTGGCGATGCTGCGCCGCCTCGACCCCGCGCTCGAGGAGTCGGCCTGGTCGCTGGGCCACTCGCGCGCCCGCACCTTCCGCACGGTCGTCCTGCCCCAGCTGCGACCCGCACTGCTCGGCGGCGCGCTGCTGGTGGGACTGCACCTGCTGGCGGAGTTCGGCGCCCTGTCGCTGCTGCGCTTCCCGACGTTCACGACCGCGATCTACGACCAGTACGGCTCGACCTTCAACGGCAACGCCGCGACCGCGATGGCCGGCGTCCTGGTCCTGCTGTGCCTCGTGCTGCTGCTCGCCGAGCTCCGGCTCCGCGGCGACCGCCGCTACGCACGGGTGGGCGGCGGCGCCGCACGCGGCGCCGTACTGCTCCCGCTCGGCGCCTGGCGGTGGCCGCTCCTCGCGGTCGCCGGCGCGGTCGTCGCCCTGGCCGTCGGCGTCCCGGCCTACTCCCTCGGCCGGTGGCTGGTCGTCGGCACCTCGACCGAGTTCCCGCTGGACGAGCTCGGCGCCGCGCTCGCCGCCACGATCGTCCTCGCGCTCGCCGGGGCGGTGGTGACCACGCTCGCCGCGGTGCCGGTCGTGTGGCTGGCCGTGCGCCACCGCGGCCTGGCCTCGACGGTCATCGAGCGCAGCACCTACGTCGCCAACGCCCTGCCCGGCATCGTCGTCGGGCTCGCGCTCGTCGTGGCCTCGCTGCGCCTGGTCCCCGTCGTCTACCAGACCGCCGGCCTGCTCGTCGCGGCGTACGCCATCCTCTTCCTGCCGCGGGCCGTGGTGACCGCGCGGGCCGGGCTGGAGCAGGCGCCGGTGGTGCTCGACGACGTCGCCCACAGCCTCGGCGTCGGGCCGCTGGCGACCGCCCGGCGGGTGACCCTGCCGCTGATCGCGCCGAGCCTCGGCGCCGGCGCCGCCCTGGTCTTCCTGGCGATCTCCACCGAGCTCACCGCCACCTTGATGCTCTCCCCGATCGGCACCCGCACCCTCGCCACCGAGTTCTGGTCGGCGTCCTCGGAGCTGCGCTACGGCGCCGCGGCCCCCTACGCGCTGCTGCTGGTGCTGGTCTCCATCCCCGCGACGGTCCTGCTGATGCGCATGGACACGCCGACCCCAGAGAGGCTCCCTGCATGAGCTCCTTGAACCTCACCGGCGTCACCAAGTCGTTCCCCTCCACGGGCTCCGGGCACGCGGTCACCCGCGCCGTCGACGACGTCACCCTCCACGTGCCGCACGGCTCCTTCACGACCGTGCTCGGGCCCTCGGGGTGCGGCAAGACCACGCTCCTGCGGCTGATCGCCGGCTTCCTCGTGCCCGAGTCGGGCACCATCGCCTTCGGCGACGACGTCGTCTGCGGCGACGGCGTACGACCGGTCCCGCCGCAGACGCGCCGGGTCGGCTACGTCCCCCAGGAGGGCGCGCTCTTCCCGCACCTCGACGTCGCGGCCAACATCTCCTTCGGCCTGTCGCGCGAGGCCCGCACCCACGACCGGGCCGGCGACCGCGTGGCCGAGATGCTCGACCTCGTCGAGCTGCCCGCCGACTTCCGCACCCGACGTCCCGACGAGCTGTCCGGCGGCCAGCAGCAGCGCGTCGCACTCGCCCGCTCGCTGGCACCGCAGCCGGCCGTCGTCCTGCTCGACGAGCCCTTCTCCTCCCTCGACGCCGGCCTGCGCGGCAGCACCGCCCGGGCCGTGCGCCGCGCCCTCCAGGCCACCAACACCACCGCCGTGCTCGTGACCCACGACCAGAACGAGGCGCTCTCGCTGGCCGACCAGGTCGCGGTCATGCGGGGCGGGCGGCTCGTCCAGTCCGCAACGCCGAGCGAGGTCTACCTCTCGCCGACCGACCCGCAGGTGGCGGAGTTCGTCGGCCGCGCCGTCGTGCTGCCCGGCGTCGCGACCGACGCCCACGCCACGTGCGCGCTCGGCGAGGTCGTCCTGACCGAGCCGACCACGGGACCGGTCTCGCTGATGATCCGTCCCGAACAGGTCTACGTCGACCTCTCCCACACCGAGGGCGTCCGCGGCACCGTCGAGGAGGTCAGCTACTACGGCCACGACTGCGCCGTGCAGGTCCGCCTCGACGACGGCACCGCGGTGCTCTCGCGGATGGCCGGCGTGCTCCACCCGACGGCCGGCGACACCGTCCACCTGCGGGTGACCGGGCTCGTCCGCGCCTACCGACCCGCGGGCGCACCGTGACGATCACCCCCTCCCGGCCGGCCCTCCTCCGGGGCACGGCGCCCGCACCGGTGCTCGCGCACGCCGCGTTCGGCGACGCGGCGGCCGTGGTCGCCGACGGCGAGGTGCTCAGCCACGCCGATCTCGCCCGACGGGTCGCGGACCGCGCCCTGAGCTGGGGCCCCGGGCGTCGGCTCGTCCTCGTCGAGGGTGCCAACGACCTGGACTCGCTCGTCGCCTACCTCGCCGCGCTCCAGCACGGCCACGTCGCGCTGGTCGTCCCGGACGGCCGGGAGGCCCAGCGTGAGGCGATGGTGGCGGCCTACGACCCCGACATCGTCTGCACCGCCGGTGCCCGCGACGACGTACGCCGGTCCTCGACCGCGCACGACCTCCACCCCGACCTGGCGCTCCTGCTCAGCACCTCGGGCACGACGGGCTCCCCCAAGCTCGTGCGGCTCTCCCGCGACAACGTCGCCAGCAACGCGGCCGCCATCGCCGACTACCTCGCGCTCACCCCCGCCGACCGCGCGATCACCGCGCTGCCACTGCACTACTGCTACGGCCTGTCGGTGCTGCACTCCCACCTGGTCGCGGGCGCCAGCGTCGTGCTGACCGGGCTCAGCGTGGTCGACGAGTGCTTCTGGGACCTCTTCACCCGCGCCGGCGCGACCACCCTCGCGGGCGTCCCGCACACCTTCGACCTGCTGGCCGCCAGCGGCTTCGAGGGCCGCGACCTCCCCAGCCTGCGGCAGGTGACCCAGGCCGGCGGCCGCCTCGACCCCGACGCCGTACGCCGCTGGAGCCGGTGTGGCCGCATCCGCGGGTGGGACCTCGTCGTGATGTACGGCGCGACCGAGGCCACCGCGCGGATGGCCTACCTCCCCCCGGACCTCGCCGCCGGGCACCCCGCCGCGATCGGCGTCGCGGTGCCCGGCGGCCACCTGCGCCTCGACGCGAGCGCTGACGAGCGGCCCGGCGTCGGCGAGCTCGTCTACTCCGGCCCCAACGTGATGCTCGGCTACGCCACTACGCCCGCCGACCTCGCGCTCGGTCGCGAGACGACCGAGCTCCGCACCGGCGACCTGGCGCGCGAGGTCGACGGGCTCTTCGAGGTGGTCGGGCGGCGCAACCGCTTCGGCAAGGTCTTCGGCCTCCGGCTCGACCTCGACGCCGTGGAGGGACACCTGCGGGCGGAGGTCGACCGCCACGCCCGCGTCGTGGCCACCGACCGGGCCGTCCACGTCTTCCTGACCACCGGCCGGGGCAGGGCCGCCGCGCTGTCCCTCGCCGGCGAGCACTGCGGGGTCCCGGCGCACGCCGTACGCGTGAGCGTCCTGCCGCAGATCCCGCTGACGAGCACCGGCAAGACCGACTACGCCGCCCTCCGCGGTCTGGCCGACCTGGCCGAGCAGCCTGAGGGGACGACCGGGTCCGGCTCGGTGCGCGTCGACTTCGTCCGGGTCCTCGGGCGCCCGGACGTCGGCGCCACCGACTCGTTCGTCGACCTCGGCGGCGACTCGCTGTTCTACGTCGAGCTCGCGACCCTGCTCGCGGACCACTTCCCCGAGGGGCTCCCGGCGGGGTGGCACACCCGCCCGGTCGCCGAGCTGGAGCGGCTGGCCGCGCCCGCCACGGATCGGCCGCGGCCCCGCCGGGTGCGGGTGGACACCTCGGTCGCGCTGCGTGCGCTCGCGATCCTCTTCGTCGTCGCGAGCCACGTCGACCTCGTCTCCCTCGAGGGCGGCGCGCACCTGCTGCTGGCCATCGCCGGCTTCAACTTCGCCCGCTTCCAGCTCTCCGCGCCCGGTGGCGCCCGGACACGGATGCGGCACGGGCTGTCGGGCCTGGCGCAGCTCGTCGTCCCGTCGGTGCTGTGGGTGGGCGGCGTCGCGGTCCTCCTCGGCGCCTACGACCTCACCACCACCCTGTTCGTGCGCGAGCTCGTCAACGGGTCCGAGTGGGACGACCAGTGGCAGCTGTGGTTCCTCGAGTCCCTCGTCTGGATCACGGCCGGAGCCCTCGCGCTCACCTGCCTGCCGGTGCTGCACCGGCTCGAGCGACGTACGCCGTTCCGGTTCGCGCTCGCGGTGCTGGCCGTGGCGGCAGTGGCCCGCTTCGCCGAGGTCGGCCTGCGCGCCGGCCCCACCCAGCGCTACTCCACGCTCGTCGTCGCCTTCTTCTTCGTGCTCGGCTGGCTCGGGGCGCGCGCGGACACTCCCCGCCAGCGGGTGCTCGTCTCCGCGCTGGCCGCGGCGCTGACCGTCGGCTTCTTCGGCCAGCCGCTGCGCGAGGCGATCGTGCTGGGGGGCTTCCTGCTCCTCCTGTGGCTGCCGCACGTGACCCTGCCGACGGCACTCGCGCGGGCAGCAGGGGTCCTCGCGGGAGCGAGCCTGTTCATCTACCTCACCCACTGGCAGGTCTATCCCCCGCTCGAGGACTCCGGCCACCAGTGGCTCGCGCTGGCGGCCTCGCTGACCGTCGGGATCGCCTACGCCCACGCCGTACGTCCACTACGTCAGGCTGTCGGACGGCGCGTGCTGGGCTCGCGGTAACCTGCCCGCGGCATGCATCCCGGCCCGCTGAATCTTGACCGCACCGCTGACCCAGGAGATCTCGCGTGAGCTTGAAGAAGGTCCTCATCGCCAACCGCGGGGAGATCGCCGTCCGCGTCATCCGCGCCTGCAAGGACGCCGGCATCGGCAGCGTCGCGGTCTACGCCGACCCCGACCGCGACGCCCTCTTCGTGCGGCTCGCCGACGAGGCCCACTCCCTCGGCGGCGCCACGCCCGCGGAGTCCTACCTCGACATCGCCAAGATCATCGCGGTCGCCGAGAAGTCCGGGGCCGACTCGATCCACCCCGGCTACGGCTTCCTCGCCGAGAACGCCGACTTCGCCCAGGCCGTGATCGACGCCGGGCTGGTCTGGATCGGTCCCCCGCCCGCCGCGATCGAGGCGCTGGGCGACAAGGCCAGGGCCAAGCACATCGCCGACAAGGCCAACGCCCCGCTCGCTCCCGGCACCAAGGACCCCGTCAAGGACGCCGACGAGGTCGTCGCCTTCGCCGAGGCCAACGGTCTGCCGGTCGCGATCAAGGCCGTCTTCGGCGGCGGCGGGCGCGGCCTCAAGGTGGCGCGCACGATCGAGGAGATCCCCGACGCCTACGAGTCCGCGGTGCGCGAGGCGGTCACCGCCTTCGGTCGCGGCGAGTGCCTGGTCGAGAAGTTCCTCGACAAGCCCCGTCACGTCGAGACCCAGTGCCTGGCCGACCAGCACGGCAACGTCGTCGTGGTCTCCACCCGCGACTGCTCGCTGCAGCGTCGCAACCAGAAGCTCGTCGAGGAGGCGCCGGCGCCGTTCCTCTCCGAGGAGCAGCTGACCGAGCTCTACGAGTCGTCCAAGCGGATCCTCAAGGAGGCCGGCTACCACGGCGCCGGCACCTGCGAGTTCCTCGTCGCGCAGGACGGCACGATCTCCTTCCTCGAGGTCAACACCCGCCTGCAGGTCGAGCACTGCGTCTCCGAGGAGGTCACCGGGATCGACCTGGTCCGCGAGATGTTCCGCATCGCCGCGGGCGAGGAGCTCGGCTACGACGACCCGGAGATCCGCGGCCACTCCATCGAGTACCGCATCAACGCCGAGGACGGCGGCCGCAACTTCATGCCCGCCCCCGGCACCCTCTCCGCGTGGAGGCCGCCGAGCGGTCCCGGCGTACGCCTCGACGGCGGCTACGAGAACGGCGAGACCATCCCGGGCTCGTTCGACTCGCTCATCGCCAAGCTCATCGTGACCGGCCGCGACCGCACGCAGGCGCTCGAGCGCTCGCGCCGCGCGCTCGACGAGTTCGTCGTCGACGGCATGCCCACGGTCATCCCGTTCCACCGCGCCGTGGTGCGCGACCCGGCCTTCGTCGGAAGCTCGACCTCCACGCCGTCCGACAGTTCTGACGGGGCTGGCGAGTTCACCGTCTACACGCAGTGGATCGAGACCGAGTTCGACAACCAGATCGAGCCCTACGCCGGTGACTCGGCCGAGGCCGACGAAGCCGGCGAGCGGCAGAAGGTGACCGTCGAGGTCGGCGGGCGTCGCCTCGAGGTCGTCCTGCCCGCCGGCCTGGGCGGCCTGTCCGCCGGCGGTGGCGGCGGTGGCGCGAAGAAGGCGAAGCGGTCGGCGAAGAAGGCCGGCGCCGCGGCGTCCGGCGACGCGGTCACCTCGCCCATGCAGGGCACCATCGTGAAGGTCTCCGTCACCGACGGCCAGGAGGTCGCCGAGGGCGACGTCGTGGTCGTCATGGAGGCGATGAAGATGGAGCAGCCGCTCAAGGCCCACAAGTCGGGCACCGTCACGGGCCTCCAGGCCGAGGTCGGCGCGACCGTGACCAACGGCGCCGTGATCTGCGAGATCAAGGACTGACCTTCTTGATCGCACCGATCAACGGAAGATTAGATAGCAAGCACTCACTTTTTATGTGAGGATCGGGGAGTGAGTCCCCGTCGCACCCAGGCCCAGCGCCGCGAGGGCACCATCGGCGCCCTCCTCGACGCGACGGTGGCGTGCCTGGCCGAGCGGGGGTACGCCGCCACCTCGACCGCCGCGGTCTGCGCGGCGGCCGGCGTCAGCCAGGGCGCCCTCTTCCGGCACTTCCCCACCCGGCAGGCGCTGCTGGTGGCCACCGCCGAGCACGTCGCGACCCGCAACGTCGAGGCGTTCCGGGCGACCGTGGGCGCCGACGTGGAGACCGTCGACGACGTGGTCGCGGTGCTCAACCACCTGCGTACGGTCGTGCTCTCCCCCGCCAACCAGACCTGGCGCGAGCTGCTGGTCGCGGCCCGCGCGGACCCCGACCTCCGCGCCGCCCTCCTGCCGGCGCGCGAGTCGCTCCAGGAGCAGATGCTCGCGGCAGCCGGCGACCTGTGGTGCGACCGGCTCCCCGCCGACGACCTCGCCGCCGTGCTGAGCGTCGTCGTCAACATGCTCGACGGGCTGGCCTTCTCCGCCCTCGACCCCGACCCCACGGCCGCTCCCGGCCGCACCGTCGAGCGGGCGCTGCGGCTGCTCGCCGAGATGATCGTCCACCACTACCCGCAGGAGCAGGCATGACTCAGTCCGATCTCCCTGGCGACCTCACCCCCGACGTCATCGTCGTCGGCGCCGGGCTCGCCGGCCTCGTCGCCACGCACGAGCTGGCGCTGGCCGGCAGGCGCGTGCTCGTCCTCGACCAGGAGAACCGCCACAACCTCGGCGGCCAGGCGTGGTGGTCGCTCGGCGGCCTGCTCTTCGTCGACAGCCCCGAGCAGCGGCGGATGGGCATCAAGGACTCCCCCGAGCTGGCCTGGCAGGACTGGCAGGGCTCGGCGCAGTTCGACCGCCTCGGCGACGGCACGGACGGCGCCGGTCGCGGCGAGGACTTCTGGCCGCAGCAGTGGGCCAGGGCGTACGTCGACTTCGCCCACCGCGAGAAGCGCGACTACCTCCACGACCTCGGGCTGAAGTCGCTGCCGTTCGTCGGCTGGGCCGAGCGCGGCGACGGCCGGGCCACCGGCCACGGCAACTCGGTGCCGCGCTTCCACCTCACCTGGGGCACCGGCCCCGAGGTGGTCCGCATCTTCGCCGAGCCGGTCGAGAGGGCAGAGGCGCAGGGGCTCGTACGCCTCGCGTTCCGCCACCAGGTCGACGAGCTGGTCGTCGAGGACGGGGCGGTCGTCGGCGTGCGCGGCACCGTGCTGGCCGATGACGACTCCCCGCGCGGCGTGAGGTCCAGCCGGGAGCCGACCGGCGAGTTCGAGCTCCGCGCCGCCGCGGTCGTCGTCACCTCCGGCGGCATCGGCCACAACCACGAGCTCATGCGGCGCAGCTGGCCGACCGAGCGCATCGGGGCCGCGCCCGAGCACCTGATCTCCGGCGTGCCCGCGCACGTGGACGGCCGCATGCAGGGCATCGCCGAGGACGCCGGCGCCACGATGGTCAACAAGGACCGGATGTGGGCCTACGTCGAGGGCATCCACAACTGGGACCCGGTGTGGCCCGACCACGCCATCCGGATCCTACCCGGACCGTCGTCGATGTGGTTCGACGCGACCGGGCGCCGCCTCGAGGGCATGTCGGGCGTGCCCGGTGCCGATTCGATCGGTGCGATGAAGCAGATCCTGGCCGCGGGCCACGACTACTCGTGGTTCGTGCTGACCCAGTCGATCATCGAGAAGGAGTTCGCCCTCTCGGGCTCCGAGCAGAACCCCGACATCACGGGCAAGGACCTGAGGTTCCTGGCGAAGACCCGGCTCGCCAAGGGCGCGCCCGGTCCCGTCGAGGCGTTCAAGGAGCACGGCGTCGACTTCGTGGTGGCCGACACCCTCCCCGAGCTGGTCGACGGCATGAACGCGCTCGCGCGCGGCCCGCAGCTGGACGTCGTCGACCTCGAGCGCCACATCGTCGCGCGCGACCGAGAGATGGACAACGCCTTCACCAAGGACGTCCAGGTCATGGCGATCCACAACGCCCGCCGTAGCCGCACCGACAAGCTGATCCGCGTGGCCAGGCCGCACAAGATCCTCGACCCGGCCCACGGCCCGCTCATCGCCGTACGCCTCAACATCTTGTCCCGCAAGACGCTCGGCGGGCTGGAGACCGACCTCGACGGCCGGTGCGTCGCCGCCGACGGCTCCCCCGTCCCCGGCCTGTACGCCGCGGGCGAGGTGGCGGGCTTCGGAGGTGGCGGCGTCCACGGCTACAACGCGCTCGAGGGCACCTTCCTCGGCGGCTGCATCTTCTCCGGTCGTGCGGTGGGCAGGGCGCTCTCGCGCTGACCTTCAGGCCAGCCCGACGGTCTCCACGAGGGCGGCCAGGTGGTGCTCGAAGATGTCCTTCGGCTCGGCGAAGGTGTCCGGACCGTACTGCCCGAAGAGCTCGAAGCTCACGCACCCGAACAGAGCCGCCCACGCGAGCATGCCGCGCGCGACCAGCGCGTCGGGTGCCGTGATCCCCATCTCCCGCCGGATGCGCGCGAGGTCGCGCGAGAGCCGCCGCGGGCCGACCGTCCCGGCCGGCAGCGCGACCGCCCCGGCCACCCAGGCGTCCTCCCAGACCTCGACCAGCCGGAGGATCACACGGGTTCCCGGCCCGGTCGTCTGCTCGGCGGGAGCCTCGTAGCCGGGGACCGGGCTGCCGAAGAGCAGGGCGTACGTCGCCGGCTCGGCCAGCGCCCAAGCGCGGACGGCGCGACCGATCGCCACCATCCGGGCCGCGTAGTCCGACCGGTCGACCTTCTCGAGCGCCGCGTCGACGGCGTCGCCCAGCTCGTCGTAGCCGTCGACGACGAGCAGCGTCAGCAGCTCGTCGCGACTCCGGACGTAGCGGTAGACCGCCGACGAGACCACCCCGAGGTCGCGGGCCACGGCCCGCAGGGAGAGGGCGGCCGCACCCTCCGTGGCCAGGTGGGCGCGCCCGATCCGCACGATGTCGCGCATCGTCTGCTCCCTGGCCCTGCTGCGCGGTGTCGAGCCCGTGTCCCTCATGGCGCCAGTGTGGCACAACAGGAAGCGGTCATGACAGAAGTGAGCACCGCTCTTGCTTTTAGTGGAGCACGGGTGCATCCTGATCGAAGGAGAGCACTGCTCTCACTTCCATCGATTGCAGGAGAAGCCATGAACACCGTCCACGTCGTCACCGGAGCCGGCCCCGTCGGCTCGACCGTCGCCCAGCAGCTCGCCGACGCGGGCCACCGGGTGCGGTTGCTCACCCGCTCCGGCAGCGGTCCCGCCCACCCGCTCATCGATCGGCGCCGGGTCGACGTGTCGCAGCCCGACGCGCTGGCGGAGGCCTTCGAGGGCGCCGTCGCCGTCCACCACTGCATCCACGGGTCGGCGTACGACGCCCGGGTCTGGCGCGCCGAGCTCCCGCGGGCCGAGCGGGCCGTCCTCGAGGCGGCCGGCCGGGCCGGCGCCGTCGTGGTCTTCCCCGAGAGCCTCTACTCCTACGGTCCGGTCGACGGCCCGATCACCGAGGACACGCCCCGGAACGCGAGCGGGGGCAAGCTGGGCGTCCGCACCGACCTCCTGGCCCAGCGCGAGGCCTCGCCGACCCCGACCGTCAGCGTCGCGGCCTCGGACTTCTACGGACCCGCGGTCCGCAACGCGCACGCCGGCGAGCGACTCGTGCCCACCGTGCTGGCCGGGCGCACCATGCGCGTGCTGGGCAGCCTCGACCAGCCACACTCCTTCACCTACGTCCCCGACCTGGCCGCGGCCATGATCGTCGCGGCCGCCCGCGAGGAGCTGTGGAACTCCTTCCTCCACGCGCCGACCGCCCCCGCCCCCACCCAGCGCCACCTCGTCGAGCGGGTCGCGGCCGCGGGCGACGTGCCGGTCCCGCGCATGTCGGCGATCCCCGCACCGGTGCTCCGCGGCATGGGCCTGGTCTCCCGCGAGATGCGCGAGCTGGCCGAGACGAGCTACATGTTCACCCGGCCCTTCGTGCTGGACTCCACGGCGAGCGAGCACCGTCTCGGCCTCGCACCCACCCCGATGGAGACCGGGCTGAAGGAGACGGTCGCGTGGTGGCGCGAGCAGGAGCGAGCGTCCCGGTGAGCCGCACCTGACCGGTGTACGGACGAGTAACCCAGGTCACAGCCGTCACTCGATAGCGTTCGCCCATGTTCTCCAAGGTCCTCATCGCCAACCGCGGTGAGATCGCAGTCAGGGCCCTCCGAGCCGCGCGCGAGATCGGCGCCAGGACGGTCGCCGTCTTCCCCCACGAGGACCGCTGGTCCGAGCACCGGATGAAGGCCGAGGAGGCCTACCAGATCGGTGAGCCCGGGCATCCCGTGCGCGCCTACCTCGACCCCGACGCGATCGTGGCGGTCGCCGTGCAGTGCGGCGCCGACGCGGTCTACCCCGGCTACGGCTTCCTGTCGGAGAACCCGGCGCTCGCCGAGGCGTGTGCCGCGGCGGGCATCACCTTCATCGGCCCCAGCGCCGAGGTGCTCACCCTGACCGGCAACAAGGCGCGCGCGATCGCCGCGGCCAAGGCCGCCGGTGTCCCGACCCTCGCCTCGGTGGAGCCCTCCACCGACGTCGACGCCCTCGTCGCGGCGGCCGAGGACCTCTGGGAGGAGCTCGGCGAGACGCCGCTCTTCGTCAAGGCCGTCGCCGGAGGCGGCGGTCGCGGGATGCGCAAGGTCGAGGACCGCGCCGACCTGCGCGAGGCGATCGAGACCTGCATGCGCGAGGCCGAGGGCGCCTTCGGCGACCCGACCGTCTTCATCGAGCAGGCCGTGGTCGACCCGCGCCACATCGAGGTGCAGATCCTCGCCGACGGCACCGGCTCCGAGGGCGGGGTGATCCACCTCTACGAGCGCGACTGCTCCGTGCAGCGCCGCCACCAGAAGGTCGTCGAGATCGCCCCGGCGCCCCACCTCGACCCCGAGGTCCGCGAGCGCATGTGCGCCGACGCGGTCCGGTTCGCCCAGGAGATCGGCTACAAGAACGCCGGCACGGTCGAGTTCCTCCTCGACCCGCAGGGGCGCTACGTCTTCATCGAGATGAACCCCCGCATCCAGGTCGAGCACACCGTGACCGAGGAGGTCACCGGCGTCGACCTCGTGCAGTCGCAGATGCTCATCGCGGCGGGTGCGACGCTCGCCGACCTCGAGCTCACCCAGGACTCGGTGCAGGTGCGCGGCTTCGCGCTGCAGTGCCGCATCACCACCGAGGATCCCGCCAACGGCTTCCGTCCCGACACCGGCAAGATCACGACCTACCGCTCCCCCGGCGGCCCCGGCGTGCGCCTCGACGGCGGGACGACCTACACGGGTGCCGAGATCAGCCCCCACTTCGACTCGATGCTGGCCAAGCTCACCTGCCGCGGCCGCACCTTCGAGTCGGCCGTGCAGAAGGCCCGGCGGGCCCTGCTGGAGTTCCGCATCCGCGGCGTCTCCACCAACGTGGGCTTCCTGCAGGCCGTGCTGGCCGACCCCGACTTCGCAGCCGGCGGCGTGACCACCTCGTTCATCGAGGACCACCCGCAGCTGGTGCGTGCCCGCGTCGGCGGCGACCGCGCCTCGCGGCTGCTCGGCTACCTCGCCGACGTCACGGTCAACCAGCCGCACGGCCAGGCCCCGGTGACGGTGTCGCCGGCCAGCAAGCTGCCGGCGCTCGACCGGTCCCGGCCCGTCCCCGACGGCACGCGCCAGCTGCTGCGCGAGGTCGGCCCGGAGGAGTTCGCGCGCCGCCTGCGCGCGCAGGACCGGGTCGCGGTCACCGACACGACCTTCCGCGACGCCCACCAGTCGCTGCTGGCGACCCGGGTGCGCACCAAGGACCTGCTGGCCGTCGCCGGGCACGTGGCCCGGGCGACCCCGCAGCTGCTCTCGCTCGAGGCCTGGGGCGGGGCCACCTACGACGTGGCGCTGCGCTTCCTGCACGAGGACCCGTGGGACCGGCTGGCGGCGCTGCGCGAGGCGGTGCCCAACATCTGCCTGCAGATGCTGCTGCGCGGGCGCAACACCGTCGGCTACACGCCGTACCCGACCGAGGTCACCGACGCCTTCGTCCACGAGGCCGCGGCGGCGGGGATGGACATCTTCCGGATCTTCGACGCGCTGAACGACGTCGCGCAGATGCGGCCCGCGAT